>NZ_JANQVQ010000104.1 GCF_030730205.1 Paraglaciecola sp.
GCTACGGGTGAACGAACCTGGCCGCACTCTGTGGTTAAAACTGCAGTGGAATTTTGTTAGTGATTTTTGATAAAAGCTGTGGGTGGGGCGACCCACAAGACCGCAAATCCCAGGCAACCTAAAAGCTCATTCAGTTGGAAGGAATAATTATACGCAACCAAATGGTTGCGTATTTTGTTTGTATCTGATTTACTTGCTTCAACCCGACGACCAATGAGCTTAACAACCCGGCTAAAAGGCAACCTGACCATGCAAAATATCCTTAAACGTGAAATTGTTATCAAAGCGACTCAACAACGGATTTATGCCGCAATTGCCACTCCTGAACTGGTGGTGAAGTGGTTTCCAGAGACGCTGGAAGGTGCTTATGAAGTCGGGGAGCAGCCCATTTTTGGTTTTGGCGAGCATGGCCAAAATCAGGTTTATATTGTTGCTGCCAGGCAATATGACTACTTTGCTTATCGCTGGATCCCGGGTTCGAATCATTTTTTAGGGGATGTACTTAGTGTGCCCAATACCCTGGTGGAGTTTCGGATTGAGCCACTAGATGCTGGTTCCTGTAAAGTCACCCTCACCGAATCAGGTTTTGCCCAATTGCCACCTGAGGTGATGGAAGCATCCTTTAAACAAAATTCCGGCGGCTGGGACTTTATGCTTGGCAGGTTAGTCACTTATGTTGAAATTGCTTAAATGATCGAAGCGGAAATATATAAAGCATTAGGCGATCCGGTACGTCTGCAAATGGTGATGCGGCTTGCCAATGGCTCGCCGTGCACTATTAGTCAACTGACACAAGATTTGGGCATCACCCGCCAGGGCGCCAGGAAGCAATTACAGGTGCTGGTGGATGCAAAGATGGTGCAGCTGAGCTCGCAAGGGCGGGAAACCCGGGTCGATTTGGATATTGCCACCTTGCAACAAGCGCACAGGTTTATTGCTGAGTTGGAACGTCGTTGGGATCAACGTCTCGCCGCATTAAAGAGTTTTGTGGAAACTGAATTCGAGCATTAGTCGCGTGGTTTAGCCCCTGTTAGGGAAGGGGCTAAACAGCTGCTGCTTGTTGGAGTTCCTGTAGCATGACATTGATTAAATGCGTGATTTCATCACTTTGTGCAAGTGCTTGCGACGATGTGATTGACCCGAGGATCGGGAAGGTCAGTGAAGCCTTTGCCACTACATGTGCCGACATCACTGTCATAATTTCTGTCAGCGCAGCTTGCGCATGAGTGGCTCTTGGCGAAATATTGAGTAGCGCCACCGGTTTATAGACAAAAGATTCATTCCCCACCATCCAATCCAGCGCGTTTTTCATCACGCCGGTGACTCCATGTGCGTACTCAGGGCTTGCGATGATCACTGCATCGGCATTGATAATTTTCGTTTTTAACGCCAGCACAACAGCTTGTTCGCTTTCGCTGAGATCGGGATTAAATAACGGAAGTTCGCCAAGCCGGCTGAAAATTTCAACCTCGATATCTGGCGGAGAAATTTGCGTTATCCGTTGTAACAACAGGGTATTAAGTGACAACTTTCTTAAACTGCCTGATATTGCAATAATCTTCATCGTCATCCCTATCTTGAACCTCAGATCGCCAAAGGGGAGAGGTTAGGTGGTTAATTGCATTTAATTTACCACCCAAATCATAGCTATCCTCCGACAGCAGCTCTGTGACAAAAGCGGAAGTTGGAATGTGACTCGGCAATCGAACATTACTCGCCAAAGACAGTGCGGTTTTATAAATTTTTTTTACGATTAAAATTTACTGACTGAGTTTTTTAAATATCGTTTCTAACGGTCCAGCTTTAAAGCGATTGAGCCATAAAACGCTGAAGATAATGCTGGTAATACTAAACACCAAGGCAGCGAATAACGAAAAGTTAATGCTTTGATTATAAAGTAATCCTATCGCCTCAAGTGTACCCATACCAACAATCACGTGTGCCACATATAGTGTTAAAGTCAGCTGCCCAGTTTTGCTAATCCATTCGATCACTCTGCTTGTTGGCATTGCACTGCTCAACTTTAGACAAGCCAATACAACAATAACAGCAGAGCTTCCGGCAGATAACATGTACTGAGGTAGTGGTGGTATGATCGAGGTGCTGAGTAGAAAATCAATTTCATCTTTGGTCATTCCAATAGATGTTCCATCCCCAGCCCACATTCTAAGCATATAAAAACCTATCTCCGTCACAATTAAAATACTTAACGCCCAGAGAAGAAGATTTCTTTGTACTTTCGAACTAGTTAAATCTAATCGTCCTAACCAAAGGCCAAAAATCAAAAAGCCGCACCATGGGAATATAGGATGAAACCCATTAAATACGATATGCCTAATCATGCCATCGATAGTCCAAAAACCAGAATAACTCAGGTTAGCCAGGTCCCAGCCGTGTTCATAATCAAAAAATGCCCACAATAAAGGGAAGGCCAGCACAAAACCCATGGCGATTAACAGCAATTTTTTGCTGCTAACGGTAAACAGGAAAGCAGCAAAAAGAAAATAAAAACCGTAGAAGTGAAGAATGTCAGCTTCCCAGATTGGCGTGTAAGCGAAGCCAACGACAATAAGTAATATGGCTCTTTTTATTAAAGACCATCTGACCTTTTGGATGTCCTCGGAGGCGCCGCTCATTCTCGCCTTTTTTGTCAAAAATGCGATCCCTATACCAGCCAATATGACAAAAAGAGCCGAAGCACGCCCTTCAAATAAATGGGCAAAACTGAGTAGCATTTGAGTGCCATTGTCAGCATTCATTGCTAATTTAAAATTTACAATGACCATTCCAAAAAGAGCCAATGCACGGGCAAAATCAAATCCTATTATTCGACTCAAGTTGATATCCTCATAGATTATATTTCAACGTTTCGAAACACTGGTGTATCATATGTCAATGGGCTATTGTGATGCAAGGGTGTCTCAAAAGTGGATGTAAGAGCAATTCGATCGAGACAGGCTATTATTCAAGCCGGTTTAAAACTGTTCATTCAAAATGAAGACTCTACGTTAGTCGACATAGCAAAAGCCGCTGATGTTGGTAGAGCTACTGTATACAGACAGTTTAAAAGTAGAGAAGATCTGCAAGAGAGTATTGGTCTGTATTGTCTAGACCGTTTTGATGACATAAACCAAAATATAGAAGCACAAGCTAGTAATCCGATGGATGCAATTCGATTGGTTTTGCAAAACATTTTACTTCTTTATTCTGAGTTTACATTCTTAAGTAAATTCGAGAGTCTCTTAACGAGTAGTGAAAAACTGCAATCTCGAATGAGAGCTCAAGATGATGAGTTGCGAGATTTAATAAGTCTTAATTTAAAGCAAGGTTTTATTCGTGATACATATTCAGTTGATTGGGTGTTCTTCTTTTTTGAGGGGTTGTTATGGGCCGGCTATCAGGCGATACGTTCAGGTCATTTTGATCCATTACAAGCGGCAGCTTTAGCTTTTCATACTTTTAATCATGGTGTCGCCTACAAAGAAAAGTAATTTATTTGAATTGAATCCAACGACAAAAGTCTATTTGCATTTTACACATGACCGTACTTGTTTAATCATCTTATACTCAAGTTTAACTTAGCTTATGCTTTAAACACACAGCCGACGTAATAACGGTATTACAAGACCGCATTTCGCTCATCGCTTACGTTTAAATAAATGGATGATTGCTGGAACTGGTTGTTACCTGAAAGTGCAACCGGTAAGCAGCTAGTGCGCGTGGTGGTAAATTCGGGTGACGTTTTGAAGTTTGGTGCAATGAGCTAACCAGCAACTAAGCTAGCAAATCATACATAGTTGCGGGTTAGCTCGGATATTCGTCAGCGTGCTCAACACTGGTTTCTTTGATACCCTAGCAAAAAGTGCTGCTGATAAAACAGCTGCTTTTAGTGTCAGTGACATACTTACAAAGTAATCACAGCCAGCATATCGTCACCGTCTTCATCCATACCCGTTTCAACAAAACCAAAACTGCTATAAAAATCTTTGGCCACGGCATTTTTGGGGTTGTAGCAAATTTCTATTTCTTTCACATCGGGTATTTGCTTGATTTCTGTTAAGGCAAGATTTAATGCGATGCGGCCAATCCCTT
>NZ_JANQVQ010000105.1 GCF_030730205.1 Paraglaciecola sp.
TTGTTGTTTCTGTCGTCATCAAAATTGCCTTTAATTTTTATTATTAATGTACCTATTATCATTTCTTTAGACCGCCACTAAAGCGTGAATAACGTTAAGCGGCTGAACATCACAGAGAAAATCGAGTAGGCGTTGTGCGTTTTATACTAGAGCTAACCCAGTAAAACAACTATGGCAGCAAAAATGGATTTTTTTTACTCGATTCAACAAGGCAAAGGGGTATAAGTTGTCTTAATTTTGCTCACTGACTCAATGTGGTGAATAAAGACACCAAAAGGGTGCGATTCAAATAACTAAATTGGTGCAGGTTTAACAAATCAGGTAAACTAACGTGCTTAATTCTACAGTGAAGCAGCTTAAAACTGTTTGATTTGTGAGCCAGTGCGTTATGAATATTAACGTTAAACGGCATGCTTAGTGACTTTAGGCGTTTTGGTTACAAAATGTAGCACTTTAGAAACAATTTAACGAAAAGAATTAACACTAATTTGCTGGCTAAGATACGTCACATTTTGTTACCCTTAGCAAAAATCGGAATGTGTTTTATAAAGGTAGCAAATTAAGTTAAAACAGAGATTTAAATTACTGTTTAACGTAGATGACTGGTCGAAAAATACTATTTTTTGAGTCGAGGTTGCTGGGTTGATTCTAAAATAAGATATTGAGGCTTGATTATTGCTAGTTATTAAAAAACAGCGGTAAAAGCAGGGAAAACGTAGGATATGTTCACACATTTGGAATTCGTTCCATTATTTATCGCAGTATTTACCGCTTTTTTTGTTGCGGTAATTTTACTGGTCATTATGACGCCGCTAGCTCACAAGCTGGGGTTAGTCGATCATCCAACCGAGCGCAAAAATCATAAGGGTATGGTGCCCTTAACGGGTGGTGTGGCCATTTTTGGTGCAGTACTGATTGCTAGTGTTGCGACAGATGTATGGATCAAGAACGGTTCATTATTTTTTACCGCATCAGCATTTATAATACTCTTAGGCATGTTAGACGATATGTTCGATCTTAGCCCCAAAGGCAGATTAATGTGTCAGTTTGGCGTTGCTGCTATCATGGCTTGGAGTGCGCAAAACTATATTACGAGCTTGGGTGATTTGTTAGGTTTCGGCTCTATTTCCTTCGAGATTTTTGGTTATTTCTTCACTTTAATTTGTGTTGTTGGTGTAATAAATGCGTTCAACATGATTGACGGTATTGATGGTTTGGCAGGCGGCATGAGTTTAGTTGTTCTGCTTAGTGTCGTGTTTTTACTACTCATATCCAACAACGGTAAAGCAATCATGGGCCCAATGGTTGTGATTGGTGCGATAGTGCCGTTTTTGGCTTTTAACCTCAGTTGGAAAGGGTTCAAAGGCAATAAAATATTTATGGGTGACAGTGGCAGTATGTTTGTCGGTTTAACTATCGTCTGGTTACTTGTTGAATACACTCAAGGCGACGAAGTGGCAATGCGGCCTGTTACTGCGGTTTGGCTGATTGGTCTGCCTCTAATGGATATGGCTGCAATCATGTATCGCAGATGGCGAAAAGGCCAGTCGATGCTCAGACCAGACAAACAACATTTACATAATATTTTTATGCGTGCTGGCTTATCTTCACGAAGAGCATTAGCGGCTATTTTGTTGATGGGAGCTACGTGTGCCGGTATTGGTATTTTAGGTGAAATTTTGAAAGTGTCAGAAGTTATCATGTTTTCTGGCTTTTTAGTGACGCTGTTTGTATACAGTTTTGCTTTGCAAAATATCTGGACTATTCTGCGCTTCGTGCGAGGAAACAACGCTTCCTCAGTTTTATAATGCCTTCGTTCGTTGTTTATCCCTTCTTTTTTATCAACCTTTGCAAATGCTAACTATCGAGTTAGTATTTGCACTCTTTTTTCAGGTCGAATGCTGTTTATGAAAACCCTTTTTTTATTACTTCTCGTATTAGGCTCGCTGCAGGGGTGTGCTGGGATCAAGCAACCGGTGGCAAAGCGTCCTTTAGTCGAACATAGCTTTCAACAAGATTTTGATATTGTTTCACAAGATGCTTGGGCTTCCCTTTCTCAAAACCGTTCAGGTACAACTATCGAAATTAATGCACAAGATGCACAACTAGGTGAACTCTTCTTCTCTGCTGCCGGACAGCAATGTCGCAAAGTGTTTTTACAGCAAGAGCTAACGCGTGTGGTTTGCCAAGAACACGCATCAGAGCAATGGCGTTTCATAAAGCCTGTTATTTCTGAATATGTCGAAAAATAAAAAGTTGGAAAATTATTCGTGAAAAACACCCTTACAACCACTATTTATCGCTTTAGCGTCCTCTTCTTGATGAGCTTTTCGGGTGCTAATTATGCGCAAGACGCTGCCACAGCCGAACAATTGGAACAAGCAAGGCAAGCCAGCCAAAGCCAACGAGTCGATGTATCACAGTACATGCAATCGAACGGTAAAAGCATAGGCAGAGGCAATACAGCCAACAACTCGGGTGTTTATGGACCAATGCCAGCAGGAGAAGAGGGCCTGCCACCTCCGTTTGGGGCTAACCTATTCGAGGGCGGTTTTTCAGCTGAGCGCAGCGATGGGCTTAACCCTTCCTATTTGGTTTCACCAGGTGACAAAATATCGGTGCAGATGTGGGGCACAGTTAATAATGCCCAAGTTGTTACTGTTGATAATCAGGGTAATATATTTATTCCTGACGTGGGACCAGTGAAGGTCAAAGACGTTCCAGCCAAGCAAATAAATAACGTGGTCACGCAGAGCATTAAATCTGTTTATACCAACAATGTCAGTGTTTATGTCAATTTACTTACCGCTACGCCAGTGAGTGTTTACGTTGCAGGGCCGGTATTAAGACCTGGTCAGTATGCAGGCTTAGCTTCAGATTCTTTATTGTTTTTTTTAAAACAAGCGGGCGGCATTGATCCTCATCGCGGTAGTTACCGCACTATTAAAGTCATGCGAAACGGTAAAACTGAAATCGAGTATGATTTGTATGACTTTTTGAAAGAAGGCAAATTGAGTACATTTTCATTTAAAGACGAAGATGTCATTTTTGTCGCAGAACAGGGCGCTATGGTGACAGTTGAAGGCGCTGCCCGTTATCCATTTCGCTTTGAACTCGAAGAAAACAATTCAAGTGGGCAAGACTTAGTCTATTACGCTCGCCCGCTCAGTAAAACGAGCCACGTTGCTGTGACGGGTAACCGACAAGATGGTCCAATTTCGGTATACCTTCCTGTTGTTGAATTTACTCAGTTTACAGTGACGGATGGTGACACCGTTTTATTTAATGATGACATAAGAGCAAATGTAATCAGTGTTCAGATCTCTGGTAGTTATAAAGGTCCATCGTTTTATACAGTCGAAAAAAACACCCGATTACTCGATTTACTCAGCTACGTAGAAGTTGATCCCAAACAAGCCAATTACGGGGCAATCTATATTAAGCGCAAGACTGTTATTGAACAGCAAAAAGCCTTAATTGACGAGTCACTCAATCGGCTTGAACGAAGCATATTCACTGCTCCTGCTTCATCAGATGGCGAAGCCCGAATTCGTGCTCAAGAAGCACAATTAGTGTCTGAATTTGTTGCCCGAGCCCGTCAAATAGAGCCTTTGGGTAAGGTGATTGTTTCAGAAAATGGCTTAGTAGCGAATATTCGACTTGAGCAAGGCGATGAGATTATTATTCCACCGCATACCGACTTAATCCAAGTCGCCGGTGAAGTGCTTCTGCCTCAGGCCATTGTATACAACCCCAACGCAACAATTGGTGATTACGTAGCCTGGGCAGGCGGTTTTAGCGAACGTGCACAAGACGAACGTATCGCCATCGTACATGCCAATGGCTTAACCACGTTTGTATCAGTGCATGACGGTGAATGGTTTGGCGCAAGTGATAAAAACAAACTATCGCCGGGCGATCAAGTTTTGGTTCTGCCAAAAATCGACACCAAGTTGTTGCAAGCGGTTAAAGATATTACTCAGATTGTTTATCAAATTGCTATCGCTGCTAATGTAGTGACCAATTAGTCAGTGTTTAAGCGAGCTAACTAAACATGACGACTGTAGT
>NZ_JANQVQ010000106.1 GCF_030730205.1 Paraglaciecola sp.
CGCATTTCATTTTCAAGAATCGACAATACATCTAATACGCCTTTTTTCTTGGCGGCGGCTAAGCCATATACCCAAGGGCGGCCTATCATAACCGCATCTGCACCAGAGGCGATGGCGCGAACAATATCTAAGCCACTGCGAACGCCACTGTCGAGCAAGATTTTAATATCGCCTTGCACTGCATCGGCAATGGGAGGTAAGGCCTTGATAGATGACAATGCACCGTCTAACTGACGTCCACCGTGGTTAGACACAATCAAACCATCGGCGCCAAGTTGAGCCGCTTCTTTAGCGTCTTCAGCGTCTAAAATGCCCTTGATAATGAGCTTTCCTTTCCAGTTTTCACGAATAAGCTCCAAGGTTTTCCACGTTACGCTGGCATCAAAATTTTGATTTAACCACGCCCAAAAATCATCGATACCGGCATTTTCACCTAATACCGGAGCAATATTACCTAGGGTATGAGGTCGCCCCATCACCCCAACGTCCCAAGCCCAGCGAGGGCTTAAAGCGGATTGAATAAAGCGAGCGCTTTGACGGCGAAATACGCTGCCGCCCGACAAGCCTGAGCGAATATCCCGATACCGTGTTGAGGGTACGGGCATATCCACCGTAAATAATAAGGTATCTGTGCCCGCTGCCTGCGCACGCTCTAACATGGCTTTCATAAAACCGCGGTCTTTAATCATGTAAAGTTGAAACCACACAGGATTTTGTACGCCTTTACGCACTTCTTCGATTGAACAAGCGGATACAGTGGATAAACAAAAGGGCACGCCTTTTTCTTCTGCTGCTTGCGCCGCTAACACTTCACCGCGCCGTGCATTTAAGCCGGCAATTCCCACTGGCGCCAACACAACGGGCAACTTATAAGACTGACCAAATAAACTGCATGCAGTACTCACACTTGAGATGTCTCGTAATACTCGCTGTCGCAAAGCAATTTGCTGCAAGTCAGCGGTATTATTACGCAAAGTGGTTTCACTAAAAGCGCCGCCGTCGATGTACTCGAACAAATATTTGGGTAAGCGTTTTTTGGCTAGAAGTCGGTAGTCATCGATATTGGCAGGGATCACGTTCAAATCTCTATGTAATGGTTAATCAGTTTTTTGCCCTGTCTCTCAATGAGTCAGGGCAAAGGGATATTTGTTTTACTGCTACGCAACTAAGAATAGCTGCGCGTTTGTTGTCTATTGAAAGTATGCACTTAGTCCAAGCTTTCACCAATTAAGGCCAGGTTTTGAATGGCAGCCAAGCCCCACTGCGCCGCATCATTAGTAGATAGCCAAGGCGCCTCATCAATTGGGTTAAGCACCTGCGGACCAGCAATATGCTGTGTACCCGGTTGATGCTTACCGCCCCATTCTTTAGCAAATTCGTGCCATGCGCGTTTAGCCAAGGCTCTATCCCCTTCTTGCTGCGCCACATAAGCGGTTAAACGAGAGTGTGCAACCGTTAAGCTATTGCCTTTAAAGGCCACGCCCATAGCGGCTTCTTGCTCCGCTCGAGGCGCACTGTACAAACGGCCATACTTGAGCCAAGCCGCTTTAAACTGGGGTACATCAATCAGTTGATTCAACTCAGTACACACCTCAATCAAACCAAATACTGAGTTAAGGTGGGATAGTGAAGGCTCAACGTTAGGATAAGGTAATAGCGTTTTGGTACTCGGCTCATAACCAAAGGCTCCAGCAAAAAAGCCCAGTGGATGATCGCCAATAACCCGCATGGCGCGTTCTAACCACTGGCGATACTTTTTATCACCAGTGCGCTCCCATGCCGTTAGCCAATTCGCCGCGGCTGACCCAAAGTCGGTACCTACGCCTATCTTCGCTTTTCCGGGTAAGGGATTGTGTTGCGCTACTTTGCGAGTTGGATTTAGCGCTGCGAGCGCCTCATCGGCATTGATCACTTCGTTTAATACATCGCCCGTACGTTCATCACCGGTTAGGTAGTAATGAAAACGTCGATAGGCCGCGGTACTAATGCGCAGTTGCTTTGCGCTACATCCCCAATGTTGCACATTATGCCGAGTGCCCAAGCCTTTAAATTTGCCGGCGTGATACATATCAACATCACGATTGTGCCGTGTCATGTTTTCAGCTAAGCGAAACGTGGTCGCATCGCCAGTGCGCAAAAATGAATACCATAACCATAAATCAGGAGACAGTTCAGAATTATCCCAAGCATAGCCACCCACATCATAACGCCAAACATGTCGGTCGGTGTCGTAAGTGTGCATGATGTCGCCAAAGTTCCAAAACCCATACCAATGGCGTTGATCTACTTGCTTGTGATAATAATCCACCTGCCAATCTAAGCGATCTTCTATCGCGCTTTTTTCTGGATTAGTGCGATCAGGTAAACTGAATAACCCCCCAAACACACCAGAGGCAAGGTAGTCTTGTGGCGCAGCTACAATTTGCGCAGGCTGACGAATGGTATCGGCCATGGCAATAGTATCGGTTCGACTTGGTGTCGCATCTAATACAAACAAACTAAAGCTTGAGGTACGAGCTACGCCGTAAGCGCTGCCAAAACCAGGCTCGTAGTCTTCGTAAGTAATATTTAATGCATCGAGTTGTTGTTCATGTGTTTCTTGGCCCATGCCATCATGGTAAAAGCGCACATCCATAGCGGGGGCCTCAGGCGACCAAAACCAAAGGGTAGCTTGTGCAATATCGGCGCCTGCATTACGGATATCAATTTGCACCGGATGCAACTGCCAAAAATCACGCATGCCAAATAAGATCCCACCCGATGCACCGCCCAAATAAGCCACACCGCTGGCGCGCTGCCCTTGATCTGAATCAATCCATGCATGTCCGGCTTTAGTACGTTTTTTAAGATTAAATCCGTTAGCATTTAACTGCGAAAGAGTGTAATCATTCCAAACGGGGATCCAGTGCATGCGACTGCTAACACGCTCGTCCCATTCATTTAAGGGCGGCGTGGCAATACCTGCTATTTGCGCGTCGCGCACAAGCTTACCTGGGTCTCGTCGTAGGCCAGTAATTCCTTGCGGCGATTCCGCCCACAAGCCCTCGCCTTGGCCCACAAACCGCACATGTCGGTTATACAACTCATCCCGCTGCACCACGTCAAAACGTAAACCTAAACCCGAAATAAAGTCTTTTTGGTCATCACCGTCATAAATAAAGCTATGAGATAGTTGTACACTTTCACCACCGGCGTACACCGTTAAGCGCAGGGTAAAAGGCAACCAATCTCGTCCTGATTCGGTGCGTTGTGTGCCACTGATTTTGACAACGGCCTTAATGGGCCCGCTTTGTTCAATTTCGGCTTGCTCAATGCGCGACACAAATGACTCAACCATGGCCTGAGAGTCAGGCTCATTAACTGGCTGATCTTGACGCAGCCCCACTAAGGTCGCGTTTTGCGCAATCACTTTGCCATTACGTTCAAGCTTTTTAATGATGTATTGGCCAGACCGCGGAATAAGGCAGCTAAACACACCATTCTCAAGCACGATGTGCTGACTGTTGTTACTCACCTTTACAGGAAGTTCAACGGCAGGTCCCTTGCCCGCCATCACCTTAAAACTCTCGCCAAGATCAGCGTTGGCGGCAACGGCATGGGCAGTCCATTTAACGCTACCGTCGGGCCAATAGGCAGTGGGCCAAGATTGCACAGCCACCTTGTTACCTTGCTTATTAACTAAGCACAAGGGCTGGCTTTTTTGCAATTGCCCTTTGCGCCAAGGCTGTCCCCACGTTTGCCCAGCATTCAGATGAGGCGCCTGTCCATCCAGCCAAGTCAAGCTACCCGCTTGGCGACTAACAGCGGCCTGTTTTGTTTGGTTTGCCATGCTAAGGGCTTGGCCAGAGGTAGACATTGCCAAGGGTAAGGAAGCTGCCATGCTACTTTTAATAAGAAAATCGCGTCTGTTCATGTTGGGTCTCGAATCAGGTTGAACAAAGATCAATCTGCTAGTACGTTTGATTAACCTTAATTCACCTTTTTATAACATAGCCATCATACAATGACCAGTTATGATTACATTTGATTCTCATTGCCACTAAAAATCATCTATTAACCC
>NZ_JANQVQ010000107.1 GCF_030730205.1 Paraglaciecola sp.
GCCAATAAGCATGCCTGTGCTATCAACCAGTATCAGTCTGGCCACGTTACCGGTGTAAGTGGCACGGCTGTTGATACCGAAGCGCGTCAACTAGCTGCCGTGTTTATAGACACTCATTTAGCGCAAGCACCGGTTTTGGTGTTGTTGGATGGAGGTTTGGCGTTTTTATCTGTTTTAGTTGCCGGTATTTACGCCGGTACGACTATTGCACCTTGTCCGGTTCCTACAAAAGACCAAGACTATCAGCGTTTATCTGCTATACATAATGACACTAAGTTTAAGTGGGCGATTGTTCATACCAGTGATGAGCAAAAAATAGCAGAGCGTTTACCAAATATTGAGATTGTTACGGTTGAAAGCTTGTTGGCGAAGGCTAACGTGTTAAAGCCAGTTACTGAGTTTTTACAACCAGTGGATGATATCTCGATAATTCAGTATTCATCAGGTTCTACCGCGAGTCCTAAAGGGGTGTTGCTTACCGGGAAAATGATACTCGCTAATTTTGCGAAGATGCGCCAGAGCTGGAAACTCGGAGAGCAGCATCGTTATTTAAACTGGTTGCCGCATTATCATGATATGGGGTTGTTTGGCGGTATTCTGTATCCCATATTGGCGTGCGGTTGGATAATGATGATGGCGTCTAAGGATTTTATAAGTCGTCCATCAATCTGGTTAAAGCTTATTAGTCAGTATAGAGTAAACTTTAGTGGCGGTCCCCCTTTTGCCTATGAGCTTTGTCTGCGCTATCTGAACAGCAAGTTAAAAGCTGAACTGGATTTGAGTTGTTGGACTTCAGCTTTTTGTGGTGCTGACTATATTCCTGCAAGCCTTAAGCAACATCTAGTTGAAGGGTTGTCTGATGCTGGATTTTCAGAAAGTGCGTTTTTTGCCTGCTATGGGCTTGCTGAAACCGTATTATTCGCTGGTGGCGAAAGGTGTATTGAGGGACAAGACTCTTGTGCTTTGCCGCTGCTGATGAAGCCTAAAAGTGATAATACATTACCTTGTTACTTAGGACGGGAACACGCTGATATAGGTATTTTTTCCCTGAAAAATAATGAATCACTTGAAGACGGCCTGGAAGGTGAAATTTGCCTTACCGGGGATGCTGTGGCGCTAAACTATACTTCAGGTGAACTACCTTCATTCGAGTATCAGCAACGTCGTTGGATTAAAACGGGTGATGTGGGTATCATCCAAAATGATTTTTTAACTATAACTGGTAGATTAAAAGATATTATCAAACTAAGGGGGAAAACCCTCTATCCATTTGATTTTGCTGTGTTGGCAAATAAAATTTGCCCGCAACTTAACCCTCACGCAATTATACTTCAACTAGCGGAAGGTGGTGATGTGTTGCGTTTCTCGATTGAGACCTACCAAAACCAAAGCAATTTATCGCATAACGAAATCGCTGTGGCGCTTCAGTTAGCTTTTAATGATGCTTTTGGGGTATTTGTACGAGATATAGACTTATACAAACGTAATACCCTACCTCGAACAACAAGTGGTAAGATCCAGCGCTGGGTGAAGCGCGAGGAGTAGCATGCAGCATTCTAAACGGCCATTAATATGCTTGCATCAGGCAGCACAAAAGTGTTTAGCAAAACCTGTTATGCTGGCACCTTCACCAGTTGATTATTTAGAGAAAATACAAAATAGTGCCAACGTCGATCTAAAGCTACTTATTGCTTATTCACAGCAGATGTTGTTTTTTATGCAAGGTAGTATTCATCAAGATATAAAAGAGCGATTGCGTGAACCCCTTGGACCAGAAAACGTATCTCGGTATCAATTGATTATCGACGATGTTTGTGAAGAGGTATTGTTTACTTTGGCGCAAAAATCTGGCGTAGTCGATATTGTTTGTGACATTGAAGAGCCACTTTTTGTGGGGTTGGTTCAACGGGTATTTGGCTATGCGCCAGTTTGTGTTAGGTCGTTTTTAAGAGATGTCGATGTAAGTGTAAAAATAGTAGAGCCTGTTCAGTCAGTAAAAACGCTACTAAAAATACAAGCCGTATTGCGTAATATGATCACTTCTATTATTGAGCAGCTGAAAAACCCACGTAAATCAGGCTTAATGTATGATATTCATAGTAAGCTAATGGGCGAAAATAGGTCTTATTCGTTAGATCAAATCGCTGCAACCATAGCAATACTTCTAATTGCCTCGCGTACGAGCAGCGAGACTATTTCGCACATCGTGATTAAAAACGACTCTCTTTCGAAGCCCTTGCGGTCTAAATTTTCTGATAAAAAGTGGGTGGCAGCATATTTTCAGACGTTGGTAAGGTTTTGTGTATCTACGGAATATTTGACCAGAGTGGCATCTGCGGATGTAGTGATAGACGATATAGAGCTAAAAAAGAATGACTCTCTGTTTATTCATGTGCCATCGGTCAACCGGGATAAGTCTCACTTTCGTAATTGTGAATATGAACAGATTGCCAACTTCCCTCCAGAGCGCCATCTTGCGTTTGGGGCAGGTGTTCATCGTTGCCCTGGCTCTGAATTAGCCCGTCAACTGATTGTGACTTTTATCTCCGGTCTATTTCGGCGGTTCCCAGATGTTAGGGTTGAACAACACAGTGTAATATTTAAGTCATCTCTATTAGCTAAGAGGATCGCTTCTGCCAGTGTCTTATTGGGAGATGAGGAACAAGGAAATAAGCAGTGATAACGGATATGCGCCAGATTGACGAATTTGCAAACAACCCTAACATGGTTTTTATAACTGATTACAAGCTTGCTTTGCAAATTTTAAAAAATGAATACTTTGAGATACCGAATCTTTATCAATATCTAGAACGCTTGGAAGAGGCATCTGGTAAATCGTTTGAAATGACCCGGTGTTTTGTGAATGCTTCACCGTTTTTTCTGGAGAACTCACGGCACAAAATGC
Source organism: Paraglaciecola sp. (assembly GCF_030730205.1). GTDB lineage: Bacteria > Pseudomonadota > Gammaproteobacteria > Enterobacterales > Alteromonadaceae > Paraglaciecola. Next base: position 2,906 of record NZ_JANQVQ010000107.1, read on the forward strand.
TGCGCCAGATCGCTTTGGAGTTTTTAAGCAGAAGTAATCTCAAGCAGTGGGATGCTTTTTTTTCCGAGAAAATTAAGAGCATTATTAATGATTTGCCTTTACTTGGCTCATTTGATTTAGTTGCCAATGTTGGCCTGCCAATTTTCGACAGAATAGCCCGCCCATTACTGGGGGTTTTCCCGAGTAATAAAAAAGATTTTGATCGCATAGCTACGGTGCTTCAGCGTATGGTAGAGCCAATGTTGCCGCTTAAGCAAAGGCTTCAGAGTGAATCTGATTTTAAATATCTTATAAAAATGCTAGAGGCAGCAACTACGGAGGCGGCTGGGCAAACGAATACCGGTGATCGTAAGTTGCCCACTAAATCTTTATTGGAACAAGTGCAAATTGACAAGCCTTTTGACCAGCTAACTTGCTATGCCTTTGTAACGGCAATGTATGCGGCCATGGCACCCTTAGTTCAGACCACTGTTAATATGTTGGCACTTATTTATTCTGAAAATAATGGTAAGGCGCTAACTGTTGCACAGTTTGAAGATCAGTTTGATTTCCTGTTTCATTTATCTACTGCGCCTAGATACATTCACCGTATTTCTAAGAAAAAGATATTATTAGAAGGTCTTGAGATCAATGAGGGGATGACCGTACTGATTGATATACAGCAAGCTGTAATAAAATCTGAAGTTAATAACAAAATAGCTAAGCAGTTAGATTTTGGATTTGGAACGCATTTTTGCGTAGGTGCGATGTTGTCAAAGCGGATCCTCAAAGAGCTTGTGCCCATGTTTATGGCACGTTTTACCCATCTTAATGTGTTACATAAAGTTGCAGATGACGAATTAAACATTGCTTATGCATACAAGCAAATTCTGGTTTCGCCTGTTAATGTTCCACATTAATTCTGAGTTATAAATGTAAATCATATTCATATCAAGAGGTTATTATAATTGAATCAAGCTAATCATCAGAACATTATCGACTTTATTTTGGATAATGTGGCGCAGTTATGTAAAAAACCACGCGAAGAATTATTCGCTGATACTTTACTTGCTGCTGTAGGAGTGGACTCCTTATATGCAGTATTGTTATGTGGGAAAATAGAAGATGAGTTTGAGTTAGAAATAGAACCAATAGTGATGTTTCAGTAC
>NZ_JANQVQ010000108.1 GCF_030730205.1 Paraglaciecola sp.
TTGCAGAAATGAAAAACGGCGCTTAAAAAGCGCCGTATTCAATTTGGTGGAGCTGAGAGGGCACCGGTTTGGTGTTTATTATAGTCGCCAAAACAGTTCATCCATAGTTTAAGTAAGCTTCTTATGGTTTATGCTTGCGCAGGAGCTACGGAGTTTTATTTGTCATAAGCTAGCAGATAGTCGTTTGACACGTATTTTTACTGCAAGCTAGGACATTTCCAATCTCAGTTAATGCCTCTTAGTAGGAGATTTTAATCAATAAACATCCCAATAAGGGGGGTCTCCAAAATAAGAGCTCATAAAATCGAGAAAGACACGTAGCTTTGGCGCAAGAAGTTTCCGATGAGGGTAGACTGCATATAAGCTCATCGCATCCACTTCAATGTCATTTAACATGGTTTTGAGTTTACCTTGTTTTAGTGCTTCACCCACGATAAAAGTTGGTTGTAGAATATACCCTTCACCAGCAGTAGCTGCTGCCGTCAATATCTGACCATTGTTTGCAGTCAATCCTACTTGATTATTCTGTGAATTAGCGCGTAATACCCTCATGAGTGGGTGATTGGATGAGGCGTAATCCGTGTAGCTGTAATGTAAGAAATGCGAGCTGTTCAATTCATCAGGCTGGCTGGGATTTCCGTACTGTTCAATGTATGAAGGGGCTGCGCAAAGCACAAGTTTTATTGGCGCTATTTTTTTTGCAATTAATGATGAGCTTTTTAAGTTCCCAATTCTCAGAGCTACATCAAACCCTTCTTCGATGACATCCACCTTACGATCACTCAACTCTAGGTTAACACCTACTTCCGGATACTTTTTTTTGAAATCCCGAATAAGGGGTGCAAGGTGCAATGTTGAAAAGTCTACTGGCGCACTGATTTGTAATAGACCTTTTGCAGTACTTTGCAACTCACCAAAGTGGTTTTCCATGTCATGAACACTCTCCAGAATATGCATGGCATGATGTAAACACTGCTCACCTTCTTGGGTTAAGTGAACGCGCCGAGTTGTTCGGTTAAACAGTCTTACGCCAAGCTGATCTTCAAGCTGCGATACATATTTACTTACTAGTTGATTTGATGTCTCTAGTTTCTCAGCAGCTTTGGTAAAGCTGCCTAGCTCTGCCACGGTAACAAACGCTTTCATTGTGTCTAATCGATCCATAGATAAATTCTATATTACAAATGATATGTTGATAATTATTCCATAATATCATTATTTATCCATTTATATGTTGTTAGTAGTATAGATCTCAACCTGATTGAGGTGGTCAGCTCGGTCAGTCTTTAATAATCACTTAGAGAGGAATTTTATGATAAACAAGCAAACTATACATAATATATTGAAATCAGATGCAGGCGTTGCTGCGTTAGCTTTAAGAGTACCTGTTGGGATTATCCTAGCTGCTCATGGTGCACAGAAATTGTTTGGCTGGTTTGGTGGTTATGGTCTTGAAGGTACTGGGCAATGGTTGGAAAGTATCGGATTGGCGCCAGGGTATTTGATGGCCCTCTTGGCAGGTAGCGCAGAATTCTTTGGTGGAATAGCCTTGATTCTTGGCTTGTTAACCAGACCTGCTGCAGCGGTAAGTGCTTTTACTATGTTAGTGGCTATTTTTAGCGTGCACTTTGAGCATGGTCTTTTCTTATCAAACAATGGATATGAATTTGCTCTTGCTTTGTTAGCTGCAACAGTAGCGCTAACCATTCAAGGAGCTGGAAGTTATGCAGTGGATAATGTCATAACAAAAACGTAGTTGGTTGTGCTTTAAAAGATAATCTTTCGCTCTAAAAGCAAGCTGCTTGATTTTTATCAGTAGTGCCTTTCTGTGTAGCGGGAAGGCCATTTCTATGGCGGTATTAGCCAATGTTAGTCAATGGTGTTTGGCAAGAGAACTGGCAACCAGTTCAAAATAAGGATGAAAAAGGTCGCTTTATACGACAAACATCTTCATTTCGACATTGGATTACACCCGATGGTTCTCCCGGCATAACTGGTGAGGGTGGTTTTAAAGCGGAGGCTAATCGATATCACTTGTACGTTGCCTATATTTGTCCTTGGGCAAGCCGCACCTTAATGGCGAGAGTCTTAAAAGGTTTGGAAGATATTATTTCTGTTTCAGTGATTAATCCCAAACTCATGGATCAAGGGTGGCAGTTTGGTGGCTTTAAAGATAGTGACCATGATGATCTAAATGGGGCGACCTATTTACATGAGCTATACACCGAAGTCACACCAGATTTTACTGGCAGAGCAACCGTACCTGTTTTATGGGATAAAAAAACACAGACTATCTTAAATAATGAGTCAGCGGATATTGTTCGAATGTTTAATACCGCGTTTGTTGAGATTGTTGGCGAAGGTTTAGATTTGGTACCTAGGGCGTTAGAGGGGCAAATTGATGTGTTCAACGACTATATATATTCCAATCTCAATAACGGTGTTTATGAGGCAGGTTTTGCGTCCACTCAAGAAGCTTATGAAGAGGCTTATGAAAAAGTATTTACGGCACTCGACTCGATGGAACAAAAGCTAGCAGATGGGCGTAAATTCCTTTTTGGTGAAGCATTCACTGAGTCAGATATACGTTTATTTGCGACCCTGATCCGATTCGATGTTGCTTATTATGGGCTATTCAAATGTAATCGAAACATGATCAAAGAGATGCCAAAGCTCCATGCTTATATGTATCGCATTTTGTTGATGGAGGGCATTGAGAGCACCGTCAATATTGAACACATTAAGGCAGGTTATTACTCGATAAAGGCGCTGAACCCAATGGGAATTGTTCCTGTAGGCCCTTGGTTTTAAAACTAACCGGAATTTATATGAAATCGAAACGAAATATTGTCTACCTTTCTCATGGCGGCGGCCCCATGCCGCTATTGGGAGATCCTGATCATGACGAAATGATCAAAACTCTCAAAGAAATCGCGGCAGAAGTGGGTAAACCTAGCACAATATTGGTGATAAGCGCCCATTGGGAGGCACGTTTACCGACAGTAACGTCAGGAATAAGTCCTGGAATTATCTATGACTACGTTGGGTTTCCAAAAGAATCGTATGAGATCCAATATCCCGCTTCGGGTGAACCAGAATTGGCAGAGTGTGTTGTCAATGCACTTAAAGAGCGCGGTATCGACGCTGCGAAAGATGATCAACAGCGTTTTGATCATGGCTTATTTGTACCACTTAAGATCATGTACCCTGAATTTGATATTCCATGTGTGCAGCTTTCCTTAGAATACACTCTAGATCCCTTACTGCACATTCAGATAGGTAATGCATTGAAATCGCTGAATTGGGATAATCTACTGGTCTTAGGATCTGGCTCTTCATTTCACAACATACGTGCATTTTTTACCCCAGATGCTCAAGGCGCGCTCGCCAATAATATTGCTTTTGATGAGTGGCTCAGGGAAACAATAAATGATGTGAGTTTGTCAGAACAGGAAAGACTTGAAAGACTCGTAAATTGGACGTCGGCTCCAGGAGCTAGGTATTGTCACCCAAGAGAAGAGCACTTGATTCCTCTACACGTTTGTTACGGCATGGCTACGAAATCTAGCTCTAAAACGTATAGAGCGGAAATAATGAAAAAACAGTTTTCAATGTTTTATTGGGGGGAATGAGAACAGTTGCTTACGAAATAGTACGTTTGAAACTGTTCGAGAACTCATAATTTGCCAGCTTTCGGGTCTGCATTTCTGCGCTGGGTGCGATACTTTGTGCTAATTGCTTACGGGCTTCGTCTCGAGGATGTTTAGCATCTTTTAAACTATCCTCCGATAAAATGGTACTTTTTTGCCTTAGGGTATCGGTTTTGGCGCAGATCATAATACCCCGCATAAATACCCTAAAACATAGGGGGTATCTGTTAGAACATAGTAGACCAGCATAGAATGGCAGGCAATAAAAAACCCAGCAATTACGCTGGGTTCGTAGCCGGTTATGGACTGGCTTAGTCCGTCATTTGGTGGAGCTGGCGGGAGTTGAACCCGCGTCCGAAAAACCTAGATCGTCAGT
>NZ_JANQVQ010000109.1 GCF_030730205.1 Paraglaciecola sp.
GGGTGAAGCGTAACACCTTCTCCTAAAAGAACGGCCTCAATTGAGGCCGTTTTTTCTTTATATGCTTAAATGCACATCCCAGTAAAAATCAATTGATAATAGTTCTTATTTGCGTTAACTTGGCTGTACATAAATTAACTCAGTCTTATTGGTCTTTGACTTCACGTAATTTATGCTAGGGGCCATTATTTAGGATAAGTAGTGGCCCCTTTGTTTATGTTAATTGGTATAACTAAGATAAGAGCGACAAAATGATGCCTACCAGCGCCATGAGAATTAAGACTAAAATAGGCAACATGGACAAGCCAAAACCTAGGCCTCGTTTTGCAGGATCGCCCACGTAAGCTCGCCAATATACAAAGCGGCCAATAATATACATACTGCCCAAGGCAGCGACCAACCACGTTAAACCTGAGAAGTATTTTCCTGCTAACAACAAGGCCGGTAAGAACATCACCAGCAATTCCAAAGTATTCATCTGCACACGGTACATACGGTCAAAATCTTCATGACCACTCGTCGCTGGAGCTTTAACCCCCGTCACCATGCGAGCTCGTCCAGTCATTAGCGCAAAAAAGAAGAACTGAAGCACCGCCAAGATGGCGACTAAATCTACGTAAGGCATGTTATTTTCCTGTGTTGTTATTGATGGTCAGATAAACTGGCGCCATTGTAAGATACTTTTTACAAAAACTCTTATCCTTAGCACAACAAAACGCTTAGACCTTGCTTAAAAACACCTTGATTACGCATTTAGCTTTAGTTCTGTGTTGCTTGAAAAATGTCGTACTTGTTGGGTGATAGGGTCAACAAAACGAAGCTGCTGAGCCAAAAGTTGTAGTGGTTTACTGTAATCATCTAGCCGACTTGTATGGAGTGCGGGGTAATACGTATCGTGTAATAACGGAAAACCAATACTTTGCATGTGTAAGCGCAATTGGTGAGTCTTGCCGCTTATTGGTTTTAACTCAAATAAAGCTTGCTCGGTGGTCTGTTGTACACATCGGATATGAGAGTGGCTGTTAGCCACCCCCTCAACAATCTGCATCAAAAATTTGGGCTGGCTTTTTTCCATCCGCGCTTTGACTTCCCATGTTTGATCATTGGAAATCGCGTTGTTACCAATATTAGCAATGGCCTGATAGGTTTTAGTGATTTGCTGTGTTTCAAATAGGCGATGGTAATGTTGGCGGGTCTCTACCTGATGAGTAAATAACACCAAACCCGCCGTCGCTTTATCGATGCGGTGTACCGCTTGCAAATGGGGGTTAGCGGTTTTGCGGCGTAATCGATTTTGCAAACATTCTTCAACATATGCACCACCGGGCATAACAGGTAAAAAATGCGGTTTATAAGCCACTAAAATCAAATCATCTTGAAATACGATACGTTCACTAAAGGGCACCACAGGCTCGACATTCACTTCACGGTAATAATAAACCCGCTGCTGCGCTTTAAAAGGCGTTTGCGCGTTAATTAGCTCGCCATCATGCCAATGAACTTTGCCATTCGCCATGCGCTGTTGCCACACATCACTGCTAATTGCCGGAAATTTGAGGATAAGAAACCCTAAGACCGTGCTTACGCCCGGATTGTGCTCAGGTAGGCTAAGCTTTGACGAAGAAACAGCAATAGCCATCATTTTACTCGATAGGGATAGGTTAAAAATCGGATAAGTCTGTATTAACGCCGTCAGTATACCCTGTTTCAAGTAAGCCTGCCTGCTCAAAGGTAATAGACAGCTTAGTGCCTTGTTCTGTTACACTCATAGCGTTATTTAACAGTTAAGGAAGAAAGCGATGAAAAAAGTGTTAGTCATTTTTGCAGTATTGGCTCTGCTTATAGCAGGCGGTGTTTGGTATATGTTAAGCGGTGCAGGTGATTTTATTCGTGCGCAGATCGAGCAACAGGGTAGTAAATATTTGGGCACGACGGTAACGGTTTTTAATGTTGACTTAGCATTAACAGAAGGTCGTATGACCATTAGCGATCTTGATGTAAAGAATCCGACAGGCTTTAGCGACGAAGACGCCTTCAGCGTTGACACCATCACCTTGGACTTAGGTGAAGTGATGAGTGAACCCTATGTAGTCCAAACGGTGAATATTAATGCGCCTGAAATTCTCTATGAAGTAGACGCCAGCGGCAGTGGCAACCTGCTCGCCTTAAAAGATAACTTAAGCGCTAATCTACCTAAGACCACAAACCAACCTGCCGCCGAAGATGGCTCGAATCCGTTGGTGATTGTCGAAAATGTCACCGTCAGCAATGTCCGACTAAAACTTAATTTCGAACAGTTGCCCACTGGCGATTTAAACATCGCAACCAAAAGCTACGAGATCACCTTACCCACCTTTTCAGCAGGTCCGATTGGCCAGCCAGATGGCATGCCAGCCGACAAAGTGGGCCTCGCCGTCGTAAACGCTATGTTAGACAACGTAATAGCCGCGGCAAAATCACAAGCGAAAAAACGCCTCGCAGAGGAAGCGAAGAAAAAGGCCAAAGAAAAACTGGAGCAAGAAAAAGACAAGTTGTTAGAAAAAGCCAGTGACAAGCTCAAAGGCCTATTCAACTAGGTAACATGAGGGGCAATATCGGGGCAGACTCCGCTTAAACGTCATCTTGCCCCTCATCCTGTTCGATTCTTGAAAGCCATCGTTTAACGCAATCGTCACCGCCGCTACGGCGGCGATCCCAATACGGCTACTGCGGGTAATATGCAAATGCACGTACCCAGCTAAACCTACAAAACCTGCAATACCTGCAATACCTAACTTAGAGTCATCCCATCCGCATGTGTCTGAGCATTAAAATGTAAAGGTTTCCAATCACTTTTGGTCTCCAACAGTGCCAAGAGCGAACGGCCTACACATTCGTCATGTTTGCTCAACTATGCCCAACACATTATGAAATAACTACATCACTTGTGTAATATTTCCTTTAGTTTGTGACAGCAGACTGTCCTTTTGCGCTCACATTAACCACATTATCAGGGGCTCGTTTAGGTTTGCGTCCTAAAGATGGATTCCACTCTATTCGAATTTCAGGATTAGCCATGGTCCAGCATTCGCCATTTGAGTTAAGGAAACAAACCCACATCAGATGCTGCTCTGGCCCATAGTCAATCACACCGTGCGCTAAGGCTGATTCATTTTTTGCTGGAATAAATACTGGGAGGGGTGGATTGAGCTGTGTAAACATCATTGACCTCACTGTGTTAGTAAATAATTGACCTCAGTTCTTATCAGCAATAGCAGAAAATATACCAACATTCTGTGGTAGCAAAAAACACGCTACACAGTCAATTTAATCAGTATTTATCAAGCCTTCTTCGAGTAAGAAGTTGTTCAGGGCACGTGTCCGTTTTGGCACTTGTTTGCGTGAGGGGTAAACCAGAGAAAAATAAATAGTGGGACTCTTTATCTCAGGCATGATGTGTACGAGTGTGCCAGCAACCATTTCTTTTTGAATTGTAGAAGGTAGCAGTGACGCTACGCCCAAACCTTGGATTGCCATTTTTTCCATCATCATAGGCGAAGTACATCGATAAAATTTTTTCGGTTTTAATTCAATTGGCTCACCACAATACTCAAAAATAAGGTATCAGAGAAAGATTTTTGTTTAAGTAAAATCCACTGCAAGCCTTGTAACTGGCTAATACTTTGAATGGTTCGACTGCCTAGATTTTCCTCTAAAAATTGCGGACTCGCAAAAAGAGCAAGGTGGTCTTGATGTAATGCCCGTGCAATCAGTGAGTCATCTTTTGGAAAGCCAATTGTGATCCCTAAATCAATTTGTTCGCTGATTACATCCAAAGGCGAGTCATCTAAAATCAGGTCTAATTGAATGTCTGGATAACGTTTCTGAAAGTCTTTCAACTTCGGCAGCATAAAACGATGGGCCACATCGTGATTCATGGTAATAGCCACTTTACCACTGGGGCTTGATGGTGATGCAATCGCCTCAACGGCTTCTAAAGTGCCTGATAAATTACGCACTTGTTGATAAATATCTAAACCTTCTG
>NZ_JANQVQ010000110.1 GCF_030730205.1 Paraglaciecola sp.
AAGCTGTCCAACAGATACCGCGGCTTAGAACCCAGAAACGCCAAATCATCTTTAAAACACTGTGCCAAAAAAGGTAAATAGGGTTGTTCTCTAAATACCCGCTTCTTCATTTTTGCTTCAGGTTTAAGTGCTTTATTTTCAAGCACATCAAACAAGATTTGCTCGACAAAATTTAACCGCATGGGCGACAAATTAAGTAAGGTTTTGCCCCCCAACAAATTGACGAACATGTCACCAATACGCTGGTTATGCTTATTGTCTTCGGCCTCTTCAGAGCGAAAAAGCAGAAACTCAGGCGCAATCTTTAATACATCTGAAGTGTCAAAATACATCGTTTTCAACACAGGCCAAAAAGCATCATCATCCAATCGCTGTTTTAACTCTTGCTCACAAAGCGCCTGAAACTCAGCCAAACTTTCTACCGCTAACTGCTTGCGATAAACCTCTGAGATCACATTGCCGAGAATGCTGTCCCAATCAAGCTCTTTACGCTCATCTTTGGTTCTGAGTGGGAAAAACGTATTCAGGCGATTTTTTGAAACTTCCAATTTTGTGCTTAAATTCACCTGTTTAGCCTCCACTTACTTCAAGTTCGCTGCCATTGCCTTCGGCGTTATAAAGCCGGTAACGACTTGAGCCTCGCAGTATGTAGAGCGTTTTAGCTTTACTGGCAATGTCATGCAGCTCTTCAACCAGTTCATCAAGTAACACCACCGCATTTTTATCATGTTTATTAGGCTGATAACCTTCGCAAATACGGTACAACAAGCCAAGTAAGTTGATGTTAACGGCCATTTTCTGTAATGGTTGATCATCGACTTTTAGGCAGGCATGGAAATAACCGACATGTTCAGATTCGGCAGACGCTTCCAACTTAATTGCCGTATTGTCCTGCTTCACATCAACCTGCGCTGCAATATGAAAACCGCCGCGTGTAGTGAGTAGCAATTCATCTTTGCCTAACTGCGGTGCATTTCGATTGTTGTACTTACTGATCGCAGTGAGCAACACTTCTCGGTAAAACTGCTTTAATTCTTGCTTAGCTTCAGCTTGTTCAGGAGTGCTGTGAAGCCGCCAAATAGTGGCATATTTGTCCAACAGGCTATCATTAAAATCAGCTTTAAACCGATGGTGATAGTTGTTGCCAATATCTTCATACTGCAGCAGATAGAACAAGCGAATATTGCTCTCTGGCGAGCGTAACTTTCTAAAGTCAAAACCCTTAGCTTTTAATGCATGCTTAAATTCTTCAAACTCTGGATCTTCAATGTTGAGTTTGTGACTTAACACAAATTGGTCAATCAATTTTGTGCGCAGCAGGGCTGGGTCAAAATCAGCAATTTTGGCGACAATCTCACTTTCACTGCAAGTAAACAAATTTTCAGACAAGTAGTTATCACCTGAGAATAAGTGATACACAAAATCAAGCAGTGCCCGTGCAGTCAAGAACTGATCTTTCATCAACCTGGCTTTAAACAACGACTCAACCACTATGCGTTGCACTGATGGGATCGATAGCAATTCATAGTTTTGACACAGTACACCGTCCGCCTCCGCCAGTGCCCTTTCTTTATCGAAGTGTTGACGAATAATGTTGTCATCCTGGGCGGTAATGCGTTTTAAAAGCTGTTCAGTAAACTTGGAACTGTAGCAGTGCGATTCCAACTTAAATTTGGGGTATTGCTCAAAATCTAAAAACAAAAACTCATCAACAATTGGCTGTTTTTGTAAAAAGGCTTTAACTGCATTTTTAACTCGTTGGTTAGCTCCATCTTCTGAATAGTTACCCAACATGCCGGTGTTTATTCCAACAACCAATCCCAGATCGCTTGATTCATAATCTAAAAAAACTTTATCCAAACGCTCTATTGCTGTTTCTTTGGGGCCAAAGCTGTGGGTAGCATCAAGATGAAAATGCGCTTTGTGCTGGAATTGCTTTTGATATCGCGTAAGAATTTCTGACTTACCGTCACCACTACTGCCGCAAAGAAAAATAATTCTTTTTTCACGATAACTAAGGCTTTTCAAAATATTATGAAAATCAGCTTCTATGTCTGTTTTTACATATAGATAGCTTTTAATCGCATCTAAATTATTGGTAGGCTCTGAATCACGATCTGTTTTAACAGCATAAGGAGAGGATTTTGATAAAACACTTAAAACTTCACGAAGCCGCATTTAAAAACTCCCTTAAAATAGCGGTTTCAAATAAACCACTCCTTGGTTATTTCATGTAAACACTCTACCATAATAGGTACTTAGAGCAAGGGTCAAATTTTTCTTGCTGTTAACAACTCACAAGGACGAACTATGCATTTTGACAAGGACTACAATTTATTGGTCCCTACTTATAGCCGTGATTTCAATACTTGTTTCTATTGTGGTTGTATTGCAACTGAGCATGACTATGCCCCACCTATAAAATATCGTGAGTTTTATTTAGCAACAAAAGAGCCATCTGACTTTGTCAAAATACCTTGTTGCGCTGAATGCAACAATTTACTGCAAGCAAGTAAAGGAGGCTCACTTGATGAAAGAAGAGATTTTGCTAAAGAAAAATTAGCAAAGAAATATGATAAAGCTTTGACTATTTACGAAATGTGGTCAGAACATGAGCTAGTGTCTTTAGATTTCAGCTTAAGACATAGTATTGAAGCTGGGCTTAAGCTTGGAGAGGAAACTACTGAACGATTAAAGTATCGAGGTTTTGATTATGAAGCTGCTGGAGTTCATCAAAACGTACAATTCAACACGCCAAAATATTTTGATGTTTTTGGCGACCAATTCAGCACATTTAGAGAAGCACTGGATTTTGCGAGCAAAGCTTATCGGATCCCTAAAAATACCTTAAAAGAATATTTTGCTGATAACGATAATAATTTTGAAAAAGCCATTCATGCCATCCATAAAGAAGTCGCAGAGAAAGACTTTAAAAAGCAGATGAAATCGCAATGCGGAGCATTTGCCAAAAAATATAAACAATCGGTCATTTTTGTTCATAAGCAAGTAGAGCGCTACATGAGTGAGGACGAAGAAATGACCATTAATGAAGCTTTAGAACGGCTTTACGAAGAACGCGTAAGACCCTCTTCATCTCACATTCTTAAATAAAATTACCTAATAGACGTGTAGATATTTTTTAGCTAATCATTAATTTAGATCCTGAATGTGAACTCACCTTTATGACTATCAAAAATAGTTTTAATTACGATTATGAATAGCGCTAACATGATATTTAATGACTCAACTCTTAGGCGAAGCCTGCGACTTCTTCATGCCATTGATATTCTCCATCAACGCGGCTTCCAAAACTTAGCCATTTTTCCTTATATGTCTCCTTGCGGTTTTTATTGGCGATTAACTCTGTTGCCGGCTCAGTCACTTTATATTTCCCAAAAGGGTGAATTAGCTTATTACACTTTAGATGAGCGTTTAGAGGCATCTCATTCAAGTGAAGCAAACGGAAATGAATACTTTGGCTGGAAAGACTGTAAAAGCCATTCAGCTGAACAACTTGCTGATACCATCGAAAATCGGTTTCCTGAATTAATAAGATTCTGCAAGGGGAGTAATTTAACTTACATTAGCTGGTTCAATAACATGCTTACCTTCGCAAGAGCAGGTGCATTGCCAATCGCCTTTCGAGAAAATTCTAAAACACCTAGAAACGGGATGCTCTCGACGCTGAACCATATTGTTATCCCCTTACCCGATTTGCCTGTCGCTTTTTCCATTAATGGTAAAGACTACATCCAACGTATTTATGGTACTACTGAATGGCACATCACTGATTGGCATTACGCGTACCACAGCATTATTGATTCAATTGTTTTTGGCAGTAATATGGCACTGCCAAAACTACCAGAAAAAACAGCCCATCATTTAGAGTTTGGAGCCTACTGGGAAGGGGCTGTTTATTGGTTACATCAACATTTGCAAATAGCCACTTTTACTGAATATTTAGCATTTATTGAGTCACCAGAACGCTATAAATCAGGCTCGCT
>NZ_JANQVQ010000111.1 GCF_030730205.1 Paraglaciecola sp.
TGATCAAAGAGATGCCTGAGTATGCGATGAAAAACATACTGGTCAGGTGAACGGCTTATTTACCAAGAATAGGTTTGTAGCGGTGATTTGGGTTTCATTGTGCCCATCCCGAAAAAAGCGGATTTACAGCCAAACAACCAAGCAAGTAGCAAGGTACAAAAATAGGTAGCCCAAAAACTAAATAATACATCACTTAAAAAATGGCCTCCTTGCATAATGCGACCAGTTCCTACAATGACCCCAATGCCGATACCGCTGGCTAACCAAAAAGGATGTCGATAGATGAAAAATAATGACATAAAGGCAAAGCCTAGCGCGGCATGGCCACTGACAAATGAACAGTTTTTACGACACTCACCTGAATACACAAAAGCCGGAGTAAAATGATCTTGTCCGCCAAATTGTTCAATCTGTACCGGTCTTACACGGCCTAATGAATGGTTTTTTAATAGACCATTAACTAATAAACCAGGGCCAAGTAACAACACTAAAAAGATAAAACAGCACGATTTTCTTAGCGCTTTAGCCTTATAACTATGGACAAATAGACTAGCTAGACTTGCAATAATTAGCACCCCCAAAGCCACAAAGTGCATGTTGGCAAAGAGTCGATAAACACCGTATACCAAAGGATGTTGGTTCAGATAAAAGGAGTGTCCGTCATAAAATTGAGCAGAGATCCATAAGTCGATCTCTGGGAAGTAATAGAACACGAGCGCGCAACACAAACATAAGAGCAGGTCTTTGCGCCATAGGATGTGAATCAAATTAATCTTTGCAATGTGCATAACCTTGAAATCCCACTACATGATAAAGGTAAAGTTCTCGTTGTAAGCTTGGGTAAACGGTTTGTTTAATGTGGGCTGTTAAATGCACAACAGCAAAACAGCCACTTAATTCAACGGGCTGCTCACTTAGATAGATAAAATCAGACTCAGCACTTTTCTGCTTAGATTGATCTTTTCCAACGCTTAGATTTAAGGTGTGGTGAAGGTCAAATTGGTGCTCGACTTTGCCATCAGGATTAAAACTGACAACGTTAAGGTTTTGCCCATAGGGCTGAGGTAAATAATAATGGAGGTAAGACAACAACTTACGAGAATCGCTCAGCCAAACTCGGTGTTCTGCATCTTCGACGTAGTGCGGGATAGATTGAAAGAGTGGCTTCCAACCTTCGACGCGATGAAAAGGAGTGTTCTTTGCGGTGGGCTCAATATTCAGGAGTTGCTGTATTTGAGGATAAAGATAGAAAATGCCACCCATTGTTAGGTTGCTGACAAGAATGATATGCAGAAGTTTGTACTTATAGCCGAGCACTAAAGCCCTAGCCAACATGATACTTGCGGCAACATAGGCAGGTGCCGCCCAATTCATATTGGCTTTGGCTAATATGGCCTGCACGGCCATAACAAAAAGCAAAGGTAGGCTTAAACATAATAACAACTTTTCAGCTTTGTTAGTGAGTAGTGGACGCCAGAAAAGAAGCATTAACAAATAAAAACTAAGTGGACCAAAAACTAAAAATTGGCCGGCGATAAATTCAAGAAGTTGACTAGGGTGGAATAAAATTTGGTCTAATTTAGATATTTCGGCGGTATGTTGAAAACTAATAAAATCATGCTGCCAATTCCATAATAAGTTAGGAAATATTATAGCGCCACAAAGGATAACTGCTACTAGCGCCTTACCTGATATCACCCGGCGTAAGGGCGGCTTTTGCCAAATTGTTAAAATAATAAAACCAACTAACCAAACAAGCATGGTGTATTTGGCTAAAAAACCCAGGCCGACTGCCAGCCCCAAGCCTAGCCATGCCCACCACGAATTACTCTTAGCTGCATGTAAATAACAATAGATGGCAAGGCTCCAGCAAAATAATAAAGGAGCGTCGGTGGTAATAAACAAGCTGTTGAAAGATACCAGTGGTGTGGTGTAAAAAATAGCTGCGGCATAAAGGCCTGTTAGACGATTATATAAAAAACGAGTACTGGCAAAGATTAGGTAAGCGCTTGCAAAGTATAAGACCGGTGAGGCAAGTCTAACGGCCCATTCAGCCTGAGAGTGAAAAAGATGAGTGGTGCCGTAAATCAGCCAAGCAACCAGCGGCGGCTTAGAATAGTAACCCCAATCTAGCTCAGTAGACCAAAAATGATAGTAAGCTTCATCGTAAAATAAGGCTAAACCACTGAAAGGCCCATAGCTTAAACGTATGGCGAATAGCGCAAATGCAAAAAACAACATTGCTTTTAATTTATCGTTTACCTGATCTAAACAACCGCCTTTCCTTGCTAGTATGATAGCTGCGCTATTGTTAATGCTTCTCAAGATTGCATTGCCTTTATTTGCCTAAATTATTTACCTTAGTTTAGAAGGGCAATGTGACGTTTAGGTTGAGACTCGGTGACATTTTTACGACATTCAATAGTGTCTTGAAACATTTGCTTTTAGAACCCGTAATTGCATTCCCCACTATGGCTATGCAGACCGCAATGACCAGAAGGTTGTTGTTATGCATATCTACCTAGAATGCAATGTGTTTGACTGGTTTTACTTACAGTAAATAAACCGCTCTTTTGGACTCATTCCTAACGTAAGATGTTCAAGATGACGATTGGTTGAGCAGTATCGTTATTTGTCGGCAGTCTAAAAACTGCTCCTAGATATCTCATTGTTATGGCTCAAGCCGACAGTTTTATCCATGCGCTGTATCTTGTATCGTCTCTCAATTTTACCTTACTGTTCAAAGGTTATTTGTTTCCTTAAATAGAGGTCATTTGCCTTTAGCGTGGCAGCAGATTGCCGTCGGTTTGCTATTTCAAAACAAAAATGTGTTTTTTGCCTACTAAAACGGGCGAAGCAGGCTTTACACTTCCTTGACATTAAATGGAATTGATCATGCTGTATTGCTTGTGCTTTCAACAACTGGAGAACAAAGCATGAGTGCAATTTTGGGAATGGGTGGGGTTGAACCTGCACAAAAACTGCAAGATACGCAAAAACAAGCACAAGTAAACTTTGATGCAGCTGATACAAATCAAGATGGCATAGTTAGCGCTTCTGAGTTTATGCAAATATTGTCGGCGGAAGGAGTAGAAGCAAGCAAAGCGAGTGAGTTTACCAAGACCATAGATACAGACGGTGATGGTAATATCAGCTCGCAGGAACATCAAAAATTGTTACAGGAAATGGAAGGCAGAGTGTCTAAACTGATGACAAAAATGGAGGGAGGGCCTGATGGATATAGTACGTCACCAAGTGAACAAGTAAAAGAATTTGAAGCACTTAAAACCATGATGTCTAGCGTAGCAACAGATACTAAGAATGAACAAAATTCTAAAGACTTAAGTGCTTTGTTGGAGCAACTTAATACTGAAGGGTATTCTAAAGAAGGAGTACAAAACGCCATGGAATTACTGAATAAAGTGGCGCCGCCAATTAATACTATGGTTTGATGTTTTTAAGGTCAATGATGCTTAAATTTAAACCTAATTTGCAACATATCAATGGGGCAGTAGGGAAAGCGTACTGGTTTATTCTGCTTTCCCTTCACTGTTTTAGTATCGGCCAGTGAGAGATGAGTTTTTCTAGTCAATCTCTTGTTCATAACCCTCAAATCGTAATTTGTATAACCAAATCATTTCTTTTAATCGGTGTTAAAAGGTTCAATATACAATTTTACATGTGATTCTGAGCCATCATTAACATTCGCTATTTAATTAGCTTATTATCTAGAACTGTCCGGCGACAAACGTAATTGATAGTGCGTATCTAAAAGGAGCAAGTTTATTGTGTGGTAGGTGCTGAATTTGGGCAGTCGTATTCACTAAGTCCCAATCATTAAACGTTCCTTCAGCAATCAGTAAAATAATATTTTTATTGCAAGCAAGTTGAAATTTTTCAGTGCTTATTTTTGCTGGTTTTGTAGTAATGTTTGTAACCCACGCTTAACCTGCGTAGAATCCGCGACCGGAGTTGGCCAGGCAATCGTCGCTTATCGG
>NZ_JANQVQ010000112.1 GCF_030730205.1 Paraglaciecola sp.
AAGGGGCAAAGGTAACCGTACTTGCGCGTTCTCCTTACGTTAAAAGCCAGCCATACGAATATCAAGGGGTAAGCGTTATTCCTGTATGGGCCATGCGCCATAAATTCCTTGAAACCTTTTTACATACCTTTGTAGCAATTATTTACGCTAGGTTGTTTGTGCATCCTGATATTATTCATCTTCATGCCGTGGGCCCTGCATTGTTTACACCCTTAGCAAGGCTATTGGGCATGAAGGTTGTAGTGACCCATCACGGTGCAGATTACGACAGGCAAAAGTGGAATGCCTTGGCTAAAGGCTTATTAAAAACCGGTGAAGCCATGGCATTGATGTTTGCTAATAAAATATTGGTGGTTGGCAAATCGCTGACTGAGAGGTTGCAACAGCAACACCCCAAACAGGCGCACAAAATTGAATTTGTTCCAAATGGCGCCATTGCCAAGTTCGATGACAATGTCGCGATTAACGATTTACAAGCCACCGGATTGGCAATCGAAGCCCACAACTACATTGTTACGGTTGGTCGTCTAGTACCTGAAAAAGGCTTTCATGATTTAGTACAAGCGTATTTATTGGCAAACATTCCGCAAAAATTAGTGATTGTAGGTAGTACTGATCATCAAGACGAGTATTCCAGCAAACTGCTTCAACAAGCTTCTGAGCGAGTCATTTTTGCAGGCCGCCGTGAAGGCGCCCAACTAAAAGCCTTGTATAAATTCGCTAAGTTGTTTGTACTGCCTTCATACCACGAAGGTTTGCCAATTGTTGCCTTAGAGGCAATAAGTGCTGACACGCCCGTTTTACTCAGCAATATTACCCCAAATTTAGATATTGAATTAAGCACTGAGCATTACTTTAGGGTGGGCGACCAAGCCGACTTGGCACTTAAGTTAGCTTTGGATATACCTAAGGCACCCAAAGCAGAAATTTTATTAAAATATGACTGGGATAAAATAGCTCATCAAACAATTCGTTTTATCATCGAATTGACTGATAACAAATCCTCATGTTTAGGAAAACATTAAAATGGAACATTCGATTTGTAATAAGCTAAAATTTTCGGTTGTAATCATTACATGTGAACGTCCAGACTTTCTTAAATCATCTTTGGAGAGCGTTTTTAAACAAGCATTACAGCCATGCGACGTTATTGTTGTAGATGATTGTTCTGTTGCCGATTATAAGCCAGTGTTGGAGCAATTTAGAGATAGAGAATTTGTGTATCACCGCTTACAATGTCGCTCAGGTGCAAATGCTGCTAGAAATAAAGGAGTTGAACTTTCCAAAGGCGATCTTGTAGCATTTTTAGATGATGACGATATATGGCATGAAAACTTTTTAGAGGAGCATTTAAATGCTTATTCAACTGACAATAATGTCGGTGCAATCATCTGTGGGCATCGAATATTAGGATGCGAAGCTAAAGTAAATATAAACCCGCTTTATTTAGTAACAGCTGAGGAACTACGTCACGGCAACCGCTTTTCTGGTATGAGTGGCTTTAGCGCTAAGCGTCAGCTGTTGAGTGAACATCCTTTCGATATAGATTTAAAAAATGGTCAAGATTGGGATCTATTTGTTAGGTTAATTCAAGCCGATATTAAGTTTGTTAACATTCCTAAAGCTCTTTTTTTATATCGATTAGCCACCCCAGGTGGGATTACCGCAAAAGCAAAAAAAATGGTTGTTGATGATATTGAACCACGGTTACTCTCGGCCAAGAAACATAGAGATTGGCTCGGTGAAAAGTATTATAAGAAAAGAGTTGCAGAGCAAGTATTAAGCTTTTTACCTCTCAAAAAAAATAAATTATCTTGGATCAACAAATCCATACGATTAGTAGGCTTAAAGGCCACTTTGATATCTTTAATACATCAAATTAAACGTAAACTGACAAAGTGATTTTAAACTTTAAATCTAAAAATGGGTGGATCTTATGAAAGAAAAATTGAAAAAAAATACTTTGGCTGTTCTTGGGCGGTATCCTAGGGTTGTATTCGTTCATGTGCCAAAATGTGCTGGAGTATCAGTTTATAGCTCAATTTACTCTGCACTCTATCCTTCGTTTTTTAAAACCACCCCATTGACTGAAATCATTGATTTAAAAAATAGTAGAAAGTGTGAAGAACTCTTAGATATTGACATGATGAAATCGCGGGAAGTCATTATGGTCAATTATCTCAATAATCCATTTAAACGATTTGTGACCGGACATTGTTATGCCGCGCCTTTAGTTGTGGACGCTTTTTACGAGCAGTGGAATTTTTTAACAGTTTTACGTGATCCCGTTGACAGATTTATTTCGGAGTATGTGTACAATCGATTCAAAAAATCTGATTGGCTCAAGGTCGAACTGGCTATAGATGATTATTTGGAAACACAAGTAGCCGCTTCTCAAGGTATGACACTTGCTAGATATTTCTCAGGAATGAGCAACCAACAACTTTTAGTTACTGATCAGCAAAGTGTTGTTGACTTAGTGATAGCTAATTTGACTAAGTTTAAAAGTATTGGATTTGTCGATGACTTAGAAAGCTGGAATAACAAACTATCGCTTATGTTTAATAAAAAGATTCCTTTCAAAAACAAAAACGCTAGTCCAAATAATACAATGTTTACGGATATTAAAAATAATAGTGATTTAACCCAAAAAATTAGACAACTATGTGCTGTAGATATTGCGATTTATGATGAAACAAAAAAGATATTTGGATAACGATTTATTTGGCTGTGTCTAGAATACTGCATAACTGACTACAAGATAACTTAGATAGAGTAATGGATGCTAAATAAAAAGGTTTTCTACTTTCCGTTTAACAATGCAAACCAATATGTTGATATTTCTAAAAAAAGTATCTCAGAAAGTGGGTTTGAGGTGCTAGATTTTAAAACACTATTTAATTTCAAAAGCCTATTTGCTAGGGCGGATAACGTAGCAGTGCTTAATTGGTATGAAGACCGATTGTATCAAAAAAGATTCGGTAAGCTCAGAGCGTTTATTGAGCATTTTGTTGTGTTTTTTCAATTAATATCAATGAAGCTGTTTGCTAGCCATATCATTTGGGTTAGGCATAATTTTAAGCCGCATAATAGGGGTAACAGACCTTTCAGCCACAAGTTGGTCTGTGCCGCACTAAACTTAATTGCATCCGAAATCGTTACTCTCGAAAAAACAGAAACATTCAGTTCAACGGTTATTCCTCATCCTCTATACCGCGAAGACGATGATATATTGCATGAAATTAATTCCACAGAGGCTGAGAATATTGAATTCGATTATCTATTTTTTGGCACGATAAAACCTTACAAACGTTTGGATGAATTAGTAACTTTGTGGCCTGAGCATACCTTTTTAAAAATAGTCGGGTATTGTCAAGATAAGGCCTATGAAGCAAAAATAAAGGCAATTGTTGCAGACAGAAATTTACATGTAGAGTGGCAAAATGAATATGTGAGTGAAGCGTATTTAAATGATCTTCTGGCTAGAACGCGTTACGTATTTATGCCCCATAGTGATGGTGCAATGATATCTTCAGGCACCTTTTATCAAGCTATTAATTTTGGTATCAACATTGTGTGTTTTGACTCTTTTTATGCCAGAGATAAAAAAGCGAAACATGATTTTGTTCATATAGTGGCACAAGATAACTTAGAGGCCGAGCTGCTTAAACTTTCGCCGGTTCCTAAAAAAGCGGTAATGAGCGAAGCCTTGGCTTGGTACGGCAGAAAAACAATCGCTCAAGCATGGAATAAGCTTTTACCTTAAGCAAGAAAACTAACTATTTTGGTCCATAAAAAAAGTGCTCAACACCCCATGCAAGCAATGGGTTGATTTGCCCTAATATGGCAAACTTAATGCTTTTAAAAGCATCTTAAATTAACAAGAGAGAATTACTGAGTGTCATTAAAGAAGCAGGCTGCTAAAGGTGGTTTATGGATATCAATTACCCGCACAGGTGTAAACGTTGTCGACTTTA
>NZ_JANQVQ010000113.1:0-15372 GCF_030730205.1 Paraglaciecola sp.
AAAAGGCGTGCCCCGTTTCGCGAGTTTTTTAAGAATTAAAGCTACGGAATAAAATCATAGTGTATTTTTAGAAGAGGCAAGTAGTTGAAAAATGCTTCATTGCCTGACCGTTAAGGGGTAGCATGTTCTTCCATTTTTAGCGCAGTATGAAAGCTCTCCTATGGCCAATATCATTGTATTTAGTTTTGTCGCAGCTGGTTTTTTGTTTGGGAGTCACGCCAGTTTTGCAAAAGAATCCGTCAATCCAAACCCTGTTCGAAATATGTTTATCGATGCAGTAGCCAGTGACACTGTGCCAGGTATCAGTGTGGCAGTTGCTGATAAAACGGGGGTGATTTGGGCCGAAGGCTTTGGCTACGCTGATTTAGAAAATAAAGTCCCTATGAGCCCACTGCATAAATTACGCATTGGCAGTGTTGCAAAGGTGATGACCGCTGCTGCTATGATGCGCATGGTTGAACAAAGCAAAATTGATCTTGATGCTCCCGTTACCCAATACACGCCCTTATGGCCTGACTTTCATCCTACAATTACCTTACGCCAATTAGCAGCCCATACCTCAGGTGTGCGCCACTATAAACAAGGGGCTGATGAGTTTTTACTGAATCAAGCGTTTAGTGATATCAAGAGCGCCTTGGCCTTATTCAAAGACGAACCTTTGTTATTTACGCCAGGCACTCAGCATCAATACACCACCTTCGGTTGGACTTTAGTCAGCGCTGCTATGGAAGGAGCCGACAAACAGCGCAATTTTCAGCAAATCATGCAACAAGAAGTATTTGAGCCACTAAAGTTGCAAGACACGGTATTTGATGAACAATATCCCATTATTGCGCACCGCGCCCGGCCCTATAGCTTTTATCAAGGACAGTTGCTCAATTCACCGCAAACTGATCATAGTTACAAATGGGCTGGCGGAGGTTTTATCGCGACGCCTTCGGATGTTGTGCGCTTTGCCGTTTCCCAACTTGATGAAACCTATTTATCAGCCACAACCACTAACCTGATGTTCAAAAAAGCGATACTGCAGGATGGCTCAGAGGTCAATTTTGGCGTTGGTTGGCAAATAGGGTTTGAGCCGCTCAAACAAAACAAAGCGTATCAAGCAAAAGAACTGCAATCGATGATGAGTACTATGCCGCACGTGGTAATGCATTCAGGTGGCAGTATGGGCGGCACGACGATGCTAATACTGTGTACAGAGCATGCTCGTGCTGTGACTGTAGTGAAAAACGTGAATGGCGATAAAAGTGCGAATGTATTTTTGCTGGCCTTAAAAGCCCTGAGTTTTTACCATAATCACCATTAATTTATTTTATAATCAATGGAGAAGATGCCCCACTTAAGCTTATGTGTTTTTTGATTTCAGTAGGCCAATGCCTAAAGCCGCCATGGCCACAGCAACAATGGCATTGAGGTAGTTAAAAAACGCATAGGGTGCAAAATCGAGCACATCCACACCTAAAGTCGCCGTATAAAATGCCCCTGCGGTGGTCCATGGAATAAGGCCGGTAGTCAAGGTAGAGCCTTCTTCAACTGAACGTGATAGCACCGCACTGTCGAGTTGTTGTTGTTCATATTTGGGTTTGAATAGTTGGCAATTAAGAATAATTGAAATATAGGCCTCGCCCATCGCCAGATTCCCTAGAAAGCCCGACATGATGGTTGTTGCCACAAGGCTTGCGCTGCGTTTTACCCGTTTGATAATACCCGCCAATAGGGCAGTGAGAAAACCCGCGCCGTGTAACATTCCGCCCAGCGCGATGGCCATCAACGCCAATAACAAGGTCCAGCTCATGCTACTGATGCCGCCGCGCCCCAACAGGGCATCTAAATTAGTGATGCCGGTGCTTTGCGGGCTATTTTGCCACAATGCATTAAGTACCGTTATGGGGCTTTCACTTTGATAAAAGATAGCGATGCTTACCGCGAGAAAAATGCTGCACGACATTGTCACTTCTGCGGGTACTTTTCGAATACTTAATACCGCTAACAAAATAAGCGGCAGCAAGGTAACAAGTGGGGCAAGTTGATAGGTGTGACTCAAGGCTGTTTGGAGCGCGGCAATTTCGATCAGTTCAATACCTTGTTCGCTGTAATTGAATCCAATCCCTATAAATATTAGTAAGGTCAGCAGAAATGACGGGATAGTGGTGAACAGCATGGCGTAAATGTGCCGATATAAATCCGTACCTGCACTCATGGCAGCAAGGTTTGTGGTATCTGAAATAGGTGACATTTTATCGCCAAAGGTCGCGCCGCACACTATCATGCCAGCGACTAAGGGCAAGGGAATATTCATGGTTGAACCAATGCCGATCAACACCACACCTAAGGTGCCTACCGTTCCCCATGATGTGCCGGTTGCAACAGACATCAAGGCACATAGCAGTAAGCCTATGGGCAAAAACAAAGTCGGGCTGAGCCAGCTTAGTCCATAGTAAATTAGCGTAGCAATAGTGCCACTGTGCATAAAGCTGGCAATCACCATTCCAATTAAAATAAAAATATAGATAGCGGGAAGCGCTCGGGTAAGCGCATTATTCATCAGCTCACGGATGGACAAGTATCCGTAGCCTAAACTAAAGGCGTTAATACCTACCCACAAAAGACATAAAAACATCAAAGTGTGCAAACTGATCTCAAGGCCAAAAAGTCCACCGGCAATCATTAAAATTATGACGCTAAAACAAATCAGTGATTGCAAAAAACTGGGGGCGCGAGGTAGTTCAGACATAATGAAACAGCACACACAAAAATAAGAGTTGCGCCTAGCATAGCAGCGTCGTTATACAGCTGAAAACACTTAGCAACAGACTTGATAAAATAAATATGCCGCCATTTTTGTTTTAGTTGGTCTAAATAGCAAGCCAATCAGAATAAGTACCATATTCGTACTTTTATCGACGTGTCCACTGAGTCAATCGCGGTTTTTATTTAGATTAAAGCCCCTTATAACTCGGTGCTGGGAGCTGTTTTATGACCTTATGTTCTTCTGTGTTACTTCGAATTGAGTCTTCGCTCAAGACCAGTTTTATTGCAGACGCCCTAGCCATGCCAGTGCATTGGTATTATCAGCCCATTGAGATAGATCGAGCATTTAATGGAGGTATCCAAGGTTTTGAAGCCCCGCCTGATTTTCATCCTTCGTCTATTATGTCTTTGCATTCCAAAAGCTCCGGTGGGCGAATGACTGTGGCAGGTGCTAAGGGCAACACGTCTCCTAAACAGTTACCACAAGTTGTTGGCGATTTAATCTTGCAAGATAAAGCGCAGTTTTGGGACAAACCGAATGTGCATTACCACCAAGGCATGCAAGCGGGTGACAATACACTCAACGCCCATTGTGCTCGATTGCTCATGCGCACCTTAGCATCTTCAACTCAAGGGTATGATCGTCAGGCATTTGCCGAATCTTACATTGCTTTTATGACCGCCCACCCTGCCGCCCACCCTGACACCTATGCAGAATCTTACCACCGTGGATTTTTTGCTAATTTAGCCAAGGGTTGCAAGCCTGAAAATTGTGCCATGCAAACTCATGATACCGCCTCGATTGGTGCCTTAGTCAGTATTGCCCCACTCGTATTTTCAGAGCGATTGAGAAATTGCAGCACGGCAGGGATAAAAATAACGTGTCGTGCCCATTTGGCCTTGACCCATCCTGATGAAACGTTGATGCGCGTGTGTGATGACTACGTGCAACTGCTTTGTTGCTTGATGGAGGGGGCCGATGATGCACAGATCAAAGCCTTGCTGATAACGGCCAGTAAAGGGGCGGCAAAGTTTGACTTAGAAAAGCTGATAAAGCGCAACTTGCCTGACCATCAAGTGGTCGGGCAACTCTTTTCGCGGGCGTGTTACATTTCAGACTCGTGGCCGGCAGTGCTGTATTTGGCCTATAAATATCTCAATGATCCGTGGCAAGCTTTACGGGTGAATACTAACGTAGGTGGTGACAACGTGCATCGAGGCATGGTCTTAGGCGCCTTGCTTGGATTAACGAATAACAGTGTGGCGAGCAGCTGGTTTGTTCAACTGCAAGACCACACTCAGATTAATCAAGAAATTAGCGCTTTGCTCGACCCTGCTAAGTTAACGAGGTAAGCGCTGCCAAATAGTCAGTTCAGACAAGGTATGCTGAAACTTATGTTGGGTTTCACGAATAACAAAGGGCACCTTTTGCGCGTCGCCTACCAATGTAAAGTGGCTTGCTAGATGGTCTTTGAGGCCATCTAAGGTGCTGTAATTTTCGCCGTCCTTTTTGAAACCGCCAATCCACTCCTCTTTGGGTGTATGAGCTTCTAACCACGTGTAGGGTGAGGCAATAATCAGTAAGCCGCCATCGTTTATACGCTCAGCTATATCCTGTAAAAAGCGACGAGGTTGATAGAGTCGATCAATCAAGTTCGCGGCTAATACTAAGTCGTAGCCGCTGTATTGCGGTTTTAAGTTACAGGCATCACCTTGATAAAACGCAACGCGCGAAGCGGTATCTGCTAGTCCTAAGTTTTCTAAGGTACGAGTATGGTAGCTCACCAAGTCGCCCTCTTCGGTGCGGGCATATCGCACCTTACCTTGTTGCGCCATTTGAGTGGCCAAGCGAGTGAAGTTAGCGGAAAAGTCGATCCCTTCTACCTGTTCAAACTCACGAGCCAGCTCAAAACTAGCGCGACCACAGGCACAACCCAAATCAAGTGCCTTGACTTTGGGTTTATCTTTGAGTGCGTTTAAAGCAATATCGGCCAACGCTTTTGGAAAGTTTTCTACGCCATACCAGGTATCACCAAAATGAAACTCAGCATATTCTGACAATAATTGATCGCTTTCATAATAGGCATGCGGCGCTGTTGCTTCACCATCAGCAGCAACATAACGAAATCCAGCGTGCTGAAAAAAGTGACGTCTAAAAGCATAGCGGGCCGATAATCTGGCTTCATTGCCAGCTGAAATCCAAGAGCCGCCTTTGATAATATTATGTTTACCATCAAAAGTAGGGGTGGTGAAATCATCGTACAGCGGGTGTACGTTAAAATTATCGAAGGGGTAAATAGGTGTTTCAGTCCATTGCCATACGTTGCCTACTACATCAAACCACTGGCCATGTTGAAATCGGTTTACCGGACAACTCGAAGCATAATGGTCTAAGTGCAAATTCGCATTCGCTGCTTTGTTATTGAGTTCTTCAACACCGGCTTCGGCACATAGCTGGTACCATTCATCTTCGGTGGGCATACGAATATTTAGACCTGTTTGTTGTGCTTTCCACTCACAAAAGGCTTTTGCTTCAAGGTAGTTAACTTCTGCAGGCCAGTCCCACGCCATGTCAATTTCTTCGGTCATTAAACGTAAGCGCCAGCCGTTGTGCCAACGCCAAAACGTGGGATGTTTAGCTTGAGTAAACTGTCGCCAAGCGTTGCCTTCTTCACTCCAAAACTGGGGTTTTTCATAACCGCCGTCCTCAACAAATTCCAGAAACTCTTGATTGCTGACTAGATACTGACTGGCTTTAAACTCTGCAATTTCGGCTTGGTGATGGCCATATTCATTGTCCCAACCATAATAGGCATCATCTACGTCTTTACCTAATTTGACTGTGCCAGCGGCTACCGTAATCAGTTTATTGGCAGGCGCTAAACCTGTGTCGGGGCAAATAGGCCACTGTGGCAGTTTTTGCACTTTACTCAGTTCATGTTGACGAATAAGTACGGTAGAGGTTTCAAGATGAATACGTTCGTGCTCAATGCCCATAACGATCGGCCACCACGGGCTTTGCCAATTGATGGGCAAACTCAATGGTAAGGATTCAATCAGTTGCACCACACGAGCGCGCACGGCGGCGCGATAATTTTTTACCTCATTGACCGTCGGCCATTGGTAACTTTCCTCTGACAAATCATCCCAACTCATTTCATCAACACCTACTGCAAATACTGACTCCATGTGGGGATCAATTCTGTCGTTTATCAAATTTGCTAACAGCAGTTTGTTGATGAAAAAAGTCGCGGTATGGCCAAAATAAAAAATAAGAGGATGACGCAAAGAAATGGGTTTTTGGTAAAAGCCTGCATCGTCAACTAAACAATCAAACAGTTGTGTATAGGTGTCAAAGGTATTAGTAAAATAGCGGGCAATCTCTGTGCGTTTATCCTCTGCGGCGCTTGCGTTCAGCTTGGGCATTCTGCGTAACGCTCTTTCGCTGCTAACGCTTGAATGGATATTAGCTAACGTTTTCTGAGCGGTTTGTATGGGTAATGTCATGGTTGAACAGCTTCCTTTACGTTTCATTGCACCCTCATACGCGTTGGTATGCTATGCAGATTCAAACTTTTTACTTTTTTTGCATACACTCAACCATAACAAAGCAATCGCTGACGGTTAAGCTTTCAGTTTTTCTATGGCTTGGACTAAATAATCTCGCGAGCAACCAAAATTCAAGCGGAAAAAATCTTTTGCACCAAAGTCTCTGCCGGGTGATGGGCCAATGCCCTTAGCTTCGCACCACTTTTGCGTGTCTTCAACATTCAAGCCACTGGCATCAACCCACAATAAAAACGTTGCGGCGGGGGCGATAGCTTTAAGTCCGGGTATTTTATTTATTTCACCAAGCAAATAATCGCGATTGTCTTTTAGGTAGGCCAGTTCTTGCTGGTGCCATTCATCACAATGTCTAAATGCCGCATTGGTTGCCGCAAGACCGGTCACCGTTACCCATGGAACAATGCCGCGCGTTTCATGATTAAAGGCGGCTCGTAACTTGCCATTGGGAATAATCGCAAAAGAGGTACCCAAACCTGCCACATTAAAGGTTTTACTGGCGGCCATTAACGTTACTGAATGTTCTGCTAGCTCGGTATGCGCACTGGCCGGCAAATGAGGTACATCGTCTAAAATTAGGTCGCAATGAATTTCATCAGAGCACAGCATAACATTATGCTTTCTGCAGATTGTCGCGACCCTATCGAGTTCATCTTGACTCAATACCGAACCCACAGGATTCATCGGGTTACACATAATAAACAGCGTGGCTTTAGGATCGGCGGCGGCTTGTTCTAAGGCCTCAAAATCAAGTGTCCAGCGGCCATTAACTTCTACGGTATCAACACAGACCCGATTAAGGTTGTTAATCGCCGGTGCCGCCAGTAATGGTGGGTAATTGGGGGTTTGCACGATTACTGTGTCGCCGGCTTGACAATACGCTTTTATAGCAACGTTAAAGGCCGGTACTACACCGGGTGTCCACACTATCCAACTGGGGTGAATTTTCCAGTTGTATTGGCGCTGACACCAAGCCACAACAGCTTCAATAGCATCGGTATCGTGGGCGGGCAGGGTGTAACCCAATAAACCATCTTCTATGCGGGCATGCAAAGCGGACAAAATAGGCTCAGCACAGCGAAATTCAGTATCGGCAATCCACATGGGCAGAATGTCAGTGCCTTTGTACTTTTCCCACTTATAGGCTTTTGACCAACTGCGATCTGGTTTATCACTGAAATTCATATTGTGTCCTTGAGAAATTATATTAACTGCTTGCAGTTAAGGGCAATTTAGTCCCTTGCTGCTTATCTTTGCTTTAGGTTAAAACACAAGTCGGCATAACCCAAGAACTTGTGGGAATATTACATACTTGCTTTGCAATTTGAGTGGAATATTAGCAATGCTAAAACATATAAAATCGGTTTTATACACTAGGCCTGCATGACTGTTTCGCGATTAAAATGCTTCCACATAGAGCAAAATCGTACACCAAAGAGCAGCAGGCCCTGAACATCACGGGAGGATTTAGCCCTTGAAGTAAACTTAACTTGTAGGGGCAGGGGGGGAGTTTGGCTCATGTTGTTGAGAGATATTATCAGCTGCTTTTTGCTTTCTATGTAGGTTTAGCACGATATCCTCTAAGCGTTTTTTGTTGCCGCCGTTGAGCCGGCGGTTCAACAACTCGTCTAATAGCTCTTGTAAGGATATTTCTTTAAATTGTTCAATTTGCGCTTCTACTAAACTTTGCAATATATTCAAGCTAAAGGCTATTTCCCGCGGAAATAAGGTATACGCCCGATAGAAGTCTTTTAGTGCTGCAACATAGTTTTTTGCCGCATATTTCTCTAAGCCATATTTGTTGATTTCAAGGGCCTTAGGTTTACGCTCTTCTATGACCTCTTGATTTTTGACTAGCAGTATTTTACTGACGGCTTTGTCGTTACCTTCTTCATTTTCTCGCTGCTTCAAATAGCTCAGTTCGAGTAAGTGCTGAGCTCTTTCTGGTTTGCCTAAGGCGTAATTGATATTGATGGCATCAAACAGAGTCGAGATTTCGGCATCCAATAAATTTTCCATGCCGGGGCGGTCTACGATTTCTTTGACTTTGTCTTGATTACCCTCAAGCTGAGCAATGGTGGCAAACATATAATTTTTTTGAATAGCCAAACGTCCATCAATGCTTCTTCGCCCTACTGATCCCACCAGCGCCTTAGCGATATTGAGATCGTTCGCCCTTTCATTACTGGCTTTTTCTTCGGCTTCAAACAAATAACAGCGAGCTAAATCAAGGGTGATTTCTTCGAATCGTTCGCGCACACTGCGGTTAGATTCGCGCTTGCGTTCAAGCAGGGCAATTGCCTCTTTGCCACGTTCTAAACCTTGATAAATAAAGGCTTTCAAACGGGTGGCAGAGAGCGACAAGTCGCCCTCTCGGATTTGCTGCATGTAAGACTCTGCACGACTGTATTGATTTGCATCAAGGCTAATGCGAGCCAACCATTCACTGGCTCGATTGCTAGTCAGTTGTGCTTTGGTTAACTCGTGTAACAAGCTCTGGCTTTCTTGAATGTGATTATCAAGAAACAGATTTTGTATTAAGCCCCATTTGGCCCACATGACTTTATCTGAGCCTTGAAGCACTTCTCGGTAAAGGGCGGTTGCCTGACTGTAGCGTTCTAGCTTTGTTAAAATGCGTGCCTTTAATTTAATCAACGGATTGAGTTTGCGCAGATCTTGATTGGCTTCACACAAGGTTTCTGCCACATCTAAGGCTTGTTCTAATCGGTTTTGATCCATCAACTGATAAATAGGTAGTAAAAATAGATGCAGTTTTACGCAGGCACTCACGCTTTTTGAAAAGTTGCCAATAGTGTAAGGCTTGACAATGAGAGCCTCTGGCTGAATGTCGACAATTTGCCCAATAATCAGAGGTAGGCGGTCAGCGGTGATAAACATCAGGCAAGTAGCGTGTTTAAGGAGTTTTAGATGACGTAATTCTTGCACCACCTCTACGCCGTTTTTATTTTGTCCAAGATGATAGTCCATCAGCAGAATGTCAAAGTGACGGAATTTAAGATTAGCTTTTAATTCTCGGCCATTAGTGAAGCTAGCAATATCAGAAAAGCCCATATCCAACAAATGATTGCGGATATTGGAACGCGCTAATTCGTTATCTTCGACTACTGCTACGTTTAAATTTTTAGGCAACATAGTTAGCGTGAAAAAGTCCTTTCATGTTCACAAGCATATCAGGCTAGCACGCTTTATCTAGTTGAATGTTATATCGATTTAATCCTAGGTGTGAAATATCACAACCTGTATACAGAAGTTGGCAGTGAGTGCGTTTATAAATGACACTTAACGTTAACGTAAAGGTGACAAAGTTTGTTAGAGTTGCTTACAGATTTTTAACATAAAGCGCGTTTTTGCGTCTCACTTTTCTGTAAGGATAAGTATGCATACTGTTCCACTGCTCATTAATGGCGATTTCATTGCCTCTCTTACCACTCAATTTATCGACGTCACCAATCCCAATAATAACGCTGTCATTGCCAAGGCGCCATGTGCAACCGATGACGAAATAGCCGCCGCTGTTGCTGCGGCAAAACAGGCTTTTTTAACGTGGCGTGAAGTACCCGCACCAGAAAGAGCGCGAGTGATGATGCGTTATCAGCAGTTACTTAAAGAGCATCATGATGAAATAGCCACTATTTTGAGCCAAGAAACCGGTAAAACCTTGGCGGATGCTAAAGGGGATGTGTGGCGCGGCATTGAAGTGGTTGAACAGGCGATGAACGTACCGTCTTTAATGATGGGTGAAACCGCCGAAAATGTCGCGCGTGGCATCGACACTTACAGCTATATTCAACCCTTGGGTGTGTGTTTGGGTATTACGCCTTTTAATTTTCCGGCCATGATCCCATTATGGATGTTTCCTCTGGCCATAGCCTGTGGCAATACCTTTATTTTAAAACCTTCCGAACAAGACCCCCTTACGCCCATGAAGCTGGCTGAGTTGTTTATGCAAGCTGGCGCACCAAAGGGCGTGTTAAACGTGATCCATGGCGGTAAAGAGCAGGTCAATAAGCTACTGGCTGAGCCTGAAGTGCGAGCGGTCTCGTTTGTGGGCTCCGTGCCGGTTGGCCAACATATTTATAAAACTGCTACCGACAATATGAAACGTGCACAGTGTTTTGCCGGCGCTAAAAATCACTCGGTAATAATGCCAGACGCTAATAAAACGCAAGTATTGAATAATCTAGTCGGCGCTTCAGTAGGGGCGGCAGGTCAGCGCTGTATGGCTATTTCAGTAGCAGTATTTGTGGGTGAGGCTAAAGATTGGATCCCTGAACTTGCTGAGTTAATCAAAGCCGTTAAACCTGGCTTATGGGATGATGCTAACGCCGGTTTTGGTCCACTTATCAGTCCGCAGGCCAAACAACGGGTTTTGGCTCTTATTCAACAAGGTAAACAGCAGGGCGCTGAATGTTTGGTTGATGGCTCTGAATTTAGTTTACCAGGCTATGAAGCAGGTAACTGGGTTGGCCCGACGGTTTTCACCAATGTAGACGAAACAATGGCCATCTATCAGCAAGAAATTTTTGGCCCTGTGTTGTGCTGTATGTCAGTTGACACCCTTGATGAAGCGATTGCGCTGGTAAACCGAAATCCCTATGGCAACGGCACCTCCATTTTTACCAATAGCGGCGCTGCTGCGCGTAAATATCAACATGACATTGAGGTAGGTCAAGTGGGTATTAACGTGCCTATTCCTGTGCCTCTACCGTTTTTCTCGTTTACCGGCTGGAAAAACTCTTTCTACGGTGATTTACATGCTTACGGCAAACAAGCCATCCGTTTTTACACCGAAACAAAAACCGTCACCGCTCGTTGGTTTGATGAAGATGCCCAAGCGGCATCCAATAAAGACGCGCCCAATATGACCATTTCGTTGCGTTAAGCTTGGAGTGTAAAAACCATGAATTTTAACTTAACTGATGACCAAATCGCCTTTGCACAAACCGCAAAACAATTTGCCGACCAAGAGTTAGCGCCTTACGCGGCCTTGTGGGATAAAGAGCATATTTTTCCTAAAGCGACGATACACAAGGCTGGAGAGCTGGGATTTTGTTCACTTTACACCCCTGAAGATGCTGGTGGTTTAGGTTTAAGTCGGCTGGATTCCTCTATTATTTTTGAGCAACTTGCCATGGGATGTACCGCCACCACAGCCATGATGACCATTCACAATATGGCCACTTGGATGATTGCTACTTGGGGTACGCAAAGCGCCAAAGCCCAATATTGCCCGAGCTTAGTGACTGGCGAGCACCTTGCCTCGTATTGTTTGACTGAACCGGGGTCTGGTTCTGATGCCGCGGCCATGCGTTCAACTGCAAAGTTAGATGGCGACAGCTATGTGTTAAACGGCTCGAAAATGTTTATTTCTGGCGCGGGTGAAACGGAAATATTGGTGGTAATGGCGCGCACCGGCGAAGCGGGCGCTAAGGGTATTTCGGCTTTTATCGTACCGGCAGACACGAAAGGCGTTATTTATGGCAAAGCGGAAGAAAAAATGGGCTGGAACGCTCAACCCACCCGCTTGATTACCTTTGAAGATGTGCGTATTCCTCGCGATCATTTATTAGGTGAAGAAGGGCAAGGTTTTACTTTTGCCATGAAAGGCCTAGACGGTGGACGTATTAATATTGCGACTTGTTCAATTGGCACAGCGCAGCAAGCGCTCAATACCGCTAAAAACTATATGCAAGAGCGCACGCAATTTGGCAAACCCTTGGCGGCTTTTCAGGCTTTGCAATTTAAGTTAGCCGATATGGCCACGGAGCTTGTGGCAGCGCGGCAGATGGTGAGACTGGCGGCTTTTAAACTTGATCAACAAGACTCAGAATGCAGCGCCTATTGCGCCATGGCAAAACGTTTCGCTACAGATGTAGGATTTGAGGTATGTAATCAAGCCCTGCAAATTCATGGTGGATATGGTTATATTAAAGAATACCCGCTTGAACGGTACATGCGGGATGTGCGCGTGCATCAAATTCTAGAAGGTACCAACGAGATCATGCGTATGATAATTGGTCGTAGACTATTGACTGCAGGTGCCGGTGATATTCTTTAATATGGAGTAAACGTTTCAATGATAGAACAACAAAAAGTCTTATTCAGCCTATTGCCAGCTCAAAATGGGTATTTGATTGGTCTTGCAACATTGAATAAACCTAAGGCTTTAAACGCCTTGGATCAAGACATGATTGATTTACTCAATCCGCAGTTACAAGCTTGGCAGGCAGATCCTAAAATTTGCATGGTAGTGCTTGATAGCCAACTTGATAAAGCCTTGTGTGCCGGTGGTGATGTGGTGGCGATGCATCATGCGATGGCGGCTAATCATAGCGGTCAAGCGCCTGCCGCTTTACAGCACTTTTTTACCACTGAGTATCAACTTGACTATCTAATCCATACTTTCACCAAGCCTTTTTTGGTGTGGGGTAATGGGATCGTGATGGGGGGCGGCTTAGGTTTAATGAGTGGTGCCAGTCATCGTATTGTGACGGAAACTTCGCGTATAGCCATGCCCGAAATCAGTATTGGCTTGTATCCTGATGTCGGTGGTAGTTACTTTTTAAATAAGATGCCAGCAGGTTGTGGCCTATTTTTAGGTTTAACCGGTGCCAGTATTAACGCTGCCGACGCCCTGTATTGCCACCTGGCCGATTTTGTTATCCCTCATGCTTGCAAAGCTGAATTTTTAGAAAAGCTACAAACAGTCGATTGGCAAGCACAGCAGCAAGCCAACCATGAATTACTCGACACCTTGTGTGATGGTTTTGAAGATACCAATATTTTACCAAGCGCAAACTTGGTTAACTACGTATCGCTATGCGATTCACTGGCTTCGTGCACTGATGTGGTTAATGCACAGCAGCTAATTTTAGCGCAGCACGAGGTACAAGACCCTTGGCTTGATAAAGCGCAAAAAACGTTGCAAGCAGGCTCAAACATCACTAAACACTTGGTGTTTGAACAGCTTGCACGTGGCGCTGATTTGCCCTTGGCTGAATGTTTTAAAATGGAGTTGGTGATGTCTTGTCACTGCGGCACCGTAGGGGAGTTTCAAGAAGGCGTAAGAGCGTTATTGGTAGATAAAGACAACCTTCCTAAGTGGCTATATACCGAGCCCGCCACCGTGCCCAAACACACTGTTGATGGATTTTTTATGTCGCCTTGGTCGCCAGAGCAACACCCTTTAGCGCTGCTCGGTCAAGCTTAATTTTGTTCCGTAAACCAACCAAAGAAGGTGAGCAAGTATGCAATTTGCACTAAAAATCGCGTTTATCGGTTTAGGTAATATGGGTGGCCCCATGGCCATCAATTTACTCAAAGCAAAATTTAATGTGACGGTGTTTGATCTGATGCCCCAAGCGGTGGATACCTTAGTTGAAAAAGGCGCCAGCAGTGCAGCAACGGCAATAGATGCAGTGAAAGACGTTGATGTCGTTATCTCGATGTTACCTGCCGGAAAACACGTTGAGGCCTTGTATTTGGGCGATGACAAGCAGCAAGGTTTGATCAGTGTATTACCCAAAGATTGTTTGGTTATCGATTCAAGCACAATTGATACAGCAACCGCACAAAAAGTCGGCAACGCTTTGGCGAAAGAGTCTATCGCTTTTATTGATGCACCTGTCTCTGGTGGTGTGGGTGGTGCAACTGCCGGTACGTTGACCTTCATTGTAGGAGGTGAAAAAGACGATTTTGAACGAGCCACCCTAGTGCTGGATAAAATGGGAAAAAACATTTTTCACGCCGGTCCATTAGGGGCAGGTCAAACCGCTAAAATATGCAATAACATGTTGCTGTCGGTGCTGATGGTAGGCACCTCTGAAGCATTGCAATTAGCCATTGATAACGGGCTTGATCCCAAGGTGGTGTCTGACATTATGCTGCAAAGTTCAGGACGCAACTGGACACTAGAGCTTTATAACCCTTGCCCAAATGTCATGCCAAATGTGCCCTCTTCCAATGGTTACGAGGGTGGTTTTATGGTTGACCTCATGAAAAAAGACTTAGGCTTGGCCATGGATACCGCGGCAAAAAGCCACTCAGTTACCCCCATGGGTGAACTTGCCCAACGTTTGTATACCAAGCACAGCGAACAAGGGAACGGAAAACTCGATTTTTCCAGTATTTTTACTTTATTTTCTAACCCATCTAAAAAGAGTTAAACCATGCAATTAAAAGATTCTGTTATCGCCATCACAGGCGCTGCCCAAGGCCTTGGTAAGGCTATGGCTTTAGAGTTTGCCGCTCAAGGTGCCCATATCGCGTTACTCGATATGCAGGCTGAAGCACTTGACGCCACTGCCGCAGAACTGGCTGTATTAGGCGTAAGAGCCAAAGGCTTTGTAGTGAATGTGACAGACGAAGCCCAAGTAGAAAGCACCTTTGCCGCGATTATTGCCGAATTTGGTCAGCTAAATGGCTTAATCAATAGCGCGGGCATCATGCGCGATGGCATGTTACTTAAAGTGAAAGAAGGCAAAGTGGTGGATAAAATGTCCCGTCAGCAGTTTCAATCGGTGCTTGACGTGAATGTCACTGGTACCTTTTTATGCAGCCGTGAAGCAGCAGCGCAAATGGTTGAAAGCAAAAGCACAGGGGTAATCATTAACCTGTCTTCGGTATCTCGTGCTGGCAATATGGGGCAAACCAATTATTCGGCCTCTAAAGCAGCAGTAGCCACCATGACGGTTAGTTGGGGTAAAGAATTAGCCCGTTTTGGTATTCGCACCGGTTGTATTGCACCTGGCTTGGTAGATACTGCCATGGCACAACAAATGCGCCCCGAAATGCGCGAGCTATTTATTAAAAGCGTGCCAGCCGGACGTTTGGCCGATGTAAAAGAACTCGCCCATGCCGCAAAGTTTATCTTTGAAAACGACTACTTTACTGGCCGTACATTGGAGCTGGACGGCGGGACACGGGTGTAAAATATCGGTGTAGATTCATTATCGGTGCAAATTCATTGAAACAACATGCCCAGGATGCGACAGCTGATTTTTGAGATGACGTTTGTGCCTTCTTAGCTTTTGC
>NZ_JANQVQ010000113.1:15472-17107 GCF_030730205.1 Paraglaciecola sp.
GAATATAAAAAGAGGGAAATTTGAATTAATAGTGTTGACCCTAACCTAAGGTAATACCTCAGGATAATCATGTTAGCAATTGATAAGAGTTGGTAATCAGTAAAGTGAATAGCAGAGAAAAAAAATACAGCGTGGGACAGCTAAGTAAATTAAGCGATGTGAGTGTGCGTACTTTGCATTTTTACGACGAGAAAAATTTACTTAAAGCTAAACGGGATAGTAACGGTTATCGTTTTTACGATAACTATGATGTTGCATTATTGCAGCAAATCATTATCTATCGACAAATGGATATGAATTTAGACGACATTACTACCATTATTCATGCTGATGACTTTGACTTGTTAAGTGCTTTGCAGAAACAGCGCGAGTTGCTAATACGGCGTCGTGATAACACTGACGAAATGATTAAACGAATCGAGGTATCAATACAAATGACATTAGGCGAAGAAAATTTAGATGTAATGTTGAAGGGATTACCAAAAGCTAAAATCGAAGAGTGGAAAACTGAAATAAAACAAGATGAAAATGGTAAAAAGGTTTTCGAAGCTTACGGTAAAATTTCAAATGACGAAATTCATGATGTTAAATATGAGGCTGATGAGTGGACTACGCACTACATGGAAGTCACCTACTTGCCCGTAAGCGACGAAAAAGTGCAGGCCTTAATGAAAGATGCGTATGTGATAATGAATCGCATGCTGTGCAAAACTATTGATGATTTTGCAGGTGCTAACTACAAATTTCTGAAGGCTACAAACGCAGAAGGTAGAAAAGATAAAGTAGTTGTTGATATCTATGAGACGTATCAAAAAGGCATGGCAAAACACTATTTTGATGCAATGGACTACTTTGCTGAAAACTCTCTAAAAAACAATGAAGATGAGTACATTAAGTTGAGATAAGTTTTTCAACGCAATATAGAGTTACGAAAATGTTAAGTATGGGCTACAACGCCCTGCTTATTTTATAAATAATATGATTACAAATTCGAATATCTGTTATGGCAGGAACTTGTCATACACCCTAACCAAGACGTATGACTGCTACTCTTAAGATTGTCAATTGGCTGTCAGTAACACTGAACCTCAGCTGTCCTGTGGCTAGGAGACAGCTGGCGGATAATCTCGGGTGAAGGAAACCGCAGGAGATTATCTGTGATGAGTCGTTGCTATGGCGATTTTGATGGTGGTTCGGCGGACAGTTGACTGCTCTTTGCAGAATGTGTTTTTTCGAACCCGTGATTATCCTATCCGCAAATTTCAGCGGCTCTGACACCGGCTGACTTATGGGTGACCCCGCAGGATTAATTCTTTAATCCAAATTAAGTAAGTCTCAATCGTTCTTTTTGCATAACGACGTTCAAACATGGTATCTGCAATTAAATTTAGAAATGGTGAGTTAGACATCCTTGATCCTTACAGTCAAATACTGTTTTAATATACAGCGCTTAACTGTAGTTCCGCCTATGCGCAAGATCAAGGTGTTTCGCCGTATTTCCCCCTTAGCTCGTTTAAACAAGTGATAAAAAATAAGGCTATACAAGGGCTTAGAGCTTATGTTAAAAATGGAGAAAATTAATATGCGGCCAAGTCCCGTGTTTAAACACGGCGAAGACAGGCTGATTAAACTGTT
>NZ_JANQVQ010000114.1 GCF_030730205.1 Paraglaciecola sp.
TCAAAATAGTTCATGGGTAAACGTAATAAATGCCGCAGCAGGTTAACGCCCATTTGCATATTCAGCAAACTAGACAAGCGTAATATTAACCAACTGCGAACCGCATTAGTTACAACTGAAATAATCGCGATCAATGCAAAACCAATGGCTAGTACGGTAAGCAAAGGTTGATCAAAACTGATCAAAACCTCATCCACCACCCACTGCATATAATAAGGTGTCATCAGCGCAAAAAGTTGCAATACCAGCGACAAACCAATTAACTTTATTAGGCCAGACTTCAAACCAGACATGGAAGACCACAATTGTGTGAACTTCATCTGGGCTTGTTCTTGTTTGACTTCAAAGTTATTGGTTGGGGTGAGTTCTAAACAAATACCGGTAAAATGCTGGCTAAACTCTGCAAGAGCTAAAGTACGTTTGCCCACTGCCGGATCATTAATAAAAAATTGCGCACTTTTGCCCCTGCCTGATACTTTGGTTAATACCACAAAGTGATTCATATCCCAGTGTAAAATGCAGGGAGTTTGCAGTTTATGTACTTCATTAATAGGACATTGCAAGGCGCGGCTGGCTAAACCTAAACTATCCGCTACATCGATTAACTGTTGTAGGTTCATGCCCTTTAAATTAGCCGAAAAGCGTTTACGCATCGCAGGCATATCAAGCTGATGACCATAAAAACCGGCAACCATAGCCAGAGAGGCTAAACCGCACTCGGCTATTTCGGATTGAAGTACCAAGGGAACAGATTTTATAACAGAAAATATTAAAAGCTTTCGGGGTGATGAATACATTTAAATTTAGGTACCGATAAAAATACTGATTAATATTATTGCTTACATGATTTTAAACGACTAAACAATTTGATACTGTGAGCCTGTAACTAAGTATTTTAACTATTAGTGCTTCTTCGAAAAATATTTACTTTATAAAATGGTGTAATATCTAACTTTACTGGCTTCGAAAACTCCTCCCTAACATCATCAAAACCAGAAGTATTAATCTTTATCTTTTGACTTAAACAGTTCCTAAAAACAACTTTAGAATTTCTAGCTAATCCACACTTAAGCATTTGCATAAATTTAAATTTCATTTCTTTGGAAAGATAATCAGGCGTATTCGATAATGAAACAAAGTCAAATTTACAATTGGTATTCATAATAAAGTCGAATATATCATTGTGAACATAAGAAATTTGGCAATTCTCAATACCTTTCTTATATCTTGAATATTTGTTCGCATCAATTTCTAATGTTGGTGCTTCAAAACGATTATATTTACCAGTTAGTAATATTGAGTAAAAAAAATTTTCTAAAACGATTTTTCTATGAACTATATTATTTAGCCCTTCCCAATAATGCTTGACGCTAGTTGAACTGCTTTTAAAATTGATTTTTTTTCGCCTTACTTTTAACATATCTATCAAACACGACATCATTGTGAAAAACTCCAATATTTTAAATGCTAAAAAAATTCTAAATTTAGTCTTTGCAAAAACCACTTCTTGTTCTGTTATGTTATTGCATTTACTTAGCCTGTATTCTAAATCAGGAACACATAATTTAAAAAAGCTTGATGCTTTACCAATACTTCTTTCCCACTTACCTGAAAAAATAATTCTTCTCCAACCAAATTTTTTAAAGTGATGTTCTAAAAATAATTTTGCATCATCAGATATTTTCAACTTATCAAACAGTTTTTGTATGTAAATAGGCTCGGAATTTTTATAACCCAATAACATACAATAATCATCGTATTCTAATTGCCTTACTGCCTCTATTCTCATTTCAGTTAAATAAAGTTGGCTTTTCAATGTATCGACACAACAAATAGATTTAGGCTCGGACATAAATAGAGGAACAACTCTAGAGCCACTTCCTGCAATAGCTAAAATATTGCTACCTGGGGATAAAATGGATAATTCCGTAGAGGTGTCTTCATTTACAAACGTGTAATTAAGTGACATTAAATTTATTCCGTATTTTTAAAAGGCTGCCAAATAACTGGGTAATGAATGACCATTCAGGCTATTGTCCTGAGAAGACAGGGATTCTCTCCCTGCAGCATTACCCAGAAAATATAATCAAGAAAATTGATATGATTATAGAAATAGCTAGACATACAAATAGCTTAATGTGATTACTTTTTTTTATTAACAACCAATTCGAACTATTAAGCTTACGCCAATTATTATGCGACATTTTTCTACCTTAAATAATTTCAATAAGATGGCATCTGGAAAGATACCACCTAGTACGGTTTATGAGTTTAAAACAATAAAAGTTATTGGCTATGGACTAAGAGCGCTAGAGATGGCTGATGCAGTTGCATAGATACTCACTCCTATCATAGCTATTGGAAACCAAGCTGGAGCGCTACCTGCAATCGCTATACCTACTCCGATTGAAATAATCCCCATATTGATACCGATAGCTCCTTCTTGAGAAACTCCCCCGCCTACTTGTACAATTTCATTTTTATCTAGTTCACGCATAATGTTATACTCCATTTGTCCGACATTACTTTTAATAAAGGGTTGTCGGGTTATTGATTTGCCAACTCTCAATGAGTTAGCGATTAATAAGGCTGGCTTTAGTGCTTCTCGCTAAAGTGTGACTAAAGTCAGCCGCTTTATTTTCCACCAAACTTGCTGTATCAATAACAAACAAGCTCAACAGAAAAATATTTTGCTTCTCTTTTACGTAATAGAGAATATTAACTTACCCTGCCTTTTAAGCTGTAAATCGGTTCCAGCAGCCATTCAATTAATGTGCGCTGCTCAAGCATAATATCGGCCTCAAACAACATACCGCTTTTTAAATCAAATGCCTTGCCAAAGGCTTGCACCTGTTGCTGATTAAGTTTGGCGCGTAAGCGGTAAACCGGTTCTTGCAAGGTCACTGGCAGTTGTATTTCATTAGGGGTGATCAGTGCCTGATCAATACGCACAATGTGGCTTTGTATAAAACCAAAACGCTGATAGGGGAAAGCATCAAAGCGTAAACGGGTAGCATTACCTACTTGTACAAAACCAGCGGAGCGAGTGGGTAATAATAGCTCGGCCACTAATTCTGAGTCCTCAGGCAAAATATGCAATAAGGGATTGGTTGATTTTAAGCTTTCACCCTCAACCACCTGAATACCAGTGACGATGCCACTGTTGCTGGCGATAATAGTGTACTGATAGTTACTCGCGACTTGCGCCAATTGGCGTTGCAGATCAGCTTGTTGGCGTAATAAGTTATTGATGCGCAACGCATACTGTTGGGGGATGTTGCCAATATTAAAGGTAATTTGACTTAATTCGTTGTGCTGTTGCAGTAATAAACGCGCAATATTTTGTTTTTCTTGTTTGGCCTCAAGTAAGGTTTGTTGCTGGGCTTGTTGTTCTAAGTTGGATACATAGCCATTTTTATTCAGTTGCTTGAAATTTTGTTGTTGCTCGGCCAATAAACTTAACTTTTCGTCCGCTAAGGCCAGCTGGCTCTCAAGCGCGTCTTTTTCATGGTTTAAGGCTATTTCCTGGCTTTGCAGGTTGAGTAATTCCTGAGTTTGTAAAGCCTGATGTTGGGCTATTTCATCACTAAGTAATCTGGTTTGTGCCTTGAGCTGCTCAGCAAGTTGAGCACTTAACTCCACCCCGTTGTTATTACTTTGCTGAATAATAATGGTCGCCAGCGCCTGGCCTTTTACAACCTTATCGCCTTCTTTCACCCAGAGCGTTTCAATGCTGCCGCCCTGGTTGGCAAAACTTTTGATCATGCCTTTATTCGGCATTAAAAAACCACGCACGGTTTCTTTACGGGAGTATTGGGCATTAAACAAAAAAACCACAATAGCCAACGCTACAACGACCAGAATGAGTACGGTAAGCTTAATGGATAAGGGTTGGGCTAATGAAATAGCACCGGTTAAACGCTCACTTTGATGGGCAA
>NZ_JANQVQ010000115.1 GCF_030730205.1 Paraglaciecola sp.
CGACAAAAGAAACTTTGCGCTGTAGCAGAACCTGACGCATTTGGGCATCATCAATATTGAGTACTTTACACAACGATGGATCATGCGCTAATAACTCTCGAACATGCAGCACGGCTGGAATTCCAACTGATTGCGCAGCCGTTAATGGCTCACTTAACACTATTGTGTTCACATAAAGCAACTTAACCGCATATTGCTTAAATAGATGGGTATATTGCTCAAGCACTGCCGGCTCGTCAGTACGCTCTGCTCGCCACCAATAATAAGGCATTATCACAACGGTATCGACGTATTGACGTAAAGCCGTTATGTACTTAGCTGAGTGTGCAGAAGGCAAAACCACTATCAATCTAAACGGGCATTGACTGAGTGCTTTTACCACATCGAGGAAACTGCGCTCTGCACCAAATAACTTATCGGATACGGCATGGCCAACCAGCATCATTGTTGGCTGGTTTAGCTTGCTAGCTTCGCCCGCTATATGAACTGCATACTTTTCTGGTTCTTCCGCCTTTAGCCAATGCGCTAATGCCGCCGTTATTGGTAATTTCTGCTGATAGGCATAACTGCTTAAGCTAAAAGTAGGCAGCGGATCTCGCCCCTCGGCAGCGCCATGCGCAATAAAATGTGCTAAGGGCTCTGCCCCTGCTTGCGCTATATCGGGGTAACGGCGCAAATACCAAGCTGCATCAAACAGCTGTTTTTGCTCCAGTATCAACCGCACGTTATGTTGTCGATAATTTTCAGAACCTCGGCATATTAGTGCCGGCGCCACAAATGGCCGCTGCTCAGGCATGGCGGGTAAATACAACGAAGAAGCAGTTTTATGCCACGCTATAGCCGCATCATGATAGTCTTTTCGCACACCGCGAAACTGTGTGCGCAAATGACTGGCTTTCGTTTGGCTTAACGAGTTTTCATCCGCCCGCCCAAAAGACAACGGCACACCAGGTAACACCTCAACGATACTGTCATCACCAAATTGCTGTTTAATACGATAGTAATATTCGGTATCGGCATTTACAGACACACAATCCCAAAAGCCTAAGGCTTCAAACACTGCTTTGCGAAACATTAAAGATGAAACGTTACGGTAAACCCACGCATCTTCCATGCGCCAACGTTGAAAAACTAACTCTGGAGAACAACGCACCCAATGCGACACCGATGCCATCAGCGTCGCATCTTGTTGTAATGCCTGAACCTGGCGTTCAATCTTTTCTGGGTGCGACCAATCGTCAGCGTCATGGGTAGTTATAAAGTCACCACTCGCTTGCTGCAATGCGGTATTACGCGCGACATAAGCGCCGCTGTTCGTCGTTAACTGTACTAACGCGATGCGTTTATCCTGCTTAGCAAATTGCTGCACTATGGCAACAGAATTATCGGTAGAGCAGTCATCAGCCACTAGTATTTCAATGTTGCGATGGCTTTGCCGCAATAAGCTTTTAAGCGCAGTCGCTATCGTTTTACTGGCATTAAAGCATGGCACTATAATGCTAACTTTAGGCTGTATATTACGTGGCCGAAAAAAACGATACCACGCCGATTTCATCTTTTCGGCTTGCAAGCTGTCTAGATTAGCTTGGGTGTTAAGCTGTAACGGCGTTAAGCTCTGACTAGCAAAAACCTTGTTTAGTAAACGTAACTTTTCTGTGCCGCCTACCAGCATAGAACGAGCCAACTGCTTATCAACAGTGTCAGCCCAGAGTGGGTGCGACAGCACAGCGTGCGCCTGCGCAGTTTGCTTACAATTAAAATAAGTAGAAAACGCCAGTAAAAACGGGCCTTGATGGGCAAGCATGTTTAGTGCAATTTCATCTTGTAACAAAGGCTGCAACAAAGGCAATGCCTGTTGCCACTGCCCGACACTAGCACACCAACGCGCTAATACCCAAGCGGCTAAGGCGCTATGCAAAGGTTGCTGTTTTTGCCATAGCTGTTGCAATTGTACCAAATAAGGCTCGGCACCAACTGCCTGCCATAATGTTTGCTCAAGCTCTAAGGCAGGCAGTGCACAAGGCCAACGGCCTTCTTTTTGGCCATGGTTAAGATAATGCTGCAGGGGATCTATACCAGCAGCTGCGATATCGGGGTATTTTTGTACATACCATTCTGAATTGAAGTAATGGGAATTCAAATCAACAATCTTTAATTTTTTTTGATCATTTCAATTAACTCGAATAGTTTTGGCGTTGAATTGATATCATCTGCGTCAAAACCCTGAGAGTAAAAAGAGAATGCAAGGCAATTAGCTATCTCAATATAATTTTTAGCCTGCTTGTCTAAATCAGGATCGTTAATAATTTCAACTGAAAACAACTGCGGAGATGTTTCAATGTATTTAAAAAGAGGTTTACTGCCAGTTTTTTTTTCAAAAATATTACAAAAAATAAAATTTCGCAAAGCTGTAAATTTTGGTTTTGATGCCAATCCAGAATCATCAGAAAAAACCACACTATTTAAAGTTTTTACATTAACATTTTTACTTATAAAACTTTGTTTTATTTCAAAAAAATCATCTTTTGAAAAATTAAAGCTTGTCAATCCTTTTGCATAAAGTCTCCTGTAAAAGTCACCATCATCATAACCCCATCCGGTAATCCAATCGTTGTACCCTCCTGTAGATATATGACTTGCTTTATCAAAAAGAACTAAACCTGAAGACACGCCAAGCTGTGAACGACCTCTGACGAAACAATTTCCTGCAGAAATAAGTTCGAGGCTAGGCTTAAGATCAAAAATACCTACGTCAGAGTCAATTTTAAGAATATAGTCGGCTTTAGCAAAGTTAATACCTATATTCTGAGCAAGACCTATTTTCCATACTGGCTGGTTATCAACTCTAAGAACCTTAAGCTTAGAA
This sequence comes from Paraglaciecola sp., assembly GCF_030730205.1. Lineage (GTDB taxonomy): Bacteria > Pseudomonadota > Gammaproteobacteria > Enterobacterales > Alteromonadaceae > Paraglaciecola. The sequence goes on from NZ_JANQVQ010000115.1 coordinate 2,867, forward strand.
TTTGATAAGAAATCTGATAATTTATTATATACAGGCTCCGTCGAATCAAAATCTACAACAACAACCTCAGAAACAATAGGCTGTGACAAAAATGAATTTAATGTTTCTAAAAGATAATCAGTTCTGTTTTTACATGTAGTTACAACTGAAACACTCATAAAGATTCCTTTGTTAAAAAACTCAGCCAGGTCATCATTCTTAATTTTTTTGATTCACCGGTAACCTTAAGAATTGATGTTTTTTCACTAAGCAAATAACTCGGTGAGTAAAAAGCAGATTCAACTTTAATTTCATGAGCAGATTCAATACAAAAGCTAATAAAAACAGAAATATGATCACGTCTAAGCATAAACCCATTTCCAGACTTTGAAACTTCCACTTTAGGATGTAACAAGAATTGAACAATCCACTTTTCGGACTCTGGACTTTCAAATGAATCAGTTATTGAAATATCGCCGTAACTTAAAGTAGATTTTTTTTCAACTCGAAGCTTTCTTGTAAATGCTGTATTCGAATTGTAAAAGCTTTCACCTTCAATCAATATGCTGTAATTATCAGATGCAAATTTAGTCGTATTAGCCAGATCATTCGCAGTTTCAAAATCTTTAAAAAGCACAGTTGAAGCTGAAGCAGGAAAAAAACCACTGTGGGCATTATGAGATATAAAGTATCGCCGCAACTCATTACTGTTGTCATAGTTATACATTCCTCCATCACAAATGAAGTCTAAACCTCCAACTCTTAATGTAATACTGGTATCATCGATATGTCGATGTGAGAAAGAAGATCCACCACATTTAAAGGTCAGGAAAAAGTCTTTTTCTTTCACTATTGAAAAACCTGATTCAGGAAAGAAACCTACACCATACTTTCCTTTGTGAAGAGAATCAGGAACATAAACAGAAGCTTTATTTTCCGAGTCGCCAATCAATGGTAAAGTCCCATCTTCGTGGATCATGAAGTTAGCCGCATCTAGTGCTAATTTTAATTTCGAATTAAAACTAGCATTTTCTACATTGTTCTTTCTTAAAAAACTATCAATAGCACCAAAC
>NZ_JANQVQ010000116.1 GCF_030730205.1 Paraglaciecola sp.
GGAAGTGGTTTGGGTTCATCTTCGACTATGGTCGTTTCAATCTTGGCAGCCTATCGGGAATTGCTTAAGCTGCCGTTAGGTGAATATGATTTGGCACATCTAGCATTTGAAATAGAACGTGAAGACTGTAAGTTGTCTGGGGGGAAACAAGATCAATATGCTGCTACCTTTGGGGGGGTTAACTTTATGGAGTTTGAGCGAGATCGAGTTTTAGTTAATCCTTTGCGAATAAGAACCGAAATAATTAACGAACTTGAAAGCCAAATCTTGTTATTTTTCACCGGAATATCACGAGACTCAGGTAAAATTATTGATGATCAGATTCGAGCCGCTTCAAATACAAAAGACGATAAGCCGTTAGAAGCTTTGCATAAAGTTAAACAACATGCTTTTGAAATGAAAGAATGTTTGTTACGTAATGATATCGAAGGTATGTCAAATATTTTGAAACGTTCTTGGTCCGCTAAGAAAGGCACCTCAGACTCAATTTCAAATTCTCATATTGAGCAAATATCTACATTGGCATTGGAAAATGGTGCAAAATCATTAAAACTATCCGGTGCTGGAGGAGGAGGGTTTATGATGTTATTTGTTGAACCTAAACAAAAGTTAAAATTGATGAAATTGCTTAATAGAAATGCTGCTAATGGGCAGGTGAGTCAATTTCAATTGACTCAAATAGGAGTACAAGCATGGACAGTCTGACATACGTAAAAGCTCATTTTGAAAATTCCGTTGCCACGAAACAGGCTATTTTGAATGACCTTGGTTTGCAACAAAGAATTGTTGACGCTGCCGAGGCTTGTATTGCTGCATTGAAAAATGGTAATAAAATTTTATTCGCAGGAAACGGTGGGAGCGCTGCAGATTCACAACATCTTGCGGCTGAATTGGTCAGTAGATTTAATTTTGATCGCCCGGGTCTTCCTTCAATCGCTTTGACAACAGACACATCAATGTTAACAGCGATTGGCAATGATTACGGTTTTTTACAATTATTTGCTCGTCAAGTTCAAGCAAATGGCAGAGAAGGAGACGTTTTCGTTGGGATCAGTACTTCTGGAAATTCGGCTAATATACTCGAAGCGGTTAAAGTTGCAAAAGGAATGAATATTGTCACCATCGCTCTTTGCGGCAATGCGGGTAAATTACCTGAAGTATGCGATGTGACACTAAATGTTCCCTCTACTAGCACTCCTTTCATTCAAGAATCACATATCGCTGTAGGCCACGTATTATGCGGATTGATTGAAGAAGCAATGTTTGGTCACCTTAAATAAATGGAAGCCATATTGTTAGCTGGCGGTTTAGGGACTCGGTTGCATGGCGTAACGGGCGATGCTTACCCAAAATCGTTAGCTGAAATAGCTGGCCGTCCTTTTCTGCACTATATCATTAGGTATTTGTCCCATCAGGGCATCAAGCGTTTTATATTTGCCGTTTCACATCATTCTCAAATGATAATTGATGATGTAGCAGCAAATTTTCCTCATCTTGATTACACCTTTTCGTTGGAAGAACAGCCACTAGGTACAGGCGGTGCGATTAAGTTAGCGATGACTCATGTTAAAGGTAACAAGGCGCTAGTGGTAAACTCAGATTCTTTTATGGAATTTTCATTGGTAGATTTTATGAACTTTGCACAAAGCAAACAAGCTAGTTTAAGTATTGTTTGTACAGAAGTAGAAGATGTCACCCGGTTTGGCGCTGCAGATATTGACGACAACGCAAAGTTAAAGAAATTTTTTGAAAAAGGTAGAAAAGGAGTTGGATTTATCAATTCAGGGATATATCTGTTAAGTAAGAACCATATTTTATTAAGCCAATTATCTGGAAAGTTTAGCTTCGAAACCGAAATTCTTGCTAATGAAAAAGTGCCTGTTTTTGCTATGAAAAACAAAGGCCTATTTTTTGATATTGGAACTCCGAATGATTTCGAAGGTGCCAAAAAGTTAGTCGAAGATCACGGTCATCTGTTTGTTAATTAGTAAAGCTTGGCAATTAATTAAATGAATAAGAAGTAATGAAAATATGAACGATGTTACTCGTAAACGCTATCACTGGTTTTTTTTATCGCTTTTGATTTTATGGTTCGTTATATACTTCAGTATTCTCAAGAATATGGTGTCAGTTTGGCAAGGTTCTGAAACTTACACTTATTGTTTTCTAATTCTACCCATTGTTCTTTATCTCATTAACGAAAAAAAATCCATATTAGCTACTATTCCCTTAAGAACTTGCTTTTGGTTTATCGTCCCATTATTTTTAGGTCAATTAGCTTATTTGCTTGCTGATTTGGCAGGCGTTAGTGTTCTGACACATTTATCTGCTTATGGCTCGTTAGTATGTTTGGTAGGTCTTGTTTATGGCTGGAAAATATTTAAATTTCTGATTTTTCCCTTGGCTTTTCTCGTTTTTGCTGTCCCTATGGGTGAAGAGCTTGTTCCATTTTTACAGCAGGTCACGGCTGATATCAGCGTTTTTTTGGTAAGATTGGTCGGTATTCCAGTGTACCGCGAAGGTCTATATATTTATATCCCAAATGGTACTTTTGTCGTAGCTGAAGCTTGCTCTGGGATCCGTTTTCTAATATCCATGATTTCTATAGCTGCGCTATATGCTTACCTTTTTTACGTTAGCTTTTGGCGCAGAACTGCGTTTGTTATTTTTAGTATAATTTTATCTATTATTGCCAATGGAATTCGTGCCTTTGGCATCATTTACATTGGGCATGTTTCGAATATGACTCACGCTGTTGGATTTGATCATCTTGTATATGGGTGGTTTTTCTTTGCATTTGTGCTCATATTTTTACTTTTTTTTGGTAAGTTTTGGCGTGATGATAATGTTAAACGGGATGAGAAATTACCGAACTTAGAACCAGGAAGTAAAAGCAAATATCCTACATTCCTATTACTCATCGTCACGTTTCCTGTGTTGTCATTTACACCATTTTACCATTCTTTTATTGTGGGAAAATTAGAATCAACTTATGAATCAAGCGCTTATGTTGAGCAGATTAAAAAACTAGCTGATGTGGAAAATGAGCCTTCATTTTCGCCAACATTTCCTGATGCCGATGTTAAATTCACTGCAATTTTAAACCACAATAAAAAGATGCTTGAAGTATTTGTGGCCGAATATCAACAAGACAATCAAGAGCAAGAGTTAGTCAGTAGTGTTAATCGTCTGTTTGATATCGATAAATTTTCATTAGTGAAAAGTGAAAATATCACCCTTGATATACTCAATAAACAGGTACCAGTCACGGTTCTTTCTTTGGTGACAGTTGGCGGATTTAATAAAACATTAATTTATTGGTACGACACAGGTGTTGTAGCGTCGAGTTCTGCATTTGCAATCAAAAAAGCGCAATTATTGGATAAGTTGGTGGGGGGTAAAGGTTCTGGAATAATTACTATTGTTAATATTGATGGTGAAAATCAAAAATTGGAAGAATTACGGCGTCTTATTGAAACATTAGAGATCTTTAACAAATAAAACACGGGTAGGGGATAGATTTGATTAAGGGTTTAATGGATGCATAATCAAACAATAGTTATTGCTCATTTAATCTATCGCTTTGATGTAGGGGGGCTGGAGCGGGTGATGGTGAACTGTATCAATGCCATGACATCGCAAAATTTCCAACATGTAGTGATTGCCTTAACGAATGTCTCAGACTTTTCAAAACATTTAAAACCAAGTGTCAAAGTCTACCAACTTGATAAAAAATTAGGTAAGGATCTAAATAGTCATTGGCGTTTGTTAAAGTTATTGCGCAAGTTAAAGCCAGACATACTGCACACTTACAATTTAGCTGCTATTGAATATCATCCAATTGCTCGACTAGCAGGCGTCAAAGGGCATGTTCATGCAGAACATGGGCGTGAAATTTCCGACCCTCTTGG
>NZ_JANQVQ010000117.1 GCF_030730205.1 Paraglaciecola sp.
CGACGATATAAAGTGCTCAAGCACGGAATGCATCATTGAGTTTCCACGTGGCAACAAGGGCAAAAAAAGGTTAATTATCTCGCCCTATTTAGATTCATCTTTTATGGTGTTGGACATTCCTGTAGATGATAAAAACCAAGGTTTGGCGCAAAGTACATATCAACTTGATGCTGCAAATGATGGCTCAGCGCTCACCAACTTTTTAGCAACATACCCTAAAGCGGTAATACAAACCTTAAGCAAATTAAATAGCGACACAGACATCGCCGGTTTATGGGTTGGCAGATTAACGATGGACGATAAACCACAGTTATTGACACTTGCTGTGTACCCTGATCAGCAATCAAACTTTACCCTTCATCTTGTCGGCAAAGATTATGTAAACCGGACTACTTTTATGCCGCCAGATATACGTCAGCAAGACGGAGTAATTCACATTACTATAACGCATTGGACCTTCGCCAATCAGCTAATAATTAACAGGTTGAGCGGCAGTCAAATTCGGGAATACATGTATTCTGTGCACAAGGGGTATACTTTGCAAACAGGCGATTTTTGGTTATTGCGAATTGAGTAAAGGGGTAGTTGCTATCTCATCAATAAGTAAACTAAAGGGTGCTAGGTTTTTATCAGCGATTAAAAAGCCTAGTTGACTCACATTAGCAAATTGCAGTTTTGGGGCATTAGCAACGGCTCTGCCTCGGTAACTTGCGGTAAAATCTAAGGGGCTAAAACTAAATGTTTGCCACTTTTTACTGCCTTGGGTTTCAAACTCTACTTTATAGGCAATACCATCCATATTGTCGTTAGTGCGTAAACGAAACTGGTAGGTACGAGGCTCTCCTTTAACTTTAATTGCAATACGTTGTGCCTCTCCCATGCCGAGTAATAACTGTGCTCGAATCGATGCAAATCCCCCATTATTGGCCAGTGACAATTGACCAGTAAAGTAGATATCATCTTCGATTAGGCTAAGTTTACTATTGGATTGGCCGCCCATTACCGAGTCGTTTATGACATACCAGCGTAGTTGGGGGAGCAGACTTTTAGCCATCGCAGATTCAGTGATTAACATCAGTATTAAGCCGAGTAGGACACGATTCAAACCTCAATTTCCTCTCCATCAAGATCTAATTTTTTAGGCTGAATGCCAGGTTTAGCATAGCTTAAACGACCGAGCCTTTGGCTGGTGTGGTAGCTATCTAAGCTCGTAATACTAAGGGTGTTTAGGCATGATAAATCGATAAAACCGTCTTTGCGTAAGGCCTGTTCATCTACAATAATATCGCTGATTTCACCAATCACCAATTCGGTATTGTTAATAGCGAGTGTCACAACTTCACGAAGTTCAAGGGCATATTTTAGTTTGCTTTGTTGCACAAAGGGGGCAATACATGGTGCGAGATATTCTTCTTGTAAACCTACCGCACTAAATTCAGATACTGTTTGTTCATAACGGGCTGAGGTTTGATGGGCTTGTTGCCAAAACTCAGCAGATACCTGATTGATAGTGTAGTACTTTGTTTGCAGAATATTCTCAAGGGTGTGCCTTGGCACAGAGTGCGGACGCATCAGCATACCGACTAATGCGGGATCTGCGCCGATATGAAATACCGAACTCACAATCGACAAATTAGTTTGCCCTTGGTCACTTATGGTTCCGATTAAATTTGCGCTCTTATAACCTGAAAGACTATTGATTAGCCTTGCTCGGTATTGGCTTTCGAAATTTTTAATGTCTTGCTGAGTTATATGCATAAATAAGTTCGGGTTGCTTGGGCTGCTAGCCATAGTAACAGTATTAAAATTTAAACGTAGTAAAGCGACGATGAGATCGCTTAGCCAACGTAAATATATCTATGGCTTGATATCTTCACGTAAATAGCCCCTTGATTAATTAAGTTTATTACTACTGTGGCAATCTCAAGGGGCTAGGGTAAGGCCCTCAGATTTGAGCCACGAGATCTCTTGCTGAGTAAAGAGCTAAAACCAATAATTCAAGGCTCGTTTTACCCCTTAATCTAAAGTTCGTTTGTAGCGGGCCATTGCAATTACGCCCACCACTAAGGTAAAGGCCAATATAGCGGCTAGCTCGTATTTGATGCTGTTGAAATCGGCCGTTTTAAGCATTACCCCGCGCACAATCCGCAAAAAATGAGTGAGTGGGAGGACTTCGCCAATCCACTGTGCCCAGTGTGGCATGCCTCGAAACGGAAACATAAAGCCAGAGAGTAACAAAGAGGGTAGAAAGAAAAAGAAGGTTAATTGCATCGCTTGCATTTGTGATTTAGCCAGGGTTGAAAAGGTAAAACCTAGGGCCAAATTAGCAATAATGAACAAAGCCACGGCGGCCAATAATAACCATAATGACCCCGTAAAAGGTACATCAAACAGATACCGAGCGGCCAATAAAATAATAAGGGTTTGCACCGCCCCCACACCGACATAAGGCGTGATTTTGCCAATCATTACCTCGAGTGGTTTAGCGGGCATAGCCAGTAAGTTTTCTATCGTGCCTTGCTCTACTTCGCGGGTCATGGCCATGCCTGTTATCATCACCATAGTCATCGTAATAATCACCCCAAGTAGCCCGGGCACAATGTTGTACTGCGTGAGTCCTTGTGGGTTATAACGCCGTTGAATTACCAAATCCACAGGTGAAAGCCCGGCATTGAGCTCACTTAAACTGCCTTTTAGCTCGTGGCGTAGTGCTGAATCAATGATAGTTTGCGCACGACTGATAGCATTAGAAGAGGCGGCTGGATCAGAGGCATCCGCTTCAATTAGCAATTGTGGCCTCTCGCCCTTTATCAATTTGCGAGTAAAGCCACTGGGAATGGTAATAACAAACGACACCTCTCCTTTGGCAAGCAGGGCATCTGCTTGCGCATAATCAGCCACATTATGCTCAAGTTTGTAATAGCCTGAATTTTGTAGCCCTTGTAAAATAGTACGAACTAGCGGGCTTTGCTCGTGTGCGACAACAACGGTGGGAAGCTGTTTAGGATCGGTATTAATAGCATAACCAAAGAGCATCAGTTGCATCAGTGGTACACCGATCATCATGGCGAATGTCATGCGGTCACGGCGCATTTGGATCAGTTCTTTATTTGCAATGGCGAGTAAGCGACTCAGACTTGCAGAACAAGAGGCAATAAACGAGCTCATTGATAACTCCGTTTATCTGCGCCTGCGCTATCCATCAAGGCAATAAATACGTCTTCCAAGCTCGGATCAACTTGTTGCCAATGAATCGTTGGGGTAATGGTTTGAATGGCATGTAATAAGGCTGCTTGATGGTAACCACTGACGTGCAGTGCGGCGCCAAAATACGCAGCATGAGCCACTCCTGGTTGCGCCCGCAATTTCTCAGCCGCTAATCTCACTCCTTCTCCTATTGCCTTATAAGTAAACAATTTAGCGTCCCTGATAATATCGTGTACGGTGCCTTGCGTAATAAGTTGCCCGTGGGCTAAATAGACTATTTTGTCGCAGCGCTCGGCTTCATCCATGTAGTGGGTCGACACCAAAACAGTTAAGCCGCTGGCCGTTAAATGGTGGATTTCGTCCCAAAAATCTCTTCTGGCTTGCGGATCAACCCCTGCGGTAGGTTCGTCTAGTAGTAATAATTGGGGCTGATGCATTGTGACCGCAGCTAAGGCTAGGCGCTGTTTCCAACCGCCAGACAGCTCGCCAGCTAATTGCTTTTGTCGATGCTGTAATTGCAATTTTTCTAAGGTGTCATTGACTAGGCTTTTGCGTTGGGGCAACTGATATAAACGAGCGACAAAATCGAGATTTTCGCGAATAGTGAGATCGTTCCAAAAGGAAAACTTTTGCGTCATATATCCCGTTAAACGCCGTATTTGGGTGGCTTGTTTGAGGATATCAAAGCCTAAACATTGGCCTCTGCCTTCATCGCAGCTGAGCAAACCGCAAATCATGCGTATGGTGGTGGTTTTACCTGAGCCATTAGGGCCTAAAAAGCCCCACACCTCACCTCTAGGTAATTGGATACTGACGTCGTTTACCGCGACTTTATCACCAAAGCGTTTGACGAGACCCTGTACATCTACGGCTAATTCTTTTGATGCCATTAGGGGGTCACTTCAACAGGTAAACCGGGTCTCAATAAGTGGTCACCAGCATCTTGAGCAAAGAGGCGGGCTTCGAGCAAAAACATCAGTTTTTGCCGTGATTGTTCATCGTAAATAACCGGCGGGGTAAACTCGGCTGAACGGGCAATATGAAAAATATGTGCGTCTATTGGTGCAGTAACACCGTCGGCATGGATGTTGACAGATTGACCTACATTAAACTGACTCAGTGCAGCTTGAGGCACAAAAAAACGAATAATGAGGGCATCCTTAGGCAATATAGCAAGTACGGGTTTACCTGCAGTAATAAACTCGCCTTGGCGATAAAAAATCTCCTCAATTTTACCGCTTATCTGCGAGATCACTTGACGTTGTGATAACTGCCACTGGGCTTGTTCTAGGTTGGCTTGCGCTGCTTGCTCTGCGGCAATTGCGCTATTAGTCAGTTCTTGTCTGACGCCAAGTTTCGCGACTTCAATACTGGCTGTTATGGTCTTGAGTTTGGCAATACTGCTTGCATACTCGGCATTCACTTGGCTTGATTTGGAAGCAGGCGCTAAACCTTCTTCAACCAGCTTATTCCAGCGTGTTTTTTCAGAAGCGGCAAAATCCACCGCCACTTGCGCTTGTTGGCGCTGTGCGTTTAGCTCAGCTATTTCTTGCTCTCTGGCGCCAGTGAGGCCATTACGCTCTTGTGCTTTCGCTTGGGCTAAACGAGCCTGTGCTTCTTTGATCGCGGCTAACTGTTGTTCATCATCCAAGCTAAATACCAGCGTATTGCTGGTAAGCGTATCACCCGCTTGCCATGGCATATTACTCAACCATCCGGCTTGCGGTGCGGCCAGATAAACTAATTCGGCTTCTACGTAACCTGTAAACGTGGGTTGTTCTGACTCAGTATCACAAGACATGAGTAAAACTACACCAAGGACAGAACAACTGATATGTCGCCAAATACGGGTATTATGACTCATCATTTTTGGCCTCCTAATTAACCTTTAATATCACGAGTAGATGCTTGGTGTGTAAGGCAAATAAAGCATCCAGGTCGAGCATATTTTGTTGTTCATTGCTGCTTTCAAATACCATGCGCCACACCACTGAAAAAATGACCGGCGCAATGATCAAACGCGCAGTCATTGGAATATCGCTGCATTGCCATTCTTTCGCTTCAACCGCTTTGGTGATAATGGTTTCAAGTAAGCTAAACATACGGTTTAGCACTTGTTCGCGGTAGTAAGTCACCAGTTCAGGAAAGGCTTTGCCATCAGCAATAATGACTTTTACCAGTTTAGGAAGGGGCGTGTTTCGAATTATATGGGCGATACTTTGCAGTAAAAATTGCAGAGCTTGTTCGCCGGTTTTCGTCGCTAAGACCTCCTGACTGGTGAGGTTGATGGTCGGTACGGCAATTTCTTCAATCAAGGCTCTGAATAAATCTTGTTTATTGGCAAAATAAAGATAAAGGGTGCCTTTGCTGACATGGGCCAGTTTGGCAATATCCTCCATGCGCGCTGCAGTAAAACCCTTATCAAAAAATTCATTTAGAGCGGCATGTAATAAGGTATTGCGACGTTGATCTTTGGCTTGCTCTGTTCTGGCACGTTGCATAGTATCGGTTCTACATTAAATAACTGACTGGTCAGTTATTTAATGTAATCCTAATCGGAAGGTAAAACAAGTAGCGGGATAAAAAACTAGTTTTTTGAGTCTAAATAGTGTTTGTCGTAGAAGGTAAAGACCCAATGGGGTTTATAAATAATTAACAACGTGATGGTCATCCCATTAAACATGCCTTCGGGGAACAGCAACAAGGTGGTGATCATCAAGTAATTATCCATGATGACCTGCCATGTATAGATACCATCAAGATAATAGTAGCCGCTTAACAACAGCATTTTTAAACCAATAGTTAAGGCCCCGGGAATAAAAGCGCACAGAAAGATATACACAAACACGTTTTTAGGCAGTTTATGAAAACTCAAGCTGTATATGCCATAGGTGAGAGCAATCGGAGCCAGGCAGCCAGTCAGAAAGTTTACCCCTATCATGCTAATAGGTTCCATACCAAAGAGCGTTAAGCTCAATAAGGCTAATATACTACTCACAATTGCCCACCTAAACCCTAAGACTAAGGGCAGGGCCGCCAGCCATAAAAAATGCACTTGTGGATGGCCAGGTATACCTGTTTGTATACTCCATAAAAGGGTTAAGCAAACAGCGCTACCAAACACTAAGTGTTGGCATTGTTTGTCGTTTACCAAACGTTCAAATGGTAAATGCCTGACAATAAAGTAAGCAGCAATGACCGTTAAGAATAAGGCAATACTTTGGATATCACTGAAATACGGCATCGTTATTTTTCGGTCTCAAAAACAGCCCAAATGGGCGCGTGATCAGAAGGCTTTTCAATTGCCCTGAGTTCGTAATCAATATCGGCTTTTACCAAGGTATTATGCAAACGCTGTGTGGCTAAAATCAGATCAATGCGTAACCCTCGATTATCAGCAAAACCGTTGGAGCGATAATCAAACCAGCTAAATTTTTCTGTTTGCTCAGGGTTTAGGTGCCTAAAGCCATCTACTAACCCCCAGCTTAGCAGTGAATTAAGCCAGTCTCGCTCTTCAGGTAAAAAGCTGCATTTACCCTGTTGTAGCCAGCGCTTATGACTCGCTTCACCAATACCAATATCGGCGTCGTTGTGCGAAACATTGACATCGCCCATCACTATCACTGCATCATCAGGCGAATGGCTGCTTGTCAAATACGCCATCAAATCTTGATAGTATTTACGTTTGGCCGGATATTTAGTTTCATGTGCTTGATTTTCACCTTGCGGGAAGTAACCGTTTAATACTCTCACGGTCTCACCATGGGGCAAAGGGTAGTCCAGCATAATCATGCGCCGCTGCGCATCCTCTTTGTCTGTGGGAAACCCATATTGCACATTACTAGCAGGCTGTTTACACAGCATCGCTACGCCGTAATGCCCCTTCTGACCATGAAAATAAACGTGGTAGCCCATGGCTTCAACTTCTGCGCTGGGGAACTGCAGATTATCAACTTTTATTTCTTGCAAGCCGATGATATCTGGCTGATGTTTATCGATAAGGGCTTGAAGTTGGTGTAAGCGGGCGCGGATCCCGTTGATATTAAAAGAAACGACTTTCATTGCCTTACCTAATTAACGTTAACTGACCAACGCTCGAGGCGTGAATGGCCAGCATGATAACAAAATCTCAAGGTGAGCTGAATTAATTTAAGTGCTTAGCGGCATTTTATACACGCCTGTTTATGCATAAAATGAAAGAAAATTGATTTCAAAATCAGTAACTTTGTTACACTAAGCAAAACAATAAAAGACCTATTACGCTTATGTTGCACCTTGTTCAGTCAAATAAAATGGAAATGCTGGCTGACAGTTTGATTGACTGTTTGAGTCAACAACACCGTTCCCCTGAATCGCTATTTGTACCTGACACAATTTTGGTACAAAGCCCCGGTATGTCGCAGTGGTTAAAAATACAAATTGCACAAAAGCGCGGTATTGCCGCCAATGTTGAGTTTCCTTTGCCCTCAAGTTTTATTTGGGAATTGTATCGCCAAAACATTGAACACTTACCCGAGCAAAGTGCTTTTACCAAGCCCAATATGACTTGGAAGCTGATGAGCTTGTTGCCCTCGATGTTGCACCATACTGAATTTAGTTCGATTGCCAATTATTTAGCGAATGCGCCGCTGCTAAAGCAATATCAACTAGCCCATAAAATTGCCGATATTTACGATCAGTACTTAGTCTATCGCCCGGAATGGATATTGGCGTGGGAGGCGGCGGATACAGTTGACGGCTTAGGGCAAACTGAGCATCCCAAGCAAGAATATGCGGGGCCTGATGAAACCTTACACCCCTGGCAAGGCATATTATGGCGCGCGATGTGTCGATACAGTGTGGCGCTAGGTGAGTCTCGTTATCATCGAGCCAACTTGCACCAACAACTACTCAGCAAATTGTCTGCACAAGCACCTGATGGCGATCAGCAAAAGCCCTTGTTTGTCTTTGGTTTGTCGGCCATGCCGCAGCAACAGCTTGAAGTATTAGATGCCTTAGCGGTCAACCGAGATGTGTTTGTTTTTTGGTTTAATCCCAGCCAGCACTATTGGGGCGATATTGTGGATGGTAAAACCATGGCACGGGCACACTTACAACAGTTAATAAAAAGGCAAGGACAGCAAAGCGAAGCGGATTATTTGCAATCGGGCAATCCGCTTTTGGCTTCTTGGGGAAAATTGGGCCGCGATTACCAAGATATGTTGCTGAGCTTTGATTTTGTGCAACATGATTATTTTATCGAAACACAGCCGCACTGCATGTTAGAACATATTCAAGCAGAGATTTTTGAGCTGCAATTTAGACACAGTTTCGACAGTTTAAGCCCCATTGAACTCTTAGGAAATGGCGAAGCCTTTCCCAAAACCCAGATTACAACTTGTGATCGCTCAGTGCAGTTTCATGCGTGTCATTCTCGGGTGAGAGAGCTTGAGGTCTTACACGACCAACTTTTAGATTGGTTTGCCCAAGATGAACGCAATCAGCCTGGCGAAGTAATTGTAATGATGCCTGATGTGGGCGCTTATGCGCCATTTATTGAAGGCATATTTGGCTCAGCGCCAAGTCAACGCTACATCCCCTTTGGTATTTCTGATCGCAATATCAGTGAAGAATCCCCCTTGTTAACGAGTTTTGTGCAGTTAATGAAACTGCAACAAAGCCGTTTGACCTTAAGCGAAGTTATGACGTGGTTAGCTGTACCGGCCGTGATGCGTCAATTTGATCTCAACGAACAAGAATATACTTTATTACAGCATTGGTTAGCCGATGCCGGAGTGCGCTGGGGCTGGGATGACGCCGATAAAAAGCGATGGGAGTTGCCCGAGCAAGGGCAAAATACATGGTTGTTTGGTCTGCAACGTCTGTTAGCCGGTTATGCCATGGACGCCAGCCAATTATTGCATTATCAACAGCAACTGTTGTCACCCTATGCTGATATTGAAGGTCAGCAAGCCGTGGCACTGGGCAAGTTTTATGTGTTCGCCCAGCAATTGCTCAAGGTGCTGGACTTTTGCCAGCGCCACGCCAGTCTTGCTGATAAAGTCACTGAATCTTTAGCCATTATCGATGCCTTGTACGAGTGTGACGAGCGAGAGCTAGTCGAGCTTAGTCAGCTTCGTAAGGTGCTTGAGCACATTTCAAAACATCAAAGTCAATGCGAAGGCGAAATTGATCAAGCGGTTTTTGTGGCAGAAGTTGAGCAGCAACTCAGCGAAAAAGGCGTGGGTCAGCGTTTTTTAGCGGGTTACGTGAATTTTTGTACCTTGATGCCCATGCGCAGTATTCCCTTTAAAAAAGTGTGTTTACTGGGCATGAATGATGCCGATTATCCGCGCCAAACCGTGCCAGTTGGCTTTGATCTTATGCGGGTATCACAAGCAAAACGAGGTGATCGTTCTCGCCGCTTAGACGATCGTTATTTATTTTTAGAGGCCTTATTGTCGGCCCGAGAGCAACTTTATATCAGTTATCTGGGCACCAGCCAAAAAGATAACACCGAGTTGAGTCCCTCTATTTTAGTCAGTGAATTACTTGAATATTGTGAACAAGGCTATGCGCTTGATGGCGAGCTACACTTAGTACCTGCCCAGACTGCCAAAAATTTGCGTCAGCACTTAATCACCAAGCACAGCTTACAGCCCTTTGCGGATGACTATTTTATTGGCAATACTCGATTGCCAAGTTACAACGAACAAGCCGCTCAAGTCGCCATCACTCGCCAGCAAAAACCACTGCTACACCAATTTAATGCCCAACCTTTACCTGCTTTTTATAGCGTGCAAGCGCAACGTTTGTGTTTTGATGGCATACCTGTGGATATTAACCTAGAAGAACTTATACAGTTTTTTATGAACCCTACTAAAGCCTTTTTTTTACAGCGCTGGCAGTGTCGTTTTAGTGGATTAGGTGATGAACTACTGGACGACGAGCCCTTTAGTTTTGATGGTTTAGACAAATACCAGCTCAACGAGCGCTTAATGGCTGAATTAATTCAACAGCAGCAAAATCAACACCTAGATAGGCGGGATATCTCTGAGCATTTCGCTCAGCAGTTGCGCGCAGAAGGGCGTTTACCGGTCGGATATTCTGGTCTTATCGCCTTAGAAACCATTGTTAACAGTAGCCAAGCCTTAGCCACCGAAATGGCAAAGCAAAGTGGCGGGCAAAAAGCCCGTTTATTGCCCATCGATTTAGTGCTTAATTGTGAGTATCAACATCAAGCGGTACACATCAATCTGCAAGGGCAGGTGACTCAAATATTTGGGCCTCAGTTCATTTTATGGCGCAGCGGTAAACTGCGCGCTAAAGACCGTTTACGCACCTATCTTAGCTGGTTATGTATCTGCGCCCAAGCGGGTAATGATGGGATTGAACGTGCAGTATTTATTGAACTAGAGGGGCAAAAAGTAAAAAGCTGGGAGCTGCAAAAACTGAGTCAGGCGCAGGCGCACACATGTTTAAGCGAGCTTGTTGGCTTATTTATTAAAGGCCAGCAAACCTTGATACCGTTTTTTCCTGAATCGGCGTGGCAGTGGGTAACCAGTGAAGATAAACAAAAAGTATTTGATACCTTTAACGGCCAAGACGGTGGCTTTATTGCAGGCGAGGGGGCCGAGCCACACATTGCCCGTGTTTATCCCGACCTTAAGCATGTGTTTGAAGACTTTTGCCAACTCAGCGAGCAAATATTATCACCCCTGCAAAAGTTGAGTGATATCTAATGCAGCCACTTAACACCCTAACATTTCCTTTAAATGGTGCATCACTTATTGAGGCCAGTGCTGGTACGGGCAAAACCTACACGATCGTTAACTTATATTTGCGTCAGTTATTAGGCCATCATTGTCAGGCCTTAAATGTCGATCAAATTTTGGTGGTTACCTTTACCAATGCAGCCACAGCAGAGCTAAAAGAGCGCATTCGGCAACGCTTGCAACGTGCCTATTTAGATTTTTATCGCGGCGAAAGTAACGACAGTTTTATTCAAGCCCTGTATGAACAAATCGATAATTCCGCGCTGGCTACGCAACGTTTAGCTTTAGCCAGTAAGCAAATGGATGAAGCAGCGATTTTTACCATCCATGGTTTTTGCCAACGGGCGTTAACCGAACATGCTTTTGAAAGTGGTGCCATGTATGAGCAGCAATTCATACTGGACGAAAGTGAATGGTTAAAACTGGCGGTGGCCGATTATTGGCGCACTCATATAGTTACTCAACCAGCAGACATTCAATCTTTGTTGTTAGAAATTTGGTCGCAGCCCGATAAATTACTTATGACCTTGCAGCCATTATTAAATCGAAAGGCTGCCCCTCAATCGAATATCGCTATCAGTGAGGTAGTGGCTCTGCAGCAAGACTACAGTCAACAAGTGGCAGACATAAAACGCTGGTGGCTTGACAATAATATTGCCAGTCTGTTGCAGCAAGGCCAGTTAAAAGCCAATGTTGTGGTGGGTAAACCTGCAACCTTTGAAGCCATGCAACGCTTTTGTGAAAGTAGCCAATTGTACCCGACATTTTGTAAAGAAGGCTGGTTGTTGTATGGCCCAGCTAACTTAGCAAAAGCCCTTAAAAAGGGCGCATCTTTGCCTGATATTGATTTTAGCCGTTTTGAACACCTAGCTGCATTAGCGCAACAAGTTCTCGATGGCATCAAACTCGCATTTTGCCAAGACGCCTTAGTAAAAGTAGCGCACAATCTTGCGACTCAGAAAAACCGATTGCAGTTAATTTCACCCGATGATTTATTAACTCATCTTGGCCATGCTTTGAGTCCACAAAATGGCGAAGAGGGCAAAAACAATGAATTAGCCACTGCCTTACGTGCGCGATACCCAGCGGTGTTGATTGACGAATTTCAAGATACCGACCCGGTGCAATACCGTATTTTTCAGCAAATATACGCGCAAGCAGCGGCGCCACTCGCGACTGAATTGGCGCAAAATGACAGTAACAGCCCCAAGTCCCCGTGCTGGATCATGATTGGCGATCCTAAGCAGGCTATTTATGGTTTTCGAGGGGCGGATATTGTTACTTACCTGCACGCTAAAAAACAGGTTAGCGTGCAACAACAATTTACTCTTGATACCAATTGGCGCTCAACACCTCAGCTAATCGCTGCGGTTAATACACTGTTTATGCACAATCAGCAGCCAGAAAGCCAAAAAAGTGCATTGTCATTTTATCCAGTAAAAGCCGGAAAAGATGAAACGGGTTTACTCATTAATGGTCAAGCTCAGCCCAGTTTAGACCTGTGGCACTTGTGTTCAGATAACGACAAACCCATTGCAAAAGGGCAAGCGCAGCAAAGCTTGGCGCACTATTGTGCTAGGCAGATTGCCACCATTTTGCAGGAAAACAGCACGGTTGCAAGCAGGGCGGTGCTAGCCGGTGACTGTTGCGTATTGGTGCGTAATCGCAATGAAGCGCAATTGGTTAAACTTGCTCTACAAGAACTCGATATTGCCAGCGTGTTTTTAGCTCGTAAAAGTGTCTTTGCCAGTCAAACGGCACTTGATTGTTATAGGCTGTTGAGCGCGCTTAGCCAGCCTGGTGATGACAGAGCAGTAAAAACAGCACTTTTGACGGAGCTTTTTGCTATTAGCGCTTTTGAATTAGATAGCCTATTTAGTGATGACAACGAGTGGCAGAATATCATTGCGTTGTTTCATCACTGGCATCAGGACTGGCAAAAATACGGCTTGATGATGGCCATGAATAAAGTCATTAGTCATTTTAGAATTGAGCAAAAAGCACTAAGACATTTTAGCGATGGTTTGCGCCGCGTGACCGATTTACGGCATGTGCTAGAACTTTTGCAACAACGTAGTTTAGAAGTGCAAGGGCATGGACAGTTAATGCATTGGTTCAGCCAATGTTTGCAAGACCCCGATCACTCAAACGACAAACAGCAGTTACGCTTAGAAACGGATGCCAATTTGGTGCAAATCTCTACCTTGCACGCCTCCAAAGGTTTGCAATATCCCTTAGTGTTTATCCCTTTTGGTAACAGTTACAAATCTGCGCAATCGGCCGTTTTTCACGCTGACGAGGGGCAACTGCTGGTGGATTTTTTGGGGCAAGAAAAAGCCATGAAGGTGGCAGAACAAGAGCGCTTAGAAGAAGATGTTCGGTTGTTGTATGTCGCGCTTACCCGCGCAGAATATTATTGTGCTCTGGGTGTATGGCATAACATCAGTGATGATAGACGCCGTCGTTCGGCCTTTTTAGAAACTGCTCTAGGTGCGATTTTATTGCCACAAGGAGTAGAGGTATCAGATGAGCTCATTGCAAGGTATATTCAGCAGCTAAGCCAGCACGCAAGCCAACAAGGCAGTATCACGTATTCGAGTTTTTATGCCGCTGATTTACCAGACCTAAGGTTAATCACGCAGACAGACAATTCGCCTCCCACGTTTGATGCAGAGCCTGTTGTTGCTGATCTTGTTGCGCTGCAATTAACTAAGCCCATTGAACGGCAATGGCGTTTAACCAGTTACTCGGCTATCAGCCAACAACAGTCTCATCTTGAGGTACTCATACCGGGCATGGATGAAGGGCGAGATGCCGTGCAAGAAGAGCAAATTATGACAGCCACTGAGCGAGAACTAAACGCCTTCACATTTGAAAAGGGGGCGAATGCGGGATCGTTTTTACATGGCATTTTAGAGAATATTGACTTTACTCAAGTCAACTCCTTAGCTGAGGTGATTAAAGAGCAAAGCCTGAAATTTGCCATTGGGAAGGATTGGCAAGAGCCCTTATATAATTGGCTTAGCGACCTGCTAATGGCCAATATTGCCACCAGTCAAAGTGGTGCAGTATTGAGTTTAGCGCAACTTGCACGCACACAGATTAAAGTAGAAATGGAATTTTACATGCCGCTTAAACAGGTGCAGGTGGCGGCGTTTAATCAACTGATTAATCATTTTATGCCCCATTCAATTAGGCAATATGAGTTTGCTCAGCTCAACGGCATGTTAAAAGGTTTTATCGATTTAACCTTTGCTTTTGAGGGTAAATACTACGTTGCTGATTATAAATCTAATCATTTGGGCCTCGGCTACGACCATTACCAACTCGCCTCATTAGAGCGGGCAATGCAAGAGCACGATTATCACCTACAAGCTATTTTATATACCTTGGCCTTACATCGCTGGTTGAAACAACAGCTGCCACATTACCGTTATCAAGATCATATGGGGGGGGCGTACTATTTGTTTTTGCGTGGCATGCACAGCGAATTGCCGCAAAGTGGAGTGTATTATTACCGTGCAGATGAAGCCTTTATTTGCGCTTTAGATGCCTTGTTTAATGGTGAGCCCTTACCCGATTTTGTGCCCACACATACAACAAAATCTGAGCCACCTAAGCCGCTAGGTGATCAAACAGACCAAGGACAGCTTGACTTATGGTAGAGCAATCTATTGAACAGTACGATTCGCCTAGTAGCCAACTTTTAAGCGTACTTAACAAGCTACAAACTCAAGGTATTTTGCGGCCGCTCGATAAGGCCTTTGCACTTTTTATTGCCGAAGGACTCGACGCGCAACACCCAGAGCAATATCTCAATGTAAGTTTATTAAGCGCTTATTTAAGTGCGAGTTTAGGTGAGCAGCACAGCTGCATTGCACTAAGCCAAATACAAGGCGTGTTTGCGCCTGATTTTTACTTTGCCGAGCAAGCAGAGTTAACACGCTATTTGCAGCTGTGCTCAATGGTTGAAGTGATCACCTTGCCTTTTAGTATTGCTAAACTCAGTTGTAATAAACCTATTGTGCTAGATGGTAACAGCCTGTATCTGCAGCGCTATTGGCTGTATGAAGGTGAATTGGCTGAGCAAATATTAGCCCGAGCCAGTCAGCAAAAAGGGGTAGATGAGCTAGGCTCGCTCCAACTATTAAAACAATTGTTTAGTACAGCAAGCCAACAAGAGTTGGATTGGCAACAGGTAGCAGTTTGCCTTGCCGCCCGTCAGATGATCAGTTTTATCACGGGTGGCCCGGGAACAGGCAAAACCACTACCGTGACCAAATTACTGGCATTATTACAAGGTTTAGCGCGAGCCAAAGACAAGGTCTTGTCGATTAAGTTAGTGGCACCAACTGGCAAGGCAGCAGCGCGTTTAACCGAATCTATCGCCGTAGCTAAACTAAAATTACCCGCCGAGTTGCAGCAAAACCTGCCTGAGCAATGCCAAACAATACATCGTTTACTGGGCGCTAGACCGCTAAGTCCTTACTTTAAAGCCAACGTCACACAACCATTACACCTTGATGTGCTGGTAGTGGACGAGGCCTCAATGGTTGATTTACCGCTAATGAGTAAGCTATTTTCCGCTTTGCCCAGTAAGGCACAAGTTATATTGTTGGGTGATAAAGACCAGCTAGCCTCAGTTGAAGCAGGCAGTGTGTTGTCAGATATTTGTGCAGCGGTCACCAGTCAAGCCCAACACTCAGGATTGGCTGCATATAGCCCAGCCATGCAACAGCAGTTACAGCAGGACCTGCAACTGCCAATAAGCAAACAGCAAGTCAGTGCGCAGCCAACGAGTCACATTCAAGATAATTTGGTGATGTTACAAAAAAGCCATCGATTTAGTGCAAGCAGTGGCATAGGCCAATTGGCCACACACATTAATCAAGGTGAAATACAACCCAGTATTACCCTGCTTAAAGCGTCTACCATGGCCGATGTGAGTTGGGTTGAACCTAAGGCGACTTTTTCTAAGGCCATCTATGATGAGCAATTACAAACCTTAGTATTAAATTTAATGCCGATTTACCGCAGCTATTTTAGTGCAATTAAACAAGGGAATTTGCAATTCGCCTTTGCGTGTTTGGCGCGCCAACAAGTGCTTTGTGCCCAGCGTAATGGCCCTTGGGGGGTGGGGGAACTTAATCGTGTGATCCAACAAGAATTGAGCGCCCAAGGCTTAATTACCACCAGCCAAGATTTTTATACCGGACGGCCCGTGATTTTGACCCGCAACGACCACAATTTAAAACTGTTTAATGGTGATATTGGTATTGTCATGCCAGATCCCGCTAACCCTAGTCTCACTAAAGTATGGTTTAACATGGCAGAGGGCCACTTATCCGGCTTTTTACCCAACCGTATTCCGCCTCACGATACCCTTTACGCCATGACAATTCACAAAAGCCAAGGCTCTGAATTTGAACAAGTGCATTTGTGTTTACCACTGATAAATCAACAATCAAAGGGCAGGGGATTAAGCCGTGAACTGCTATACACAGGATTGACCCGCGCTAAACAAAACTTCACCCTATACGCTCAGCAACAAGCTTTGCAGATTTGCCTCAAACAACAATGTGTCAGGGGCAGCGGATTAGCTCAAAGGTTGAAATAGTACTAGCTGCGAGTGGCGAGTAAAAGCGGGATCTTGTGTAAAAGGAAGGTGAAATTTTTCGTTGCAGCCTTTTGTAATGACTGTTTCGCGGCACCCGTTGCGCGGCAACCGTTGCCGCGAAACGAAGTTGTTTGTTCAGCATAAATTGAAATAAACCAACTAAAAACAAAACACTTATTTCAGTGCTGCAAATCACTCTTTTAGCTGAGTATTTAATCTCTGAATCCCGTTTATTTTTTCAATTTGTCACCCCGGTGGAGTGAAACGATGAGGGATCTTTTACTTGGCCTCAATATGTCTACCTACAAACGAGACAAGGGGCTCACCACACTGTTGCCACCGCGTTGCAGTAT
>NZ_JANQVQ010000118.1 GCF_030730205.1 Paraglaciecola sp.
AGTGGTAGTTCAGTTGGTTAGAATACCGGCCTGTCACGCCGGGGGTCGCGGGTTCAAGTCCCGTCCACTCCGCCAATAAATAATCGACTTAGTCAGGTTTCGTTTTTATCTCATCGTTCTATTCTTATAGTTTTTCCCTTTTATCTTCCTCATAATTTTTTTACTTTAGTTCTCAATAGTTTGTGTTTTTACCGCTCGATAAATTGGTATGATAGGCACAAATACTAACTACGAAGATGGTGCTCGATCGCACCTAGCGAAAACAAAACACATCTTCGTTTGGGGATACCATCACTGTTATGAGTGAATTACTCAAATGCTCACATTTAAATAAAATATTTAATGAGGGGGCAAATCAAGTTCAAGTGCTCAAAGACGTCAGTTTTACTATCAATAAGGCTGAACAAGTGGCTATTGTTGGCAGTTCTGGCTCGGGAAAGAGTACCTTATTACATTTGTTGGGTGCGCTAGATAAACCTACCAGTGGCCACGTGTGGTTTGAACAACAGGATATTTTTAAGTTTACCGCTAACCAACAAGCTCAGTTTCGTAATGAGTCATTGGGCTTTGTTTATCAGTTTCATCATTTATTACCTGAATTTACCGCTTTAGAAAATGTGGCAATGCCACTATTGATTGCAAAACAATCAGTGAAATACGCTGAGCAAGAAGCCATGGCAATTTTGACTAAGGTGGGTTTACACCACCGTGCGAAACATAAACCCGCAGAGTTATCGGGTGGTGAAAGGCAACGCGTAGCCATTGCCCGCGCTTTGGTTAATAAACCCAGTTTGGTACTGGCGGATGAACCCACAGGTAATTTGGATCATAAAACTGGTGAGGGTATTTATCATTTACTTCGTGAACTGCAATCGCAGTTAAAAACCAGTTTTGTGGTGGTGACGCATGATACTGAACTTGCTAGTAAATTAGATCGCTCCATGAGTTTGATTGACGGTGTTTTACAAAATACATTGCCACTGGGATCAGACTAATGCCTTTAGTGTTAAGTTTAGCTTGGCGCTTTAGAAGCAATAAAAGACAAAATGGCTTTATTTCATTTATTTCTGCTTCGTCGACAGTGGGTATTGGTTTAGGTTGTTTTGTACTCATTTTATTGTTATCCGTCATGAACGGCTTTGAACGAGAGTTACAAGACCGTTTATTGTCGATTATTCCTCATGGTGAGTATACCGCTGTAGATGCAGAAGGTCTGGCCAATTGGCCTGAAGAAATTCGCAAGCTGTCCAAGGACTCTCGAATAAGTTTTATTGAGCCTTTTGTTAAAGCGACTGGCATGTTGCAAAAAGGTAATGAACTTAAAGCGGTAGAAATGTCAGCGCTAAGTCCTGATTTTGCCGAGCAAAATAACAAGGTCACCCATGTCACAGATGAGCAGTGGCATGACTTTTTACGCAATGAAAATGCGGTGCTCTTGGGGCAGGGGATTTTGGCTCATCTGAACGTAAAAGTGGGCGATAAAGTCCAACTACTCCTGCCACAAATATCGGAAGATTTAAGCTTAAAGGCGCCAAAGTCTTTGTGGTTAGTTATTGCTGGTAGCCTAAATTTTGCAGGAGAATTGAGCAATCATATTGGTTTAATGCATATGTCTTTGGCGGCCGATACCTTAGGGGTTAAAAATGGCGCGCAAGGAATACGCTTACGTTTTACCGATCCTTTTGCCGCCCCGCAGATCGTGCCTGAACTTGGCTTCAAAATGGAGCCTGAAGTGTATATGTCGGATTGGACTCGTACCGAAGGTAATTTGTATCAAGATATCCAGTTAGTACGCAGTGTCGTGTATATCGCGCTGATCTTAGTGATTGCGGTCGCCTGTTTTAATATCGTTTCTACCTTAGTGATGGCGGTTAACGAGAAACAAAGTGAAATTGCCATGCTTAAAAGTATGGGCGCGAAAGATTCATTGATTATTCAAACCTTTATGTTGCAAGGTTTATTAAACGGTGCGATTGGCACCCTATGGGGCGTGATTTTAGGGGTGTTGATGGCTTCTAATTTGGCGCAAGTCGCCCATTTTTTTGAAACCTTGTTTACTATTAAATTTTTATCTGGCGACGTATACTTTATTGATTTCTTGCCCTCTGAACTGCATTGGAACGAAGTGTTTATGACGGCCAGCATTGCTTTATTACTTAGTTTTCTAGCCACGCTTTATCCCGCTATAAAAGCAGCAAAAATTAATCCAGCAGAAGTATTGGGGCATTAAAACAAAAAAGAGCGCCTACTAGGCGCTCTCTGTTCAATTTAAAAGACCTGAAATCACGGTTTGCTAACTAGGCAATTTCTTCGTATTTAAGCCCTGCTTTAGGGTTGTTATATACTGCAACATCCAATTCTTTTTCACTTTTTGCAACCACACAAGATACCACACAATCCCCCGTGACATTAACAGCGGTACGGGTCATATCTAACAGGCGGTCAACACCAATAATCAGCGCGATACCTTCAACGGGTAAGTTAACTTGTTGTAGAACCATAGCTAACATCAATAAGCCAACGCCAGGCACGCCTGCGGTGCCGATAGATGCCAAGGTTGCTGTTAAAATAACCATGAGAAAATCAGACACACTCAGGTCCACATTATAGACTTGAGCGATAAATACGGTCGCGACGCCCTGCATGATAGCAGTGCCATCCATATTAATGGTTGAGCCTAAAGATAAGGTAAAAGACGCCACTGAATTTTTAACACCGAGCTTCTTGTTAGCCGTTTCTATGGTCACTGGTAAGGTGGCACTGCTGCTAGCCGTACTAAAGGCAAAGAGTGCGGTATCACGCATTTTTTTCAATAAAATAAGGGGGTTGAGACCGCTTAATAGCTTGAGCAAAATAGGGTAGGTTACCAGTGCATGCACAAATAAAACGAACAACACTAAGAAGAAATATACCGTCAAGCCTTGGAAGGTTTTAAAGTCAGTAGTGGCCGCAAGTTTAGCCATTAAGGCAAACACACCGTAGGGCGCTAGGTTCATTACGATTGTCACAATACGCATAATGACTTCATTTAAATCATCGAAAAAAGTACGTAACCTTTCGCCACTTGCACCTTTAATCATTGCTAGAGCAACACCAAAAAACGCAGCAAATACAATAATTTGTAGCATGTTGCCCTGAGCCATTGCGTCGATAGGATTAGATGGCATCATGTCAATAATAACTTGACCTAAAGAGGGCGCTTGTTTTGCAGTAAAGTTAGCATCAGTTGCTAAATTAATGCCACTACCAGGTTGGACAATGAGCGCTGCAATAATGGCAAGCGTGATGGCTATCGCGGTGGTTGTGATGTACAAACCGACAGCCTTTCCTCCTAAACGACCTAATTTACTGGGATCACTTAGACTGGCTGTACCGCACACCAACGATACAAATACTAAGGGAACAACTAGCATTTTCAGCGCTTTAATAAACAAGGTTCCAACAACGGTAAATATACCCTCTACTAAAAAGGTATACGTAGAAAACTCGGTGTCGAATACACTAAACGAAAAATCTCCGCTATCATCACTTATCCATTGTAAAAAACCACCTATGGCGATTCCGACTAACATGCCGATAAAGATTCGAGCGGTTAGACCTAATTTGTGATGGGGAGTTGTGGGGGCTTTAGTCATAGCATTCCTGATTTTATTATTAGTATTTACAACGATTGAACAGACCGCAGGGCATAGACTAGCAAGTTTGTTGAATAAGCTGAACAATAAAAGTGAGTAGTGGTGTCACTTTACCTAAAATGTGTGCAAGGACTTTATATGATGTTACGAGTAAAAACGCTAATTAGCGCAGTGTTTCTTTTAGGCTTAGTTGCTTGCGGTGGAGGCGCTGGTGGTGGCATAGAACGTGAAAATACCGGCGGTGGAACCGGTACCGGAGGGGGAACCCCTACCTCAGAACTCAGTATCGTTCTTGCTCTTACTGATGCTGCTGGTGAAACGTCTAAGCAACTTGCGAGTGATAATCCGCTTACGCTAACCGCAACGGTTAAAGATAGTAGCGGTAATTTAGTTGGTGATACCCTTGTAACCTTCAGTTTTACGCCTAGCGGTCTAGCTGATTTTAGCAACGATGCAGGTACTGCCACAACCGGCACATCAGGTACCGCGACAATCGGTTTAACGGTTGGCAATAATTCGGGTGCAGGAAGTGTTGTTGCAACCTTAGTAAGTGGTGAGAGTGCATCAATTACGTTTGATTCAACTGGGATAACCCAACAAAACGAACAGCCTGCGTCGTTAGATTTCTTTGCGAGCTCTATTCAATTAGCGTCAAGTGGGTCTGATGTGGTTGAGTTAATCGCTTTAGTAAAAAACGTAGATAACGTTTTAATGGAAGGTATCGAAGTAACGTTTTCTGCTAATCAAGGTGCATCCCTTGCCATTTTACAAGGCACTACCGCTGCTGATGGCTTGGCTCGTGCCACCTTGTCTACACAAAATAACAAAGAAAATCGTGTCATTAATGTCACGGCAAAAACAGCTAATTTACCCACTCAAACGCTAGATATTGCTGTTGTTGGTACACAAATTAATATTAACGGTTCATCTTCAGCCATCATCAATGACCCCGTACCTTTGACCATAAGTGTGGTGGACTCGGATGGTAAGGGTATTGCTAATCAACAGGTTTCATTGACAGCACTTAATGGTGTATTAAGCAACGCAAGTCCAACTACATCCACCTCAGGTCAGGTCACCGTTAATTATTCTGCCAGCAGCGCAGGAGACGATGTTATCACTGCCGTTGCATTAAATGCCCAAGGCACTTTCGACATGACAGTGCAGCAAGATGATTTTTCATTCACCACTGTGCCTGATGCGGAAGTTGAACTAGGCACAATGGCCACTTTAGCCGTGACCTGGTTAAAAAATGGCGCGGTGTATCCTAATGGCAGTGTGACCTTAACGTCATCTAGGGGTAATATCACCAGTAATACGGTGTTAACAAATAATTTAGGTGTCGCTGAGTTTACCATCGAGTCAGATAATGCCGGTTTTGCCTCAGTGTCGGCAACGGGGGTTGATAGCGATAATGCACAAGTGAGTGCGCGTGCTGAGGTTGAGTTTATCGCTACGGACGCAGACAGCATTATTGTGGATGCGACGCCTGATTCAATTGCACCAAGTGGCCAAACAAGCACCATTATCGCGGTGGTTCGCGATCCAAATGGTAATTTAATTAAAGGCAAAACCATTAACTTTTTGGTTGATGATGTCAGCGGAGGCACCATCTCGCCTAATCAAGCTACGACGGATCGCAGCGGCATTGCATCAACGGTTTATACCTCAAACGCAGTGAGTAGTTTTGAAGCGGTAAAAGTGTACGCAACCGTGGATGACGAACAAACCGTATCGAGCTTTACCTTGCTTACCGTTGGCGATAGAGCCTTTGATATCTCGATTGGCACAGGGCGTTTGATTGAGGCCCCAGAGCAATCATCCTATTCAAAAGAGTTTTCGGTATTTGTTACCGATCCGGATTCTAACCCTGTGGCAAACGCTAATATGACCTTTTCAGCACCACCGGTTAAATTTATCGATGGTGGGGTGTATCGCAAAGGCGTGTGGGTATGGGATGCTGATGCAGAAATTTACCGCAATGATATTTTCTTTGTCGACTGTCCAAATGAAGATGTCAATGGTGATGGAATATTAAATAGTGGTGAAGATACCAATGGTGATGGTTTACTGACCCCTGGTAATGTGGCTGCGATTAGCTCAACAGGTACTACAGACGCAAATGGTCAAACTCTGGTCAATGTACTTTACGCCAAGCAATTTGGTGGCTGGACTGAAGTGGATATTAGTGTAAAAGCTGAGTCAGCGGGAAGTGAATCAAAAGAAAGTCAGCGCTTTAATCTACCGGTGTCTACTGAAGACTTAACTAACGAAGGATCACCTCCCCCTCATAGTCCTTATGGTCAGCAGCTCAATTGCAATAACAATTTATAAGGTCATTTAGTTAAGAGCCCAGTCATTGCACTGGGCTTTTTACTCTATAAACTATACAGTTTGAAATGGATAAACCGAGCCTAATTTCAATAACTGACTTAGCTCATCAAGTGCGGTTCTCGATTCAATTAATAACTGAGGATCACGTAAGTCATCGATTAGTAATTGGTCGCGGTAATGTTTATCCACCCAATTATTTAAACGTTCAAACAAAGCATCATTCATGATGGTGCTTTGATTCACCGCAGCACACTCTTGCTCGGTCATCGCCACTCGTAAACGCAGGCAAGCAGGGCCACCGCCATTACGCATACTCTGTTTGACGTCAAAATATTTCACTTCTTGAATAGGGGTGTTCAAGGTAACTAATTTATTCAGATATGCGGCAACTGCCGGGTTTTCTTCACATTCAGATGGGGCAATAATCGCCATTGAGCCATTTGGTAAGGTTATGATTTGGGTATTAAACAAGTAGCTTTTTATCGCGTCTTGTAAACTCACGTCTTGCTCATCAACACGAATAAAATGCAGTTCATTATCGCCAAATTTACGTTTGATTTCATCTAATGCCGACGCGGTCTGATGAAAAGCCAACTCGTGGTAAAACAATACATTTTGGTTACCAACTGAAATCACATCGTTGTGAAATACCCCTTGATCAATCACCTCAGGGTTTTGCAGTACGTAAACTACTTTCTCATCACGTAAACCATGCAAACGGGCTACCGCTTGGCTGGCTTCAAAGGTTTGCCTGGCAGGATATTTTTTAGGAGCAGGCTTGCTATTATCAAAGGCATGCCGTCCATAAACAAAAATTTCAACCCCAGTTTCACCGTATTCAGAACATAAACGCGTATGGTTTGCTGCACCTTCATCACCAAAGTGTTCGTTGTCAGGTAAGTGTTGATGGTGAGCGAAATGTTTTGGATCGTTGAAAATCGCTTTTAATATATTGCCAGTAACTTGAGGCTCAAGTGAGCGATGAAATTTATTGGTCAAATTAGCAGGAGTAAAATGGATTTTTTGATCATGGGTATCAGCACTGGGTGATACCGTTGCTGCATTCGCCGTCCACATGCTTGAAGCAGAACAACAGGCTTGAAAAATAGCAGGCGCCTGTTTGGCGGCGTGACTGAGAACCTGTGCATCTGTTCCACTGAAGCCTAAACGACGCAGTGCATACACGTCAGGACGTTCTTGTGGCGCCAGAACCCCCTGAACCATACCAAGGTCAGCTAGGGCCTTCATTTTCTTTAAACCTTGCTTAGCGGCTTGTTTAGGGCTACTTACGGCGCTCGCATTATTTAAAGATGCCACATTGCCGTAAGACAAACCTGCATAATTGTGAGTAGGTCCTACTAAGCCGTCAAAATTCACTTCAAACTGTTTCATCTTTACCTCTTATTTTTATGCATGCTGGATAACACGGTACTGTCTATTTGAAATTTTTACATTGTTGCTGGCCTAAGAAACAGGACTAAAAACGTAAGATAGGCGCGAATGGCTGGGCATTATACTGCTTTTAAGTGAACTGCCAACTTTGTGCTTGCAAATTTTCGCCGCATTAGTCAGTGTAAAAAAAAGAAAATCAGATAACTATGAAGAAGAACTTGTTTTCTATTCACTTTGTAGATATATGTTAAAAAGCATTTTCCAACGACAAACCCTATTTATGGTATGTTTAGTGGATTTAAACCTATAAAAATCAAAAGGTTAACACCAATATATGGCAAAGTCTCTAGTCATTGTCGAGTCTCCGGCAAAGGCAAAAACAATTAATAAATATCTCGGCAATAATTTTATTGTGACATCCAGCGTCGGCCATGTTCGAGACCTCCCAACCAAGGCTTTGGGTAAAGTTGCGCCTAAAAAACCAGCAAGTGTGCTAAAAACCTTGTCTGAAAAAAAGCGCGAAGAATATTTACGACAATACGAATATCAGAAACTTGTCGACCGCATGGGCGTCGACCCAAAAGATAATTGGCATGCGCATTACGAAGTACTCAGCGGCAAAGAAAAAGTAGTTAATGACCTTAAAAAATTAGCAAAAAATGCTGATACTATTTATCTCGCAACGGATTTGGATAGAGAAGGAGAGGCTATTGCTTGGCACTTGCAGGAAATTATTAATGATCCCAGTAAAGATTTTCAGCGAGTGGTATTCAACGAAATTACCAAAAATGCCATCCAAGATGCATTTTCACACCCAGGAAAAGTCAATATAGAGCGCGTAAACGCGCAACAAGCGAGGCGTTTTTTAGATCGCGTTGTGGGTTTTATGGTCTCGCCATTGTTGTGGAAGAAAGTCGCCCGCGGTTTGTCGGCTGGGCGAGTACAGTCAGTGGCAGTGCGTTTAGTTGTAGAGCGTGAGCGGGAAATAAAAGCATTTGTTCCTGAAGAGTTTTGGGACTTGCATGCTGATCTACTGACTGCAAAAACCACTGACTTGCGCATGCAAGTAGTGAAATATTTAAAAGAAAATTTTAAACCATTGAATAAAGCTCAGGCTGAAAAAGCTCAAAACGATCTGCAAAATGCAGAGTTTAAAGTGGTCAGCCGTGAATCAAAACCTACCCAAAGTCGACCCTCTGCGCCCTTTATTACTTCTACCTTACAGCAGGCCGCCAGTACACGTTTAGGCTTTGGAGTTAAAAAGACCATGATGATGGCTCAGCGCTTATATGAAGCGGGCCACATTACTTATATGCGAACTGATTCAACCAATTTAAGTGCTGAAGCCGTTGAAAGTTGTCGCAGTTATATAAGTGAAAATTTTGGTGAGAAATATTTACCAAAAAGTCCCCTCGGTTATGGCAGTAAAGAAGGTGCTCAAGAGGCTCACGAAGCCATTCGGCCATCAAATGTTGTGGTAAAGGCTGAGTCATTAACCACCATGGAGAGAGATGCTCAACGTTTGTATGAATTAATTTGGCGTCAGTTTGTCGCTTGTCAAATGGTTGCAGCGCAATACGATGCTAGCACCATTCGAGTTGCAGCAAATGACTATGAATTAACCGCTAAAGGTCGAGTGTTAAAATTTGACGGTTGGACTCGTGTTCAAACGCAAGTACGCAAAAAAGGTGACGAAGATTTACTTTTACCTGATGTAAAAGAAGGTGAGTCGTTGAAACTTAAAGCGCTCGATCCTAAACAACATTTTACCAAGCCTGTGGCGCGCTTCAATGAGGCTTCATTAGTTAAAGAACTTGAAAAGCGTGGCATTGGTCGACCTTCTACATATGCGAGTATTATTTCTACGATTCAAGATCGTGGCTATGTTCGTCAAGACACCAAACGTTTCTATGCTGAAAAGATGGGGGAAATTGTTAATGATCGACTTATGGAAAATTTTGACGATCTAATCTCCTATGATTTTACCGCCAAGATGGAACAACAGCTCGACGATATTGCAACAGGGAAGGCGCCATGGAAAGGCGTGTTAGACGAATTTTATACTGATTTTGAGCAAAAACTGCATCAGGCTGAATTGCCGGTAGAAGAGGGCGGCATGCGCCTTAATCAAGCCGTACCAACGATCATTGAGTGCAAGTTATGTAGCCGCCCGATGAACGTCCGTACAGCCAGTACGGGTGTGTTTTTAGGCTGCTCAGGTTACAACTTACCACCAAAAGAAAAGTGTACGGGTACCATGAACTTGGTATCTGGTGATGACGTAGTTAAAGTGGACGACGAAGAAGAATTAGAAACTGAACTGTTAAGAGCAAAACGCCGTTGTGGTATTTGCGGAACGGCAATGGACAGTTACTTGGTTGATGAAGGCCGCAAGTTGCACGTGTGTGGCAACACGCCTACATGCGAAGGCGTATATGTTGAAGAAGGTACCTTCAAAATCAAAGGCTATGAAGGACCACTGTTAGAGTGTGACAAGTGCGGCGCTAACATGGAATTGAAAAATGGTCGTTTTGGTAAGTACTTTGGCTGTACCAATGAAGAGTGTAAAAATACGCGGAAATTACTGCGAAATGGTGAAGCCGCGCCACCCAAGGAAGATCCTGTTGATTTACCAGAGTTAATTTGCGAAAAATCAGATGCACATTTTGTATTACGTGATGGTGCAGCTGGGATCTTTTTAGCGGCTCATAATTTTCCAAAGTCACGGGAAACCCGTGCGCCTTTTGTTCATGAGTTAGCAAGATTTAGAGACAGACTATCTGAAAAATTCTATTACCTGGCTGACGCGCCAGCAAAAGATCCCGATGGTAATGCAACCTTAGTACGCTACAGTCGTAAAACGAAACAACAGTATGTCATGTCAGAAAATGCAGAGGGCAAGGCTACCGGGTGGTCTTCATGGTATGACGGTAAAAAATGGAAAGCGGAAGACAAACGTAAAAAGTCATCTTAAGATAATCGAATTAGTTGAGAATCTCACCATGCTCGATAGCTCTGCTATCGGGCTTTTTTATGAATAACGCTGGTAATAAAAATGGCACTATCACTACAAGAACAGTTGCTTAAAGCAGGTTTAACCGATAAAAAAAAGGTTAAACAAGTTAAGCAGCAAAAACACAAACAAGCCAAAGCTCAGCAACGCCACAAAGTTGTCGAAAGTGACGAAGCTAAGTTAGCTGCCGCAGAAGCAATCGAAGCTAAAAAAGCCAAAGATCGTGAACTCAATCAACAAACAAAACTTGAGGCTGAAAAGAAGGCCATTGTCGCGCAAATAAAGCAGTTGATAGAGGTAAACAAACAGCCAAGAGGCAAAGCGGATGTCGTGTGCAATTTTACTGACGGTACGCTCATAAAACGCATGTATGTCGGTACAGAGACTCAAAAACACATCTCACAAGGTAAACTTGCCATCGTAAAATATGAACAAGCTTACGAATTAGTACCCATGCCGGTGGCCGATAAAATAGCGGAACGTGATCCTTTGGTGGTGGTTTATCGCTCCGATACGATCAGTGCTGAAGATCAAAAGAGCAGTGAAGACGATGATTGGTATGCTGATTATCAAATTCCGGATGATCTAAACTGGTAGTCGATTAGGTGCGTCGACTACGTGCTAGGGGTCTTGACCGACATGTATGTGAGTATATGTCGGTTTTTTATTAAGTCCTAAAACATGTCTGAGTTTATTTTCTCGTTTTGTAAGCCCTTTTTAACTTGATCCTGCTGACATTTATACTGTATAAACTACTGTATAAAACGACTAGCTTACCTGCAAAAAAATCGAGTGTTTTTTCAGCAAAGTCAGCTGCCCGTGTTTACCGCAAAACAGATAATTAGCTTGAGATACCTGTGCGCACATTACCTACGAAATATTACCTAGATCATTTCAACGAATTTATTGCCTACATTGAGCAATATTGCCTAGATTTACTGACTGATGTTCATGTCGATTTTATTAAAAAAGTACACGCTTTAGAGCACGACACCTTATGCATGTTAGTTCGAGTTATTAACCGCCGGGGTGCAATCCTTGATCGTTATAAACTCAAGTACGAGGAAATTAATGACAACCAAGGTCAAATTGATCATTTAGTCAACGCAAAATTCTTACGACCTTTAAATCAAGCTGACTATGCAAAGTGGCTCGATACCTTGAGCAAAGTGCAATTAACAAATTGTTTGACTAAGCAACTCAATATGAGTTTTCCAGCCTCCTATACAAAACCGCAATTAATTAAATTAGCGCTTGAAAATCCGCAGCTTGAATCGGTTATTACCTCATCTTTCGCACAGTCGTTTAGGGTGAAATGTTTTACTGAAACTTGGCACTATTTACTTTTTTTATATTTTGGTGAGCTAAGCAGTGGCTTAGATAAGTTTTCAATGCGGGATATGGGCGTGTTAAAAACACGAGACAATAAAGGGGAACTGACCGCCCGTTTCACTCAGCGAGCAGACGCTTTGGATGCGTTTATTTACGCACAAAAATTGCAGGCCATCAAAAGCGAGCCAATCCAGCAGCCTGATATTATCTTGTGGGCAAAACGTGCAGTATTGCCACCTCGTGGTGAAATAGCGCAGCGTTTCGCGGACGCTTTATTTTATGAATTGGGGAAACGTCTACTAAAAGACGATGTGGAATCTGCTCTAGGGTTTTTTAGTCAGTCACAATTGAGTAAAGCACGAGAAAAGTACCTACGAGAAAAGTATAAATTGGGTGCTAAAGAAGAGGTTAAACAGGATTTAGAGCGGATTTTACACGAAAGTAAAGATGCTAAATTGTGCGCTTTTGCCGAGGACTTTTATCAGCGTAAATATCAACAGGCAAAGGTCAGCAAGTTAACCCAGCTGTTACGCGAAAGTACTCAGCAAATCTGGCTTGATGAAATATTTCGCGACAGTCCAGAAAAGGGGGTTAAAGCGTATTATCAGCAACGAAATATGGTAGCAATTCGTACAGAGAATCGACTATTTACGAGTTTGTTTGGCTTGTTTTTTTGGACTGAATTATTTCAAAAAGATGAGCAAGCCATTGCTTGTGAATTCGACCGACGTCCTGCATCGGTGCGTGAAAACCGCATATATGCCACCCTAGGCCCTTTACTTGAGAGCAAGTTACCGTTACTGAATGAACCCCAAAAAGCTCTGAGTTACTTGGCTAAAGTAGCGGCGCAATATTACGGACAACCTAATGGTATGTTTCGCTGGCATAGCAAATTATTAGCGATATTGAGCCAGTTTTTATTCGCTGCTCCGCCTGCTGCTGTGATAGCTCAATTACGTGCCATGGCAAAAGACTATGCCCAGTACAAAGACGGGTATCCGGATATAATGATCATTGATAATGGCCAGTTGCGTTTTGAAGAAGTAAAAGCACAAGGGGATGTTATCAGGCCTAATCAATTGGTGACGATGAAAGCGTTGCAGCAAGCGGGCTTTGATGTGGCTATTTGCCGGGTAAATTGGGCCGTCGATCCTCAGCAAGCTTATGTAGTCATCGATGTTGAAACAACGGGTGGCAAGACTGGTGGTCATCGTATTACTGAGATTGGCGCGGTTAAGGTGGTGGATGGCGAGGTGGTTGATAGCTGGTCTAGCTTAGTTAATCCACAGCGCCATATTCCTAAATTTATTACCCAGCTAACGGGTATCAGTAACGACATGGTAGCGGATGCCCCCTTATTTTGTGAGGTAGTTGATGAACTTGAATGCTTTATGCAAGGCGCTATTTTTGTCGCACATAACGTAAACTTTGATTATGGTTTTTTTAAATTAGAATATGAACGACTTGCTAGACCTTTTAGTATGCCCAAAATGTGCACCGTACGTGAAATGCGAAAGCATTTTCCGGGTAAGGCATCTTATTCATTAGGAAAACTGTGCCGCGAGTTGGATATCGAATTAACCAATCATCATAGGGCATTGGCAGATGCTAGGGCTGCGGCGGAATTATTAATTATGATTAATCAAGCAAAACAGCAGGCGTTTGAATCTCTTACGGAATAGGCCTTGTGGCGAGTGTCAACTGCCGTTCAATATAGTCAAAACATTCTGCTTTAGTGGTGAAGCTTTTTTGCGTCACACTGGTGTTAATAGCAGATGTTTTTCTAACATTATCAACTTGGCTTACTAGTAAAGATGAATTAATTTGGAATGCTGACACGACACAGCCTTTTTGTAAGGCGTACTTGTGAAGTTCTACAGACAAATGTTTTGCTTCAGGTGTAAGCGCTTCGCATAAACGAAAGTCGCCGTAATGGCCCCATTTGTCTTTGCCTAAATTATCGATCAGGGAGCAAAAATCATGGTTATAACGCCGAGAAAAACTTTCACCGATTGCACCTTGGATCACGGCACAAATAATGCCGTTCTCGATACTGAGTTCATAACTGCCATATTTATCTCGATAATGCAGATGAGTGTACATGCTTGATGTTGACCTTTGTTATTTCATTCACCTTAGATAAGGGTTTATTTAACTGCAAGTATTCTGTTAATTATCTTAGGATCATCAGGTAACAATTCAGAAGCCGGTAAGCGCGGAACCAATGTTTTCCATGCTGGGTGTAAAGCAAAAGCCTTTTTAAACAGCGGTAGACTCTCTTCTACTCGGTCAACTGCTGCAAGTGTAGCGGCATGCCAAAAAATCGCTTCGTGGTTGTCAGGCATCATGCTTTCAGCAGTTGCGTAGGCCGCTAGGGCTTCATCTATTTTGCCTAAGGTCATGAAGTCATCGCCCTCAGTCATTTTGCTGTAAGTGCGCGACACGTGTAATAATCGGCTTAGCTCGCTAATAGGATCAGCGTTATCTTCAACTCGTAAATCTACGAGTCTGCCTTGCCAAACAGGCGTGCCTTTTTCTCCTTCTACCACTAACATCGCTGCTGATTGTTTCCCTCGAATATCACCACCTTCTTGCTGTGCTGCTTGCAAAGCTGCCATCATACGCCCAGCTAGGTCTTCGTTTGCATTAGCGGTAAAGGCCGCCGCCATGGCAGCACACACCGTGTCTTTTTCCATTAAATTAGCCTGCACAGTGAAGTCTTCCCCTACGAGATGACAATGAGCGGTGATGGCAAGCTCGCCCGTATGTACGGCTGTGTTTCCTTTGGCGTCTATCATGCCAATTTGACGAACATTTTTATGTTCATCCTTAGCTAATAAAGATGTAAGAGTTTGTGGGGCGGTGTTGCCTGATTCCATCATTGCTAAACCAAGTGGTCCATAGCTCACCTCAATAAAGCTCTGGGTCGCGACTGCACCGACGCCAGGTTGGGCCCAAATTACATCTGCTCCCACTGAAAACCAATGAGATTGCACCGCCGCACCTAATTGGCCGCTTGCTGGATCGCGGGCCACGATTGAATAGGTATGGGCTGGACGCAAAGGAAGGTTAGGGCGCTGATAAACTTCAGACGCATCCGGCCGGGCCAAGGCCGCATGGTGTGTCATAGCGGCACTTGCTGCTAAGCCAAAAAGGGTAATAACTCGCAAAGTACGACTATGTATCATCAACTTGTTCTTCCTATTTTTTAGGGTTAAGCACCATTAATTCTCAGTAATTCACGCTTTACTGGCTGGGGCCTCATCTGCGGAAATTGCCTTTTCATCACGCTTTTTAGATTGACGTTCCTCCAAGGTAAGCTCTTCTACTTTTTTCTCCGCCGTGATCAGACTCATAATGCGCCAATCAGCCTTGGGTTTAATTGCACTATTTGTGGTAAACAACTGTACGCGACCTTGAGTATCAATCGCGGCTAATTTCAGTGCGCGTTCACCATACTCTTGCTGATACGCTTCAAAGTTGAACTCTTCAGACAGTCGGGTGGTTTTAATTTTAGCGCCTTTGGTTGCCCAGCTAGCGAGTTTTCCGTAAGTCACACCATCATCAAATAAACCTAAATTTTTAGTGTAGGAGCCTGACACTTGGTGACTGGGTCGTTGTTGTTGTTCATTGTTACTTAATCCCAGCACCGTACCTTTACCCAGTTCATATTCAAAGTGATAAGTGAGCATAGGGTTAAGTTGTTTGTAAGGCGACATGATCAAGACTTTACGGTATGCCGTTAAATCAAGCTTGCGTGAGGCATGATCTGACATTGGATTACCAAAGTAGGTAGTAATATTATCCATTCTTGCTAAGCGTAATGCATCCCAGTTAGTGTCAGCTAATAACACGGGCACATCATAAGCCCGTAATTCTTTGGCAAACATGCGGCTAAACATGCCAGCGCCAAAAATCAGAAAACCATTTGGTGCAGGTGAGCGCATTTTCAAGTATTTGGCTACTTGCACCGAACTTAAGCTTTGGATGACAACGGTGGTGATGATCACCAAAAAGACCATTGGCACCAACAGGTCAACTTGGCCATAATCGAGTGCTTCAAGTTTCAAAGCAAATAAAGCGGATACGGCTGCCGCAACAATACCTCTGGGGGCAATCCAACTCAGTAAGGCTAATTCTCTAAATTTCAGACCAGTCCCTATCGATGAAACAAATACTGATATGGGGCGTGCGACAAACATAATGGCAATTAATACAAAAATAGAGCCCCAGCCCACGTGAATCAGAGAATCGAGGCTGATACGCGAGGCGAGTAAAATAAACAGCCCTGAAATTAACAGCACACTGAGGGTTTCCTTAAACTCAAGTATATCGTCAACATCAACGTCCCGCATATTAGCCAGAAACATACCCATTATGGTTACTGTTAGTAATCCCGATTCGTGAGCCAACAAATTAGAACCGGCAAATGCGCCTAACATTAGCGTTAATACCGCGGTATTAATTAAATAATGGGGCAGCCAATTATTCCGTAGCATTTTTCCCATTAAATAACCCATAGAAGCGCCGATGCCAAATCCAACCGCTAAAGTCGCGCCAAAGGCATAGAGGGTATGACTCAATGGGTCTTGCGTTGCTACTAAAAATTCAAAAACTAATACGGCCAGTAGTGCGCCGATTGGATCGATGACGATGCCTTCCCAGCGTAAGATATTTGAGATTTTACTGCTGGGTCTGACCGTTCTTAACATTGGGATAATAACAGTAGGTCCTGTTACCGTAACAATTGCGCCAAATAAAAAGGCCAGTTCCCACGACATGCCTAGAGCATAGTGAGCCACTGGCGCAACAATACCCCACGTAATAAGTACACCAATGGTGCAGAGGTTGCGCACCATAGAGCCATGCCCGCTCAAATCTTCAAATTTTAAGGTTAGGGCACCTTCGAATAATATAATGGCAACAGAGAGGGAAACGATGGGAAATAAAAGCTCACCAAATAGAGCATCGGCATCTAGCATACCGGTAACAGGTCCAACTATTATGCCGACTACGAGGAGAGGCAATATAGCTGGAAGTTTAATTTTGTATGCAAAAAATTGACATGCTATTGAGATTAAACCAACAGCGACGAGAGGGATAATAGGGTCGTTCAAAACGAAACCTTACAAAAAAACCATAGAGGGGTAAATCAGACCACAAGGCCCTTATCGAGATCAATATTTAAAAGATAAT
>NZ_JANQVQ010000119.1 GCF_030730205.1 Paraglaciecola sp.
GACAAACTTTCATAACCAGTACCGTAGGCGATTTCACTTAAACTAAGTTGATTTTCATTGATTAATTTAAGTGCAGTTTGCATGCGTATTTCCGTGATGAATTGACTCACTGTTTGCTGACATTCTTCCTGACACTTACGACTTAGTGAACGGCGACTCATTGCCATTGACTCAGCTAATTGGTCAATAGAAAACGCGGAGTCAGTTAACTGTGCGAGGACTTTTGTGCGCATTTTAAGTGAAAATGGATTGACTTCGATTGTTTGAATTCTCGCTTCAGTCAGTTCACTTTGTAGTTTTTGGCGGATCATCTTACGTGTTTTAATTAAACCGTCGACACGTGCGATGAGTTCCGATGTATCGAAAGGTTTAGTTAAGTAGTCATCTGCCCCCGATTGCAAGCCCTCAACGGCATCACGTTTAGCCGCCTTAGCACTGAGTAAAATCAAAGGGATCGTGTTGGTGAATTTATTTTTTCGAAGCTCGCTCAACATGGTAATACCGTCCATTTTAGGCATCATTACATCTGATATGATCAAATCAGGTAAAAGAGCCCTAGCTTTTGCTAGGCCCTCTTCACCATTACATGCCTGAATAATACGGTAGTAACCTGATAGTTTTAACGCAATAAATTGACGTAGCTCGATATTATCATCCACCACCAACACGGTAGTAATATCGGTATCGTCCTGTTCGTTAGGCGACGAAGATTGTGTTTGAATCTCGGAAGAGTCACCAAAGGCCGCAACACTTGGCAAAATAGCGATGTGTTCAATTAGTTGAGTGGGCTTAAAATGCTCAGCACCACGTTTTAACCACAAGGTAAAACAGCAGCCGTTATCCACTTGGCTATCGAGAGTGACTTGGCCATGATGAAGTTCAATTAATTCTTTTACTAATGCCAAGCCCAAACCCGTACCGGGCTGACTCACATGTTCGGACTTTTGTCCTTGAAAATAGCGTTCAAATATTCGGGTTTGCTGCTCAAGATCTATACCGGTACCGTTGTCACTGACAGCGATACCGACTTGATGGGCTTGCTCTTTCAGACTCACGGTAATATGGCTGTTTGCACCACTATATTTAATTGCGTTTGACAATAAGTTGGCGATACATTTATCCAATTGGTCGCGATCGAAAAACACCATGACGGGGTTCTCACAGTTTTCAACCAACAACGTTTGCCCCTGCTCTGCTGCCCAATTTTCAAAACGCATTACAATTTGGTTGATTAATTCAGCCACATCGTATTGACCAATTCTCAAAGGAAATTGCCCTATATTTAAGCGATTAATATCCAGAATATGCCCGACCAAATCGAGCATTTTTTTGGCATTTCGTAAAGCGGTGTTGATTGGAGAGGCGAGTGCTATATCAAGCAGCGGATTTTCATGTAAAACGCTTTGCAAAGGCGCAATAGTCAAAGTAAGTGGGGTACGAAATTCGTGACTTACATTGTTAAAAAAGCGCTCTTTCAATACCTGTTGCTGTTCTAACTCATCCACTTTTTGTTTAATTTCTTGGGTGCGCTGAGCCACTGTGTTTTCAAGAAGTAAGTTACGCTGGCGTAAACTAGCGGTGCGCCAACGCTGAGTCAGCCAGCCACTAAGGGTCAACAACATCAATAACAGCACTCCATAAACGAACCACGCTAATGGGCTGAAATACCAAGGATACGCCACTGAAAATGGCAGACTTGATGTGTAAATTTTACCCCAGGGATCGCGGGCTTCAAGCTGAAAGTCATAGTCGCCACCGGCCAACAAAGTGAAGTCCTTATTGTGCTCGTCACTCCAGTCACTCCAACGATCTTGACCACTGCCCAATAACCGATGGCGATAGGCGGTGGCCTTTAATATATTTGCATTACTTAAGGCAAAATAAATACGAATAGAATTATTTTTCTGGGATATTCGCGCTAAGCTCGCTTGCTCAAGCAGGCCGCCGTATAGCTCGATTTTATTGTCTAGATAGAGCACTTTACGGATATGTAACTGGGCAGACGGCGCTTCTCTTTCAGTCAGTTCGATATTGGCGCGATACACTTCGCCGGAGCCTTGGGCGAACCACACTGTGTTGTCACCTCGACTTAAAAAATCTTTAAATCCATTGGCAGCAAAAGGTTTAAAAAGTGAATCATGACGATGCCACTTGCCCTGATCAGTTTGTGTTATATATCCCGTAGCTTGTGCAATTCGATACCAAAGGCGTTGCTTTTCGTCTTGGTAAAGTCGAAATATATCTTGGCCTTTAGTAGTAAAAATCGAAGGTAAAGTCGACATAAATTGTAAACTGGCTGGACTATTTTGCTGGTAAACCATAGCGCCATCACCAGTGCCAATTACAAGTTTTGAGCCGAGTTTAAATGGCATGACATTACCCGCAGCCAAGCCATTTTCAGCAGTAAACTGTCTTATAGTTAACGGTTTGTCAGTAAATTGCGCATTTTCAATGCGATACAACTTTTGATTGGGAGTGCCAGCCCATACCACACCGCTTTCTTCAATTTCGATAAATTCGAGAGAATCTTGGGTCTGTTCAATCTGTTTGCTGCGCCACTGCCCTTCCCTTAATTCAAGATGAAATAAGCCCTGATAACTTGTCACAAATATCGTATCGCTGACAGGATCAACAGCAAGGGCGTATGCCAAACTGATGGGCAAAATATTAGCAAATTGTACTTCAGTCGAGTTGAGTGGACGGGCGAATACACCACCTTGACCTGAATACAAAAGGTAGCCATGGTATTCGAGTACATCAAAATTAATGCTTTTGCTGGCTATTAGGGCTTCAAAACGAGCCGGGGCTAAACTTTGCGATTGTTGTTCAAGCTGAAAAAGTCCATCACCCGCTGCGACAACTTTGCCATTGACCGAGCTGAGTCGGTCAATAATGGTGGCGCTATTACCTACTCGATAAATACTGTATTTGTGCGGAGGCACAAACTTTACAATGTTCGGCGTTCCGGCCAGCCAAATATCATGGTAGTCGTCTTCTATTACGCTATACCAGCTATCTGTACCGAGATTGTCTCCTTCTTGATAATGGCGCAAAAGCTCAAGTTGTTCATTGAGGATAAATATTCCACTGCGCAAAGAAACTAAGTAGTAATACCCATCTGATGCTTGAATAGCATGATAAAGATGGACGTCTTTACCCAGTTGCTCTGCGTTAAGTATTTTGGTTAATTGCTCCGCCCGTTGCTGGTATATGCCGTGACTAGCGGTTACCACCACCAACTTTCCCGCTTTGTTGTAAAAAATCTGACGTACATAGGCCTCTGGCGCTATGCGATATTCGGTGATGCGTTGAGTAAATGCTAGCGATACAGACGAGTCATCAATGCTCAGATGAGAAATAAAAGGCTGATTTGCTGTTTTAAACATAAAACCATCATCAAGAGCAAAAATTCGGTGTTTGCCGCCCGACAGTTCATTAATAATATGTACACGATTACCATCCCAAAAATACACATTTTGGTTGCTGATAAAAGCCACGCCGTGTTTATTCGCGGCGATGGACCAAATTTCTCCGAACTGGCGTTGCTCGGGCGTCCAATCAGAAATTAATGAGGTGTAGGTCAAACGACCATGTTCATCTGGCCGATAAACACCCAAATCATCAATCGTTCCGACATACAAACCACCGTCCTGCCACTGTAATAGAGCGCGTACTCGAGTACTATTGGGCGTTAAATATTTTTGCCATTGTTCTCCGTCCCACTCTGTGATGCCAGTACCAGTACCGACGTACATAAGGCCATTTTTAGCTTGAATAACGCACCAATTTTGATCACTACCACCATGCTCTTGCATGGTAAAAATACGGGAAACGGGTAAACCAATTTCACTGTATTCATTCGCATAAATTAACTGTATTTGTAATAACA
>NZ_JANQVQ010000120.1 GCF_030730205.1 Paraglaciecola sp.
AATTGGGTATTGAGTTGATAGACTGGTACCTGAGTATCCCTACTGATGAGGACAATAGTGGCACTGCCGACTCCATTTCGGAAACAGACCTTGCAGACGGTTATACTAATTCTGAGTTTTTTCATGCCTCATCTGATGGCGGCATTGTGATGCGCTCTCCCAGTTATGGCTTTAAAACCTCTGCCAATACCAGTTATGTAAGGGTTGAACTACGGGAAATGTTACGCCGTGGCGACCTTAGAATCAGCACTCAGGGTGTGAATAAAAATAACTGGGTGTTTGGCAGTGCATCAGCGCAGGGAAAAAATAATGCAGCTGGCTTCGACGGTGAACTGAGGGTAACAATGGCGGTCAATCAGGTTACCACCACTGGTGAAAATTATCAGATTGGCCGGGTAATCATTGGTCAAATCCACGCCAATGACGATGAGCCTGTGCGCTTATATTACCGGAAACTGCCAGGAAACGATCGCGGCGCCATCTATTTCGCGCATGAGAGCCGGGTTAAAGACAGCGACGGTGACAACTTTGAAACTTATGTCGACATGATTGGCTCTCGCAGCAACACCGCTGCAAACCCAGTAGAGGGTATCGCCCTGAATGAGGTTTTTAGTTACCACATCAGCGTCAATGTCAACTTACTCACAGTCACAATCAGCCGTGAAGGTAAGGCCGATGTGGTGTCGCATTATGATATGTCTGACAGTCTGTATAATGAGGATGGTCAGTACCATTATTTCAAAGTTGGCGTTTATAACGGTAACAATTCAAGCAACCCCGAAGAATTTGTCCAGGCAACGTTCTATAACATAAAAAACAGTCACATTGGATACTCTGGCAGTGAATAGCCAATAAAATACGAGGCGGGATCACTCCCGCCCCTCTCACCTTGACTCCTTTTATCTCTGAGCGATTACGCAGCAGAGGATAAAAGGGGTTATTCAACCGCTACGATAGCCTCAGACGTTGCTGAGTTATAAGGTGACACAGCGTTGTCAGCATCCAGCGAATCACCCTCTTCATAGGTTTCGAAGTCGTCTGAAAACACCACACTGGTTCCCGCCTTGTCGGCGAATATCACTATGTCATCAACACTAAATATACCTGTCTCGGCTCGTACACCACTATTGTCACCAAACCGGAACGACACGTGAGTCACCCCACCTATAGCATTGTTATCGGGGGTAAAGCCTTCAGCCACAAAACTGACGCCATCAACTTCAACCGTAACCAATGGCGTAACCTCTAAGTTACCATTTGGATATTCCCAGGTGATAACAACATCCATGAAGGTATCTAACACTACGGTGGCCGCCGACGTATCAACACCACCCGGGCTGCGAACTTCAAAGCTATCATCTTTAATACGCAAATCTAAAATCGCGCCATCGTTATTGGTTGCAGAATTGAATAGCGTGATAAACGCATCACCATCACCTAATTCATCATCTAACCGCTTAACAGATGCCGTAATCCGTCCTTGTGCCAGAGGACCATTATCCCCAAGTGCGTATCTTAACTCTCCGGTGTCAGAGGCATCGGTATCACGTATTTCTGCAATCTTATTGCCCGGTGTACCGGGTCCACCAGCGTCACCCACAGACTCAACACTTGCTTCAGACGTTGCTGAGTTATAGGGTGATGCAGGGTTGTCCGTGTCGAGAGAATCACCATCAATGTATGACTCAAAGTCGTCAGAAAACACGACATTGGTTCCAGCCGTGTCAGAGTAAATGAATAAGTCATCAACAGTAAATTTACCTGTCTCTGCCCGTACTCCACTATTGTCACCAAACCGGAACGACACGTGAGTCACACCACCTATAGCATTATTGTCTGGGGTAAAGCCTTCGGCCACAAAACTGACACCATCGACTTCAACCGTAACCAATGGCGTTACCTCTAAGTTACCATTTGGATATTCCCAGGTGATAACAACATCCATGAAGGTATCTAACAATACCGTGGCCGCCGACGTATCGACACCACTTGGGCTGCGAACCTCAAAGCTATCATCTTTAATACGTAGATCTAAAATCGCCCCATCATTATTGGTGGCAGAATTGAATAGCGTGATAAACGCATCACCATCGCCTAATTCATCATCTAAACGCTTAACAGATACCGTAATTCGACCTTGCGCAAGTGGGCCATCGCTCCCAAGCGCATAACGAAGCTCTCCGGTATCACTTGGATCGGTATCAACAATGACTGCGACATTATTGGCGCCACCTGTATCGCCGCCCACACCAGTGATGGTAA
Organism: Paraglaciecola sp.; assembly: GCF_030730205.1. Lineage (GTDB taxonomy): Bacteria > Pseudomonadota > Gammaproteobacteria > Enterobacterales > Alteromonadaceae > Paraglaciecola. Next base: position 2,263 of record NZ_JANQVQ010000120.1, read on the forward strand.
TCACCAGCTCAGCGGTTGTACCGTCAACAGATTCAATCGTGATCGTATCCGTTTCGCGCTCACCGCTTACCAGCGCAGCAATAACGGCGTTGCTTGTATCAAGCAAGTAAGTCCAAGCCCCGTCTTCCATAATGGCGAATTCGCCAAAGGTGCTGCGGAACGATGCAGGCATAATAAAAGCTTCACCTTCATCCGGATCAACAACAGTAACGGTTCCGGTCAGTGCTGCAGTAGCATTACTTGGAAGGGTCGCGGTTAAGTCAAAGAAGGCTGCTGGTGTCGGTTCGCTAGTACCATCGCCAACATCAAATACCACAACTTCTGAATAGATCGCTAAGTTATAACGACTGCCAACACCATCCAGGGTTTCACCCTCGGCGTAGCTTTCAAAATCATCGGCAAATACGCTGGTGGTGCCCGTAACGTCTGAATAGACGGCGATATCGTCGACATAAAAGGATCCAAAAGGGATCGTTCTGTCATTGTCACCCAATCTAAATTGAACGGCCTTAATACCATCGGCAAACCACTGCTCAATATTAACGAAATCGGGATCAACTACCGCCGCAGTAGTGAAAGACCCTCCACCAATAACTTCATCGTTAATGGTCAGGGTTAATTGCTCAGCGGCATCCAAATCCCAGGTAATCTCAACAGTATAAAATTGCCCTTCAACAAAAGGGGCAGTAACGATCACACCGGGATAAGCGGCACTTTCTGTGTTTCTGACCAAGAAGCGAGGGGCGATCGGCATGCCATTAGCGTCTGTTTGCGAGCCTTGAATTCGCAAATCAATCAACGCCTCACTTGAGCTACCAGAAGAGCCATACAGTGTAATGTAGGCATCTTTAATATTGCCATCACTGCCCAAAGTTTCATCTTTGGCAAACGCAGCACTGAGTTTACCTTTACGTAAATTATTGACACTAAATCTAATTTCACCCGTGTCATTGCCAGTATCTGAAATCTTTACTAACTGCGTCAGCGCAGCAATGCGAATGACGATGTCGGCAGTGGTTCCGTCAAGCGATGTGATAGTCACCGTATCATTCACAGAGTTACCAAGCTCCAGGCTTGCGACCGTTTCGTTGTTAACATCAACGGTATATGACCAATTACCTTGCGCATTGATACTAAAGGTACCAAAGTCGAGCAGCATGGCATTTTGCGCCACAATTTCATCTTCGCCAAAGTTAGGATCAATCACCGTGACTGAACCCGTCAACGGCTCTGTGGCGGTATTTTGAATGGTTCCGCTCAACATCCCTTCAATAATGGCCGCGACAGGGGTGTTGTTGTATCCAATTGCCGAGCCAATCACATCAAGCAAAGATGGATTAACGGCATTGGCGATAACTGACACCGTTTGTAAATTTATCTGAGCTGTTTCAAAGGCATCTAGTAACGCCTGTGAAAACGAGCCATCCGCTAAATCAGCCGCAATATCCGCGATTAACATCGCCATATCTTTGCCAGTATTGTCGGCGTCGAGTTGCGACAACAGTGCTAATACCAAGCCATAGCGGTCGGCATCTGTTGCACCAGCTGCGCCCAGATCTACAACGCCAATCTCGGTCGGTAACACAGTTGTAGTATCAAAAC
>NZ_JANQVQ010000121.1 GCF_030730205.1 Paraglaciecola sp.
GCGCCACCGACTTTGTGGGCAACTTAGCTGCCAGCAAGGATTCACCGGTGTTACTCAGACCTGAAATAACCACTTCAAAACGTTGATCTTCTACATTCCATTGCCACTTAGCCACGGCTTCGTAGCTCGTATCATCATCAATAGAAAGGCGAATTCTGCCGGGCTCATCACTGTAGAGTTTATACACGCCACTCAAATCACCCTGTATATAACGGCCTTGATTAGTTAGCGACACATACACCGACTGATGTTCATCACCATTACTGTCTTTACCTTGCAAGATCAGGCGGTAGTCACCGGCTAAATCTGCAGGGTCAACCACATTATCACCGTCTACTGGCGCATAACGATGAGGGGAAACCACCAGCCACTGGTCTTTATTGAGCCACATTTCGTGCACACGCACAGAGTGAGCTTCAATATTGTCGTAACGGCCTTCCTCTTGTGGAAAACGAGTATGGGTAAACAGCAAATATTTACCTAGTTGCTCATCATATGAAGCCGAATTATGACCGGGTGCGTTGTAACCATATTGAGCTGATGGATCGCCAAAGGCAGAGGCCCATAAATGACTACCCAACATTTTGTTACCCATTTCGTTGGCGACAGTGGCATTAACCATGTCATTGCCTGCGGCATCTAAATAAGGGCCATCGGGAGTGCGGGAACGCGCTACGCGAATGTTGTAACCACCATCAGCGGCAAAACCCGCGTCAGACCAAAACAAATAATAATAATCACTGTCTGGGCTATAAATAACAAAACTACCTTCAATGGCGTTGTAGTTACCCCCCACTAAATGTTTGCCATAACCTTGTCCGGCTTCTGGCATGCCCGTGGTTTCGTCCATGGCTAATACAAAAATTCCACCAGAATACGAACCGTAAACCATCCACAAATTGCCGTTTTTATCGTAAAATGCAGCGGGGTCGATGGCATTAGGGTGTACCGCAGGATTGTAAGCAGTCACACCATCCACCGGATAAGTGTCTAATTCTCCCGCACGATACCCTGAGCGTAAAAACACACCTTGATTGGTATAAGGGCCCTCAACCGAATCAGAGACAGCTAATCCTAAATAAGAACGGTTCCAGCACACCTCATCAAACTCAGGAGTGTCAGGGTTGTCTTGACCACAGTGATTGTAATAAAACCAAAACTTGCCGTTTGGCGCCTGAATAACATCGGCCGCCCAGTTACCAATAAAACCATCTGTCCAGGCTATGCCTTCGGCGATTTCAGAGGCATAAGTATTAAACAAGGGCGTATCTGCAACTGAATTGGAAATGTATTCCCAGCCCATCAAATCAGTAGACTTAGCCGCCGCCATGTGGGAGCCAAAGACATAATAGGTGCCGTCAACTTTCACTATGGAGGGATCATGTACGCCGATATCGTTGTATTGGCTGCTGTCGGAAATGCCCGCGTTAGGATCGACTGCGGTTTGGTTGCCAGGTGCTGTATAAGATGGAGGAGAATTACTATCGTCTCCTGAACCACCGCATCCTGAAACTGCTATTATCCCACTCAAAAAGAGTGCTGTTTTAAGTTTCATTTTGGTTTGCCTCATGTGTTGTGTCCGAATTCTTATCAAGGTTGAGTCGGGTATATCGCATTAACTGTGATTGACTAGTTACAACAAAACAATCTTGTCATACAATATTACTATAGTATTTAAAATCATTTTTACATAAGATTAACTAGCAATGCAATTAATATTGTTTTTTTTAACAATTGACTTACGTTTGCCAATACAAGCCGCAGGTTTAGTGCTTGCTCTCCGTGACTTAGCGATGAACTGGCAAGGTAAACAAGCAGCCAAGCTGCAGTAAGTTGAACTAAACGTGAAATACCAAGGAATTATTATGTTTAAGTCTTATTTATCCGCTGCGACCTTATTATTAAGCAGTGCAGTGGCCGCACAAAACCCATTATTTGTTGATGTATTTACTGCCGATCCTGCAGCTTTGGTAGACGGTGATACCGTGTATTTATATACCGGCCATGATGAAGCCAAAGACAATAATGTGTTTTTTGAAATGCATGACTGGTTAGTGTTTTCCTCTAAAGACATGAAACACTGGACGCCCCATGGAGCTATTATGCAAGCCACTGATTTTAGCTGGGCTAAAGGTGAAGCCTGGGCGGCTCACATGGTTAAACGAAAGGGCAAATATTACTTTTACACCACAGTGCGCCATAAAGATGACAAACCTGGTTTTGCCATCGGAGTTGCCGTATCCGACTCGCCAACAGGGCCGTTTAAAGATGCCCTAGGCAAGGCTCTCGTCACTGACGACATGACCAAACAAACTCCCAACGACTGGGACGATATTGATCCGGCGATTTACATTGAAGAAAACGGCGATGTGTATATGTTTTTTGGCAACTTAATGCCTAAATACGTCAAGCTCAAAGACAATATGATCGAACTCGATGGTGAGATTAAAACATTAGATTTACCCAAGTTTACCGAAGCGGCTTGGGTGCACAAAAAAGACGACAATTATTATTTGTCTTACGCCTGTGAATTTCCAGAAAAGATCTGTTACGCCATGAGCAAAAGCATTCACGGCCCGTGGGAATATAAAGGTATTCTGAATGAAATAGCGGGTAACAGTGAAACCAATCACCAGTCCATAATTGAATTCAAAGGTAAGTCTTATTTTATTTACCACACTGGCGCTGTGCCACCGCTTAATGGTCAGCCTAGTGGTGGACGTTTCCGTCGCTCAGTTGCCATCGACGCCCTGAACTACAATGCCGATGGCAGCCTAAAACGGATAATTATGACCAGCGAAGGTATTAACTAAACCTTCTAATTTGCTATTCCATTGAGATAAAAAAGCCCAGCACTTGCTGGGCTTCCTTTTGCTCATTAACCAGAGAGTTTAGTGAGTTGCGCGTAAGTGAAACACCTGACAGTTATTATCGAGCAAAGGAGCCTGAGCGATATTAGTCCCCTGCGCTAAACCACAATTGGCTAAGTTCATCGCCTGCTTGCTATAACGGTTAATCAAATTAAAGCCACCACCATTAACCGGTTGCATACGCCATTGAGCGGTTGGTGCCACGCATTGCTGTAACTCAACGTTAGCGCCTGGCACCACAGCATTATCAGCAATGCCCACACACAAATGTGGCGCATTTTTGTTTTTAAGCTGCATAAAACCTGCTTCTGTGGCCGTCATCTGCCAGATTTGATTGGTGTTATTGGTCCAAGCACTTTGTTCAACATTACTGGCAAATTCAGCTGGGCTTTGGCCGATGGATAAGGCCTTGCCACTTTGCTGACTGAGTATCGCCATTTCACCAGTAGCCTGTAAACGCCATTGTTGGCACTCAGTATTGGTATTTTGTTGCACTGCGTGACCAAGGTCACTTGAGCAATTAGCCAGCGACAAATTTAAACCTGTGGCGCGATTGGTAATAGTGACTAAACCATCGTCCGCGGCTCTAAGCTGCCATTGCTGACAATAATTATTATGCCAAGGTGAGAGTTGGGTATTCACGCCTTCTTTGGCCTCACATTGGGCAAGGTCTAAAAATTGTCTGCTATTACGTTTAGCTAAGCGGTAAAAGCCTTCTGTAGTTGAGTCCAGCACCCAGTCGTTAGTACTGGCAGCACACTGGCCCTGTAGGGCAAAACTCGGACCAACATCCAAACACTTTTGTGATGTAGCGTTAACTAAGGAATAGGTCTGACCCTGAACTATGGTTTCTAAGGGACCATCTTCACCAGAAGGTGGGGCAACTATCACACCCGGTGTAATGGGTTTGCCAAAATTGGGCGTGCCGTCCTCATGCCAAGTAAACTTTTGCGCGCGCAGGGAGCGTGAAGCACCACAACCTTCGGTTTCCAAGGCATTAGCATGATAAACCAACCAGTCTTCTGTGCCGTCCGGCGAGGTAAAAAAGCCATTATGGCCAGGGCCAAACACGGTCTCGGTGCGCTCAAAAACCGGTTTTTCTGACTTTTGCCAATTGGCTGCAACCATAGGATCATCGCCCACCAATTCTAATAAACCCAGTTTGTAGTCTGGCGTATCACAAAAACTACCTGAGTAGGTCATGAAGGTGCGACCATTGTGCTGCAAAATTTCAGCGCCCTCGGTGACTTTACGTTCACTTATTTCCCACTCTAATACAGGTCTGGTTAATACCACGTGTTTGGTATCCGCCTTGAGACTCCAAGGTGTATCCATTTCTGCAATCAAATTACGTTGCTCATCACCCTGCCATTGGGAGTAAATCAGATAAAGTTTGTCTTTTAGTTGCAGGTAATTACCGTCGATGTTCCATACATCCGGCATCATGGCACCTTTATATTCATAGGGGCCCATAGGGTCGTCACCGGCACTTTCGAGTACATTAAGATGCTGGTGATCCAAGGTACCGTCTTGACCCGCGGTATACATCATGTACCAGCGGTAGCCTTTTGGTCCTTTTAAACGGTGAAACTCAAAGGCCCAAAAATTGCAGCAACGCTGGGCTTCGGTGGCCGACCACACATTAATAGGAACCGCAGTGGCAAGGCCAGCTAAGGTAGGCGATTTACGCATCACCAATTCTGATGTCCAGGTAGTGGTGGTCAGATAATAATTACCATCCCAATATTCCAACCAAGGATCGGCTCCATTGGGAAACAGCGGATTAGTAAAGCTGCCTTTTTGTGGCGCCCCCGCTTTTTCAGCGTGTTTTCCCTCATTAATACTACAGGCAGTCACAGCAAGAATTAGTGTTATTACGGCCAACTGACTAAAGGTTTTCATGCAATTTCTCATGGGATCCCTATCTACTATTTATTAAAAACTAATACAAATCCAGCCGACGCTGGCAGGGCAAAGGCGGTTTGCTTGCTGTCGATGTCAGTCTCAACCATGCTACGTGGCAAAGGGCCATCACTAAGCATATTGCCCTGTTGCTTGCCCATAAAGACTAAATCCAGTTGCAATGCTTTTGCCTTATCTTCACCGTTGATGGCCGCCACATACCACGTGTTCCCTGCGCGTCTGGCGATCACCACGAGCTTGCCGGGAATACCATCTAACAAGCGACTTTCATCCCATTGACCAGGTATGTTTTGCAAATAGGTTTTGACATAGTCAGGGACCTGCGACATTTGCTCGGGCGTGGTGACCAAATGCTGGATACCAGAGGTAAATATCACCGGTAGTGCTAACTGAAAACCGTTAGTGGTCTTGCGTTCAATATTGGGAATATCACCCAACACCATGGGCGTAAAATCCATAGGATCAAACAAGTTGCGAGTAAAAGGGATGGTCGTGGCGTGGCTAGCTTCAGCATTGGCGGTTTTTTGATCAAAGGTGATCATTTCAAAACCTTTGATGGCTTCCGAGGTTAAAAAATTTGGATAAGTGCGCTGCATACCGCGGGGTAAAGTCGCGCCATGAAAATTAACCATCAGCTTAAAATCCGCCGCATCGGCGAGTATATCTTGATAGTAATGCATGGCTGATTGGCCATCGCCAGGGAAAAAGTCCACTTTAATGCCACGAATACCCATTTGGTGAATACGCGCAAACTCAGCACGACGATCGGCTCGAGTCAATAAACGACTTTTTGGGGTGTAAACCGTGTCGTTCCATGCGCCTGATGAGTTGTACCACAGCAACAGAGCCACATTTTTAGTTGCCGCATACTGCACTAATTCAGCAATTTTGTCGTAACCAATTTTCACATCCCAATCGGCATCCACTAGCACATAGGGCCAGTGCATAGTCGCGGCGTAATCGATAAATTCTTTTTGCACCGGATACACAGTGGCGTCATCTTTAAGTAAACCCCAACTCCATGCTGCAATGCCGGGTTTCACAAAGTCAAAGTCTCCCTCAACTTCAGGCAAGGCTAAATCGGTGCCTAAGGTTGAGGCATACACTTGTGCCAAAGTGCCCACTGCGATAATCCGCCAAGGCGAATTAAACGGCAGTTTAGCTTGGGATAGTAAGGCGCCATTGGTGGTCACTTCGCCGGCTTGGGGCATACGGATCTGATAATTACCACTTGGGCTGTTTTGGGCTAGGTTTGTGCCACTATAATGACCATCCATGCCCGCTTCCGAGATAGCAATCCAAGTATCTTTGTAGTGAAATAAGGCCGGATATATCCAACCCGCTTGAGTGGGTGAGGCAGTACCGACTGGCATGGCCATTTCATAACTTTCTTCATAAGAAGGGTTAGTTTGCATCCAACCCGACTTAACCACCGACTTAGGCTGCAACCAGGCTTGAGTGTCGGCATAAAAGTTAAAACTACTGGCCTCCGACATCACCACCCGTATATCTTGCGACTCACCACCCAGTTCATAACGAAAGGCCAAACCATCGTTGGATACCCGCAGTACCAATGCCACAGGATGGGATGCCGCATTACGGAAATGCAATCTCTGCTCTTTAGCTACATAATCAATTTCACTGGCTTTGCCGGTTTTTAATGAATAATGTTCGCGAATGGTTTCCAGCGACGACTTGCTCACCAAGCTCAAATCATGAGTAAAATCAGTGTTATGCAGGCTTATCCCCAAAGCGGAAGGCTCCATCACAGGCTGTTGCTGACGGAACAACTGATAACTCAGTTGTCCCGCATCATCTAAATCAATGGTGACCGAAATATTATTGTCTGGGCTAGTGATTTTACTCAGAGGCGCCGCGAGCGCCATCGGAGTTCCACACACAAACGTCGACAATAAAAGTGCGACCCATAGTTTCATCTTTATTGCTCCCGTTTGAGTTTTGTTAATGCGCATTATTTAGTCGCAAAACGATAAACGATGCGAGTTTGATAAGTATCTTCTGGCAACAAAGTGGTGCTTGGGAATTGTGGCTGATTAGGCGAATCTGGATTGTGCTGCGGCTCTAAACAAAAACCGCTGCGAAAACCAAAAGTACGGCCTTTGCCCTGTAAAGTACCATCCAAAAAGTTACCCGAGTAAAACTGTACTGAGGGCTCTTCACTCCACACTTCTAATACACGGCCAGTAGTCAGCTCACTCACTGTCGCCGCTAACACAAGTTCATCACTTGGCGCTGCTTTTACTACGTAGTTGTGGTCATAACCCAAGCCCAAAGCCAGTTGCTCATCATCAGCGCCTATATCTTGGCCAATGGCTTTAGGTGCACGAAAATCAAAAGGTGTACCTTCGACCGAGCTTAATTCACCGGTAGGGATCAAACCTGCGCCAACGGGAGTAAGAGTAGCGCTATTGATTTGCATCTGGTGAGCAAGAATGTCGCCTTTGCCCGCCAAATTAAAATAAGTGTGTTGGGTTAAGTTAACCACTGTGGCTTTATCAGTGTTGGCTTTAAAGCGCATATCTAACTGATTATCAGCAGTCAGTTCATAGGTCACTTCGACGGCTAAATTACCGGGGTAACCTTGGTCGCCATCTGGGCTATTTAAGGTTAAGACAATTCCGGCGCTGTTAGCTGTGGTAAAGGGTTTCATAGCCCATACTTTTTTGTCAAAACCTTGCACCCCACCGTGTAAATGGTTAGCTCCGTCATTAGTATCTAGTTGATAGGTTTCACCATTTAAGGTAAAACGGCCATTGGCAATACGATTTCCATAACGACCAATCAAAGCGCCAAAATAGGGGCTGGCACTCACATAATCGTCAAGATTGTCAAAACCTAAGACGATATCGCCCAACTGGCCTTGTGCATCTGGGGTTAATAAACGCGTAATAATCCCGCCGTAACTGATCACATCCACTTCAATGCCATTGGGATTACTTAAGGTGATCATGTCCACTTGGGTACCATCGGCTAATTGCCCATAGGGCTTGCTAGTAGCGGAAAATTTTGTACTTTTCATTGTTTGTTCCATTACGGCTGTTTTTTCACTTGATGTCTGGCTGGTACTTTGCCCAGCAGGATTGCAACCACTTAGAAATAAAGCCGCCAGAGCGACAGTAAGTGCACGCATGCATAATATTTTTGAAACAAGAGGGCTAGTGTGGTGTTTGCTTAATAAGGTCTGAGACATAATTTATCCTGTAGTAAGGTTTTTATAATTTAGTAAGGCAATTAATTAGTCTTGATAAAAATAAAATAAACGGACCAGTCAATAGCACGTAATCAAGCCTAGAGCAGACTTTGTCTCTCTAGTTGAATTTGTCCATCTAACACCAAAATACAATCCATTCCGGCTCGAGTAGCAGCTTCTTTGCCAATTAAGGTATCTTCAAACACCACGCACTTAGCGGGATCTACCCCCAATAATTGGGCGACCGTTAAAAAGGTTTCGGGATGGGGTTTGCCGTGAGTAACATCGGTGGCAGTAACCAAGGTAGTAACTAATTGATCAAGCCCCGTTTTATTTAGTAAATCAACAGCGTGTGCGCGTTCTGCCCCGGTACCAATGCCCATCTTTAGTTTGCCGTGATAGTGCTGCAGTACCTGATGGGTTTGTTCAATAATGCGCGGAGAATCGTCTAGGGTTAACCAAAATTCACGTTTTTTGGCGGCTACATCATCAGGCGAGTGCTGAAGATTGAACTTTTCATTTAACAAAACCACGGTTTGCCGCGTGGGTACCCCACCCAAACCATGCATAAAATCTCCATCAAAGGGATAAGAAAAATGTTCACAGGTCATGCGCCAGGCTTGTATATGAGCGCCCATTGAATCAATTAGGGTGCCATCCATATCAAAAATAATGGCGCTGTAACGAGAGAGATCTAACATTTTTTACCTTGTTTAATCGTTGAAAAAGCCAATCCGCAGATTGGCTTTTTCCAAGAGCTTTTACAAGCCGCGATTGAGGTGATAATACGCAGCGCTTTGGCGCAACTCGTTTTTGAAGCCACGGATAGTGGTATCAGCATCAATAACCACAGCTTCAACTCCGGCCATTTCCGCATAATCAATGATCATGTCGGTGGTGACTGTCTGGCTGTAAGCCGAGTGATGAGCACCACCCGCATGGATCCAAGCCGCAGAGGCAACCGATAGGTTGGGTTTTGGCTCCCACACTGCGCCGCCCACAGGTAATTTAGGTAGCTCGGCCGGAGGTGTAACAGTGTCAGCTTCGCTCACGATAATACGGAAACGATTACCCATATCGATAGGTGAAACATTAATGGATGGGCCTGGCGACGCGGTAAACAACAAACGCGCCACATCACATTTAACACCTATGGTATGACGATGTACTTCGAGACGGGCTTTGGCTTGCGAAATAGTAGGGCAAATTTCTAACATGTGAGCGCCCAACACTTGGTCAACCTCAGCGAAGTTGTAGGTGTAGTCTTCCATAAACGAGGTGCCGCCTGTTCTGCCCTCACCCATCACTTTCATGATTCGTACCATGGCCGAGGTTTTCCAGTCACCTTCGCCGCCATAACCAAAACCTTGTGACATTAAACGTTGCGTGGCCAAACCGGGTAAACCCGTCATGCCCGCGAGGTTTTCAAAACAGTTAGTAAAGGCTTTGTATTTGCCGTCATTTAAAAACTTCAACATGCCCAGTTCAAGACGTGCTTCGTTTTCAAACATTTTAAACTGAAAACTATCATTCAAGGCATCAGCGCTGATGATGTAGTCATTTTTATATAATTCGATTTGGTTTTTAATGTCGCTGGCGCTGACCTGATTGACCACATCAACGAGATCTTGAATACCGTAGGCATTGACTTCATAACCAAACTGAATTTGTGCAGCGACTTTATCACCTTCGGTGACTGCCACTTGACGCATATTATCGCCAAAACGCGCGACCTTTAGATGACGACTTTCATGCCAGCCACTGGCGGCACGGCACCAATCATCCATTTGTTTTTGCACGTCTTTATTGCGCCAATAACCAGCTACCACTTTACGCTCGATACGCATGCGAGTGCCAATATGACCAAATTCACGATCACCATGGGCACTTTGGTGCAAATTCATGTAGTTCATATCAATGTCAGCCCAAGGTAGGGCCGCGTTGAACTGAGTATGTAAATGTAACCAAGGCTTGCTCAAAGCATTTAAGCCTTTGATCCACATTTTGGCGGGTGAAAAGGTGTGCATCCATAAGACCAGACCCACACAGTTAGGATCAGTATTTGCCGCTTGGCACACCGCATAAATCTCTTCCGGTGATTTCACCGTGGGTTGCCACACCAAATTGACGTTTAACCCTGCGGTTTCATTTAACTCTTTAACCATGGCTTGGCTGTTTTCAGCCACGGATGCAAGGACTTTGGGCCCGTATAAATCTTGTGATCCGGTCACAAACCAGACGTTTTTAATGCTGTTAGTAGGCATAATAATGTTTAAACCTCGTAATAAATAAATTTGTGGTTAGTTGCTTTGGCCGTAATAGGCGCCACTACCGTGTTTTCTTTGATAATGTTTGTTTAAAATCGCCGCACTTAATAACGAACCTGTTGGGTTTAAGGTACGAGTCAGATAGGCCATTTTGGCAATTTCTTCTAATATCACCGCGTGATATACCGACTTGGCAGCATCTTTGCCCCAGGTAAAGGGCGCATGTCCCGCCACTATCACCATGGGTGCTTCATTAGGACTACGCTGTTTGAAACAGTCAGTAATTTGCACCCCGGTTTCTTCTTCGTAATCTCGTTTGATTTGTTCGTCACTCATTTCTGCTGTGCAAGGAATTTCACCAAATACAAAGTCAGAGTGAGTAGTACCTAAACAAGGGATAGATAATTTCGCCTGCGCCCAGGCTGTGGCATAAGTGGAATGGGTATGAGTAACACCACCGATATCAGCAAAATGGCGATATAGATGAGTATGAGTTTTAGTGTCTGAAGAAGGACGCATGCTGCCCTCAACTATCTTGTTATCTAAATCCACTATCACCATGTCATCGGCTTTCATATCGGCGTACGACACTCCACTGGGTTTAATGGCAATCACCCCTGCATCACGATCAATTTGAGACACATTACCAAAGGTATACACCACTAGATTACGGGTTTGCAGCTCTATATTTGCTTCATAAACCTCGCGTTTTAACTCACGATATTTCATGCTGTAGCTCCTTTTTTATAACAGCACATTTTTATGCCAGCCCATTTTCATAATGGCCCAATGTCTGATATTTGGCGTAGAGTTGTTCGTACACCGGCACCCGTTGAGGATTAGGCTGATAACTTTTATATACTGGCGAGGCTAAGCTGGCTTGTGCTTCACTCACCGTAGCAAAAACGCCGGCAGCAACAGAGGCAAATATGGCAGCACCCAGGGCGCAGCTTTGTTCACTTTTAAGTACATCTATTTGGCAATTCCAAATGTCAGCACATGTTTGCATCACATAGTCAGATTTTTTCGAAATACCACCTATCACCACGATGGAATTAACCGGCACACCCTGCTCAGTAAAACAGTCGGTGATAGCTTTAGAACCAAAAGCGGTGGCTTCTACTAGGGCTTTAAAAATATAGCTGGCGTCAGTACCCATCTTGATACCCTGAATAGCCATGCTCACGCCCTGATTGGCAACCGGAGTACGACGGCCATTGATCCAATCAAGCGCCACAACATCAGTGGCTTTAGGTGTAATCTGACTGGCTTTGTCAGACAAGGCTTGCAAAGTTTGTTGTTCAATATGTTGTTTTATCGCCACCGCCGCATTGGCATCAACCCCCGTAATATTGAGATTAATATTTGCCATTGGCCAATTGAGTACGTTTTTAAACCAAGCATACAAATCACCAAAAGCCGATTGACCTGCTTCCAAACCCACCATGTCAGGGATAACCGAACCCGTTACTTGGCCACAAATACCTTTGACGCTGGCACCCGCTAATTGCTGCGGCGCAACGACGGTAATGTCGCAGGTCGAGGTGCCCATAACTTTGGTTAACACACCGGGTTTAACATTGGCTGCAACCGCGCCCATATGACAATCAAAGGCGCCATAACCCACAGCAATGCCTACTCGCAAACCGAGTTTGGCAGCCCATTCTTGGGTCAATCTACCTGCTAACTGATCTGAAGTCTGGGTATCAGCATTTAAAGTATCGACCAAACCATCAAGTAGGGGGTCGATAGCCACAAAAAAATCATTCGGAGGAAAACCGCCCCACTGTTCGTTCCACATAATTTTGTGGCCAGCGGCACAACGGCCCATTTTAAATACCGAGGGATCGGTGGTATCGGTCAAAACCGCGGTCAACCAATCACAGTGTTCTACCCAGCTATAGGCAGCTTTACGAACTTGTTCATCGCTGCGTAATACATGTAGGGCTTTGGCCCAATACCATTCTGAGGAATACACGCCGCCCATATTACTGATGTAATTAATTGAATTGGCAGTGGCTTTTTGGGTTATTTCAGCCGCTTCTTTAATGGCCGTGTGATCTTTCCACAACACAAACATCGCATTGGGGTTTTCACTAAACTCGGGGGTCAAGGCCAAAGGCACACCCTGTTTGTTAATCGCCACCGGCGTCGACCCCGTAGTATCAATACTTAAACCCACGACTTTATCGGCAATACCAGTTGGTACCTTCCACCACAAACCAGCCATCACTTCTTCAAGGCTATCTAAATAATCTTGTGGATGTTGTCTGAACTGATCCCGCTGCGGCTCACAATACAAACCTTTACTCCAACGTGGGTAAACCACCATATGATCAGCGACTTCCCTACCGTTACTGGTATCCACCAGCAAGGCTCTGACAGAGTCTGATCCGTAATCTAGCCCCAAAACATAGCGCGACATAAACACCCTTACTTTCTTGAAATCACTTGTACGCAATTATTTGCTCAAGCGAAAAACCTTAATTGTATTATAATAACATTAAAATACCAATGTAAAGAGAATGTAAAAGCATAAATGTCTAAATAACTCCGTAACCACTCAATAATGGTTGTATTATTTAATAATAATGGAGGAACCACTTGCCGTTTTATTGTCTATTTATAATGTTATTGGCAGAGGTTTGAAGAGTGAATAATTCTATACGATGAAAAATATATTTGATATTTCAGCTTCAGCAGCAATGAACAATTCGTTACATCAAAAATTCTTTTGATGGCCACCAGATTTTGCTGGATATCCTAGTATTTCAAAGCAAAGTGCATCTAATGTTAAAAATTTTCAGTTTAAATTTAAAAATAAAACAAATTATATGGTAATATTGTATTACAATTAAGCGTATAGATGCTGTCACTGTAAAGCACATTTGTAAGCAATCAAATGTGTTAAGTCATTTAATGATATTTGCAGACAAGATACTTAAACCTCGTTCACGGAATAGACCAAATGAGAAACAACAAAATTAATTACCAAATATTATCAAATACTATTAGAGGGTTAGTCATCGATGCGGTTGAAAATGCCGGACATGGGCATCCGGGTGCTGCTTTAGGGATGGCGGACATTGCTACTATATTGTACCGCAATCATTTAAAATTTGATCCTGACGCGCCGAATTGGCACGACCGAGATCGGGTGGTCTTGTCCAACGGACATGGCGCGATGTTACTATATTCATTACTCTATCTTATTGGAGTAAACGGTGTTGAATTAGAAGACATAAAAAGCTTTCGAAAAGCAGGTTCAATTACCCCAGGGCACCCAGAAGTAGGTCACACTCCTGGTGTAGAGGCAACAACTGGTCCACTAGGTCAAGGGTTAGGCATGGCAGTTGGTCTCGCATTGGCTGAACAACGTCTACGAGATGAGTTTGGGGAACACATATGTAACCATCGGACATGGGTATTTGTTGGGGATGGATGTTTAATGGAAGGGGTTGGTCAAGAGGCTGCATCTTTGGCGGGACACCTTAAATTAGGCCAGCTAAACGTGCTTTATGATATGAATAGTATTTCAATTGATGGGAATACAGATCTTGCATTTACCGACAACACAAATAAAAAATTTGAAGCCATGGGATGGCATACTATTATAGCTGACGGCCATAACTTTGAAGATATCGACCGCGCGCTTCAAGAAGCAAAGCAAGAATTATCAAAACCCTCCATTGTTTTATTCAAAACAATCATCGGATATGGGGCTCCAACCAAAGCAAATAACGCAGGTATTCACGGTTCACCTTTGGGTAGCGAAGAAGCAAGATTAGCTAAATCTAACTTGAATTTAGTAGAAGAGCCGTTTTCTATTCCAAGCGAAGTATTACAAGATTGGAGGAAAACAGGCGCAATGAGTCAGACGCTTCGCATTACTTGGGAAAAGAGTCTTGCTACCATGCCCCAAATCGACCGAGAAGATTTTGTGAGGCGAATGGAGGGGAACCTCCCATCAAATTTTGATGACGTTATTGAAACAGCAAAACTAAACTTACCAACTGAACTCCTTAGCCTAGCAACTCGCAAAGCAAGTCAAATAGCGCTAGAAGTCGTTGGTAAAAACTTACCTGAACTCATAGGCGGCTCAGCCGATTTAACAGGTTCAAATTTGACTCAAACAGCGGCTACCGACAGTACTTTTAATCCTGGAAAAAGTGGACGGTACATCAGATATGGTGTTAGAGAGTTTGCTATGGCAGCAACCATGAACGGCATGTCGCTGCATGGGGGCATAATACCCTATGGAGGTACATTTCTTGTTTTTTCAGATTATATGAGGAATGCCATCCGATTATCTGCCCTGATGCAAACAAAAGTTCTGTATATAATGACACATGATTCTATTGGACTTGGTGAAGATGGTCCAACTCACCAACCAGTTGAACACCTTGCAAGCCTGAGGGCAATTCCAGGTATGAAGGTTTTTAGGCCGGCTGATTTAACTGAAACTATAGAGGCTTATCAAATAGCCTTAAAAACAACAGGCCCTTCACTATTTGCGTTATCAAGGCAAAACTCTCCAGCAGTCAGACTATCCCATACACCTCTCAATTTAGTCTCAAAAGGTGGATATCTGATACGAGAAACGCAGAAACCAAGAGACCTAACAATAATTGCAACGGGTACAGAAGTTGCCATAGCGATCGAGGCAGCAGTCAAACTTGAAAAATTAGGCGTTCATGTAGCAGTTGTCTCATTGCCATGTTGGTCATTATTTGATGCACAACCTAATGAGTATCACCAAGAAGTGTTAGGAGATAAACCTCGACTAGCGATTGAAGCGGCTAGTTCATTTGGTTGGACTAGATATGTGGCCGACGAAAACGACGTTTTAAGTGTAAATGAATTTGGCGCGTCGGCGAGCGCAGAGCAATTATATGTAAAATTTGGTCTCACTTCAGAAAATCTAGTTGCTAAAGCTTTGACTAAGCTTAGCGAAGAGAGCAAGCCTTAAATGTGCTAAGACTAAAAGATTTATCCATTTTCAACTCACACAATCACAAATTTTAAACTACTAATTAAAAAAGAAGTAAATATGACAAATCAACTTGATGTATTACGTACCGTCACAACAGTTGTTGCTGACACTGGCGATATCGAAGAAATTCAAAAGTATCATCCTGAAGATGCAACAACTAATCCTACATTGATACTTAAAGCGGCAAAATTATCTAAATATAAAAACTTATTAGAGGACGCCGTAAACTACGCAAAAAGTTTATCTGATGATAAACATACTCAAATATTAGAAGCTGAAGACAAACTAGCCGTTAATATTGGTAGGGAGATATTAAATTTCATTCCGGGAAGGATTTCAACTGAAGTAGACGCCCGCCTGTCATTCGATACGAAAGGCTCGATAGAAAAAGCGAAAAAACTGATTAAATTGTATGAGCTTGCTGGTGTAAAAAAAGAAAGAGTACTGATTAAACTAGCTGCAACGTGGGAAGGCATTAAAGCAGCAGAAGCACTTGAAAAAGAAGGAATAAATTGTAATTTAACCTTGTTATTTTCTTTCGCTCAAGCTAGAGCATGTTGTGAAGCTAAAGTGTTTCTAATATCACCGTTTGTTGGAAGGATCTTAGACTGGCACAAAGCAAAAACTAGTCTGACTTACGAATCGTCTGAGGATCCTGGCGTAATTTCGGTAAGTAGTATTTACAAATATTATAAAAGTCATGGCTATAACACTGTCGTCATGGGAGCAAGCTTCCGGAACACAGGTCAAATAATCGAGCTTGCAGGTTGCGATCGTCTTACCATCAGCCCCCAACTTTTAGAGGAATTGTCAAACTCTTCTGACCATTTTGAGCAAAAACTGATAAACGATTTTGTAGCGCTTACCGCGCCAAAAATAATGAGTGAAAGTGAATTTCGTTGGCAACACAACCAAGACGCAATGGCGACCGAAAAATTAGCGGAGGGTATTCGTAATTTTGCTATTGATCAGGAATCATTAGGTGAAATGTTATCTACTTATTTCAATACCCCTTAATAACAACCTCAGTGGCAAATGTGGTGAGCTCACTAAATGTTAGAGTCTTTCCGCATGGCGAGGTCTTGAATTCGAGTCTCGCCGGGTGGACCATTGCAGTATCATTTTAAATCAACCAAACTAGCCAACCTTCCCTGATTGAGTAATACAGCCCTCTATCATAAGCGTCTCGGCAAAGACGCCTAGCCTAGATTAACATTCCACGGTAGCAGTTTTTCGATGTCAGGCTCTGGCTGACTAAATTGCGCTAGCAGATGGGTAATGTAATCATAGGGTGTCAGCCCATTGGCTTTAGCCGACTCCACTATCGAATACAGCACGGCACTTGACTGTGCACCTTTGGCTGTTTGCGAGAACATCCATGCCTTCCTGCCCATCACGAACGGTTTTATGGCTCTTTCGGCTCTGTTGTTATCTATGCTGAGCCTCCCA
>NZ_JANQVQ010000122.1 GCF_030730205.1 Paraglaciecola sp.
TATTTGTCGAGACTCTGCTTTTTTTAAGCAATTTCCGATTAAACAATATGATGTATTAGGGCGTTTTGAGAGAGCTAAATTGTGAAAAGAAAGATCCTAGTATTGACTGAAAATTTTCCACCACTTTCTGGAGGAAGTGGTAGGTGGTTTTGGGAACTTTATTCACGTTTACCCAGAGATTCGTTTATTATTGTCGCAGATCAAACGGTTGAAGCTGCAGAATTTGATCGTAGCCACAACCTCAACATAATTCGTATGCCTTTAAAATCCACTGAATGGGGTTTTAAAAGTCTTATCGGGATTAAATTCTATTGGCGCACAGTGCAGAAAATAAGAGCCATTATCAAACAGCAAGGCATTACTCATATTCATTGTGGACGAGTCATACACGAAGGCGTTACAGCCTGGTTGCTTAAACTATTAACAGGCACGCCCTATTTGTGCTTTGTACACGGCGAAGACGTTGAAACTGCCGCCACGAGTCGCGAACACAACTTGATGGTTAGACAGGTCTGTAAACAGGCTACCAAGCTTATTTGTAACAGTCATAACAGCGCTAACATTGTTAAGCGCCTGGGTTATGCAAGTAGCCAAAAAATCCACGTTCTGCATCCCGGTGTTGACGCTTCAGTTTTTGTTCCGGCACAAGAAGATGACGCTTTTAAAAAACAGATGGGATGGTGTGGACGTAAGGTGGTTATCACGGTCGGCAGGTTGCAAGAGCGCAAAGGGCAAGACATGATGATACGTGCAGCTGCCCTGTTAAAAGAACGCTTCCCGGAATTGTTATACGTCATAATTGGACGAGGGGACTGCCTTGCTAACTTGAAAACCCTGGTGATGGAATTGCAAATGCAACAACATGTGCAATTTCTGACCAAAGCCAGCGATGCCCAGATGATCCAATGTTATCAACAATGCGATATTTTTATCCTGCCAAATCGAACCATAGGCAATGACATTGAAGGGTTTGGCATGGTTCTGGTGGAAGCACAAGCCTGCGGTAAACCGGTGATTGCAGGTGATTCAGGCGGTACCAAAGAAACAATGAGCCTGAACAAAAGCGGATACGTCATTGATTGTACTGATCCCAGTAACATAGCAACGACAGTGGCTACATTACTCGCCGAGCCGACGCGTTGCCTCGAAATGGGTGAGGCGGGCCGCCAACATGTTGAGTCTGAGTTAGACTGGCTGGCGCATGTGCAAAAGGCTGAGTTGCTGTTTAGTTCATGATAGCGGCGAAAGGTCTGCTGGGCAGCGCCGCTTTTTCTAGT
The DNA here is from genome assembly GCF_030730205.1 of Paraglaciecola sp. Lineage (GTDB taxonomy): Bacteria > Pseudomonadota > Gammaproteobacteria > Enterobacterales > Alteromonadaceae > Paraglaciecola. Next base: position 1,278 of record NZ_JANQVQ010000122.1, read on the forward strand.
GGAGCGACGTTTCTTAGCCGCGTTATCGGCTTATTTAGTACTCTTTTACTCGCTCGTATCCTTACACCAAGTGACTTTGCCATGATAGCGATTATCGCTATCGTGCTGCATTTATTTGATATTCTGTCGCACACGGGATCTGAACCTTACATAGTACAAAAATCAACTGTGCAAGAGGCTGATCTCAATACCGCCTGGACCTTAGACATTCTGTTAAAAACGGCTATGTTTGCGGTTTTGCTCGTTATAGCGCCATTTGTTGCCAGTTTTTTTGAGCAGGCCCATCTGAGTGTCGCCCTGCAAGTTGCTGCCGTAGCGCTGGTTATTAACGCATTAAAAAATCCCGGATTATTACTTCTCAAAAGAGAATTGGACTACAAACGCGTTTTTTATTTATCACTGATACAGCGCATAGTGAGTTTTGTCACAGTGGTGTTGGTGGCATTGAACTGGCAAAGTTATTGGGCCTTTGTGATTGCCGATATCGCAGGTGCCTTGGTCTTTACTGTGGGCTCATATGCTGTGCATCATTTTCGTCCATCGCCCGGTTTGTATAAGGTGGCTGTTCAGTGGCAATTTTCTCGATGGCTGCTAGGCAAAAGCATCATAGGCTACTGCCGCTCGCAAATAGATACGGTAATCGTTGCTAAATTCTTCAGTGTGGGGCAACTGGGTAATTATCATATGGCCAGAGATGTTGCGATGTTACCCGGACATAACTTATTAGGCCCCGCGATAGAGCCGCTGCTGGCAAACTTTAAAGACTACAAGTCTTTGCCTGATGAGCTGGGTGTTCGGGTAAGTAAGTCTCTGTGTATCGTGGCTCTTATCGTTGTGCCTATTACCGCCTATATGGCGAGTTACCCACAAGTCATAGTTGATGTATTACTGGGTGTGCAGTGGCAATTAGCCGGGGAAATATTAGGTATTATGTCCTGGTTATTTTTTTATTATTGTTTTCTGTTAGTAATAGAAAGTGCGTTAACGGCAGTAGGAAAGGTAAGAAGCATATTTATGTTTGATATGCTGAGTTTAATTTTGATTGCGGGCTGTTTAATCGCTTATTTGCAAGTATCACATGACTTACATGCACTACTGGTACTAAGGGTTTTAGTGGGCATAGCCTCAACCTTAATTATTGGCATTGCCTTACATCGATACGTACCCCTGCGCTTTTGGCGTATTGGCGGGGCACTAATTTTTGCTGCGGTTTTATCTTTAATTGCCCTTTATCTGGCCCACTTATTACAAAACGTATTGCTTGTTGGCCCGTTGGCTCAACTGCTTCTCAGTGGCGCAACTTTTTGTTTTACCTACCTGGCTTTATTGCTGGTATTTTTACCTCTGTGTTTGGGCACCAATTTGCGCGCGATGTTAATTGAATATCGGCAGCTTAAAAATGCTCGATCAGATACTTAATTTTACTCTGGAGCTCTTCAAACAAACTCGCTTTTTCGTTAGCAATCAGTACTGCCTGACCGCCGTCTCTGGACGTTATGGCTCTGTTAGTAATGTTGTCTCTGATAATGACGTTATTGGTTGCTGCAAAACGGTATTCAATGGCATTAGGGTAAGACGTTTCGAAAAAGATAATATTGTTGATTACTTGAATATCAGGACTTGCTTCCAAGGCGATACCCACATCACCAAATTTATGGTTTAGATTGGCGCGACTGATCACATTTTTTTCTATTAGTCCGCCCAGGGTTTGATTGGCGATATCTTCGCCCAAGCCAAAGCCGATACCGCGGTCACAATTTTGTATGGTATTGTTTTTTACTGTAATGTTTTCGCTCTTACGCCAAAAGTGAATAGCATGTTCGGCCACATGTGAACCGGGGCTGGCGATATTTTTAAAGGTATTGCTGTTCACTTGCCAGTTTTTTGCACGATGGGCATCTATTCCCCCAATGTAAAATTGTGGGCCAATGCCAGCAGAATATTCAAACAAGCAATTTTCTATCAAGCCATCGTCTGAAAAGGGCGCGTTTTGCTCAGATGATGAAGATACTTTTAGAAGTTGTTCATAGGAATCGCGTAAGACACAATCTGACAAACTAAAGTTATCGGCGTTGTCTTCTGCCCGCACCTGGATGAGGTGGTTAGCTGTGCGCTCCAGGGTTATGCCAGAGATAGTGATGTTCGAGCCACTGATGTCAACTAGTACCTCTGTGCCACTTTCGCGTTTTTTCATGCCGTGCCCCCTTAAAACTACTGAGGACGGGTTGCCAGAAACCGAGCGTAATCGAATATGAGAGCCAGTGAATCGCAGTCGTTGATTAATTTGGTAGTGCCCGTCGGCAAGCACAATGTCTGCGTCACCACCGGATTGATTGGCTTGTTGTAAGGCCTTATTCAGCTCACTGACGGTTGCTACATGCTTGGTTTGAGCAAATATCTCAGGTGCACCATGAGCAAATTGCTGCAGGCTTAAACACAGGCTTAGTGCAATAAGTCGTCTTATCATGGCTTAAGGCAGCCTGCTTTTTATTATTTTG
>NZ_JANQVQ010000123.1 GCF_030730205.1 Paraglaciecola sp.
CTTAAAGCCGCGCAGACAGCCTTGTTCTTAATTCGTCGGTATGCGGTTGATAAGAGCAATGGCGAGGCTTTGTTGGCTTGGTTAAAACCCTATGAAGACTTTGTTTATCGACGTGATTTTGAAGGCAGTTTTACTGGCAAACATTCTGGATTGTCAAAAGCGATTAAAGCCCGTGACGATGTGAGCTTTGGTGCAGATTTAGTGGATAAAATGGTGTTACTGATAAAAGAAGAGTTGCATCATTTTCAGCAGGTGTTAGATATTATGACGGCTAGGGGGATTGAATACACGAATGTCAGGGCTGGGCGATACGCGAAAGGAATGATGAAACATGTACGTACCCATGAGCCAGCGGCATTAATTGATAAATTAATTTGTGGTGCATATATAGAAGCCCGTTCTTGCGAACGTTTTGCTAAATTAGCGCCCTATTTGGATGATGAACTAAACAAATTTTATGTGTCTTTACTACGCTCTGAAGCTCGGCATTTTCAAGATTATTTAGACTTAGCAGATAGAATTTCCGGCCAAGATATTAGTGAGCGAGTTAAGTTTTTTGGCTCCATAGAAACTCAGCTGATTGAAGATCCCGACGATGCATTTCGATTTCACAGTGGCGCACCCATGCCGCTTATTGCTGCTACATAAACCTTATCAATTGTACACTTTCAATCGTGCTGTTGATGGTCGATATTAAGGCTTAATAGGCAGCGCGATAAATATGATTATTTTTTAAACTGACTTTCGTTTTACTCCACATGGCATCTGCAGGAATGTAGTCTGTGGCGGCCGCTACTACTTTGTTTGATGGCACCTCGATCAGCCTCAAGTTTACCATAGTGCTCTCTTCCATTGCGGTATAGGTGCCGGTTAGAAAATAGTCTGCATTCACTTGCGAGTTTAACGTTTCAATGTCTCTGCTTAACATCACGTCATGTTGACTGCCAATTTTAATCGAGGGCATGGTTTTGTATTCAATTACGCTTAATCCTGCTTGTGTGACCAAAGTGAGCAGGCTCTCCTGTATTTGTAGGCCAAATTGTGGGTCAGCTGGCAGATTATTTCCGCTTTTTAAGGTAGAAGGTAAAATTGTGCCGACAGCAATGGATTTTTTCTGATCAATATTATTGGACGTTGCCAACAGTTGCCGAGTGAGTTGCTCTACGTAAAAGTGCATAAATTGCGGCTTAGGCGTGTTTGAGTCTTGTTGTTGACCTTGGTTTGAACTGGTTTCGGCGCCATCAAAGCGTAAATTTGAACAGCCTTGCAAGATAGATGCAGCGATGAATAGTAAGAAAAAGTTTTGCATTAGTGGTGTTACTCAACAAAAAAGCCATGAATGTTTTTCTATAGCAATATGCGTGCGAGATTTACCTAAGCGTCATAATAATCAGATGTTATCTGAAATTTTTTTACTTCAAAGGTTTTCTTAACCTTCAAGTGAGTCTAATTGGTAGAAAGCATGCATATTGTACGTTTTTACAAACTGTGGCAAAAAGCCCTAGATAAAACCCTCGTGCTAGAGGGGGCATCTTAATTATTTAGGCTCTACCTCGCACTATAACAAGCTGATTGGTTTTAATATAATAGTGGAGTGGTTTGGTAACGGTCAGTACGGTGTGGGTTTACCTCTTCCAACTTTAATGGCGTTAAGTTTGCGGCTTGTTACTCCATTATGCTGCAGTCGTTATTTTTCACTGAGGCGGTCGATAAGTCAGTGCCGATTATTTGTTAAGAAAGGATGTGCGGTAGTTTTCCTCCATAGATGTTGAATTTTGTTTGATCGACAGCGTCTTACTCCTCATACTTATTAGTGTAACGCTTAGCTTTATTGGGAGTTTTTATGCAAGCTTTGGATTTATTACTCAACAGAACATCGCAGCCACGATTGCAAAAACCGGCGCCTAATGAGCAAGAACTGCAAAATATTATTCACGCAGCGATGCGCGTGCCAGACCATGCGAGCTTAACGCCTTGGAAGTTTGTAGTGTGTCAAGAGGCTGGTTTAACACGCTTAGGTAATGTATTTGAACAAGCTGCACTTGATGAGCAACTCAGTGAAAAAGAAGTGCTTCGAGCTCCACAATTGCCGCTTAGAGCGCCTATGGTTATCGCTGTTATTGCTCAAATACAAGAACATGAAAAGGTACCGTGGGTCGAACAAGTCGCTTCTGCAAGTTGTGCTGCTTACGCGATGCAGTTAGCGGCTAAAGCACAGGGTTACGACAATGTATGGCGCACGGGTATATATGCGCAAAGTAAAGTCGTGAAAGACGCTTTTGGTTTAAAAGAGCAAGACGAAATCGTTGGTTTTTTATATGTTGGCACCAGTAATGCCGATCCTATTAGTCGACCTTCCAAAAGCAGTTTTGATTTTACTGAGCACTGGAACTGAGCGCGAGCGATACACGATTAAGAAAAAGGCGGATTATCCTGTTGGTTAATCCGCCTTTTTTTATTCTTCTTCGTCGTCTTGTTCAATGTCTTCGACTTTCGCTCTGGGTTTACGTTTTGGTGGGGTAAGCCCTGCATCAACACCTTGCATCGTATTTACCCGTTTTTGCGCAGGTCTTGCTGCCTTTTTCTGCTCGCTTTGAACTGATTTTTTAGTGGGATCGTGTGGACCTAAAGCGGCTTTGGCTTTAGGCACCCGTGGACCCTTAAATTTAGCGACGAGGCCTTCTATTTCGCTCAATTCAATGCTCTGATTTAACAAGCCTTTAATTTCCACAAAGCTAGACCAATCTTTTGGGCCAATAAACGATACTGCTTGGCCTTTGTTACCTGCACGGCCAGTACGACCAACTCGATGCACATATTCATCTGCCAATTTGGGCAAGTCAAAATTCACTACCAGAGAGACATTAAGGAGATCTAAGCCTCTGGAGGCAATATCAGTGGTAACTAGAATGTGTTGTTGGCCACGGCTAAACTCATTCATGATATTGCTGCGTTGTGATTGGCTTAAATCACCGCTTAGCGCGATGCTGTGCATACCTTGCTCGTTTAATAGGCTTGATAAACGTTCGGTATCAGTACGTGTAGCGGTAAAAATGATAATTTGACGATAGGTTTTCTCGGTAATGACTTTGCTCAGCAGTGCTTCTTTATGCCTCACGTTATCGGCAAAGTAGAAACGTTGTTGGATATCGGTATGTTCTTCACCGGACGAGCCAACGCTAATTCTTTGCGGCGCTTTGAGTAAGGTTTGCGTGAGGTGATGTAACTCGGCACTGTCTAAAGTGGCAGAAAACATCATGGTTTGGCGTTTTCTGTGATCGGCTGCTTTGTCGATCAATTTTAATTGAGGAGCAAAACCTAAATCGAGCATGCGATCAGCTTCATCCATTATCAGAAGTTCTAAACCATTTAAATATAAAGACTTGCCGGCAATGTGGTCTGCAATTCGTCCAGCCGTACCCACAATAAAATGCGGGTAGTGTTTTAACGCTTTCACTTGGTCATTAAAATTCTCGCCACCTAAAACCAATGCAGCTCGCAGCGATTGCTTGCCCAACAAGCCCTTTAATTGCAGAAACACCTGTTTCGCTAGCTCGCGAGTAGGCGCTAAGATTAATACTCTTGGATCTCTGCGACTTAATGCCGGTTTGGTTAATGCGCGGTGAACCGCTGGTAATAAAAACGCTAAGGTTTTGCCTGAGCCTGTTTTAGATGAGGCGATAAGGTCACGGCCCATTAAGCCATAAGGGATAGCAAGTTGTTGGATCTCAGTCGGTTCGGTTAGGCCTTTGAGATCCAATGCTTTTAATAATGAATGGTGCAGCGGTAAGTCAGTAAATTGCAAAAGATCTATCTCTATATCGTCAATATTGCAATTATACTCAGCAAACGCCCCTTAGGGGGAGCTAATTTTACACTTGCATCTCTGGGGTGGTCTCTTTCACTATTAATTTGCCAGCAGTTTTACTAACGATTTCTTCCACTGACACACCAGGTGCTCGTTCGAGTAGATGAAATGCGCCGTCTTTTACCTCTAGTACCGCTAAATCAGTGATAATACGATTAATACAATTAACCCCAGTTAGCGGTAACGTGCAGGCTTCAAGTAATTTCGAATTACCATGTTTATCGGCGTGGGTCATGGTGACAATAATATTGCGCGCACCAGCCACTAGATCCATTGCTCCGCCCATACCTTTAATTAGTTTGCCGGGAATCATCCACGATGCAATATTACCTTGGCTATCGACTTCAAAGGCACCGAGTACGGTCAAGTCAACATGACCGCCACGGATCATGGCAAAACTTTCAGCTGAGCTAAAAATTGATGCGCCCGTGGCTGCAGTGACGGTTTCTTTACCGGCGTTGATCATGTCAGCATCAACTTGCTCTTCTGTGGGGTAAGCCCCCATTCCGAGTAAGCCATTTTCTGACTGTAACATCACCTCAATGCCTTTTGGTACATAGTTAGCTGCCAGAGTAGGGATGCCGATGCCAAGGTTAATGTAGTCTCCATCACAAAATTCTTGGGCGACACGTTTGGCGATTTGTTCTCTATTTAATGCCATTGGATTTACCTCTTTTTACAGTGATGAAGAAAGAACTTTGCGTTCAATGCGTTTTTCGAACTGACCCACAATAACGCGGTCAACGTAGATGCCTGGCGTATGAATTTGACTCGGTGATAGTTCACCGGGTTCGACAAGTTCTTCAACTTCCAGTACGGTAATTTTACCCGCTGTGGCAGCCATGGGGTTGAAGTTTTGTGCCGTATGGCGGTAAACACAGTTGCCATAACGGTCGGCCTTCCAAGCTTTTACAATGGCAAAGTCTCCGGTAATCGACTCTTCCATAATGTAGGGGCGGCCGTTAAATTCTCTGACTTCTTTGCCTTCGCTTACGGGGGTGCCGTACCCGGTGGCGGTATAGAAAGCCGGAATACCCGCACCACCTGCTCGCATTTTTTCAGCAAGAGTGCCTTGTGGGGTAAGTTCAACCTCAAGTTCGCCGTTGAGTAATTGCTGTTCAAACAAGGCATTCTCACCTACATAAGATGAAATCATTTTTTTGATTTGTTTTTGTTCAAGTAACAGACCCAAACCAAAACCGTCGACACCACAGTTATTCGATACTACGGTGAGTCCTGTCGTCCCCATGGTTTTTATTTGAGCGATTAAACCTTCAGGAATGCCGCATAGTCCAAAGCCACCGGCGATGATGGTCATGTTATTTTCTAAGCCCGCCATTGCTTCAGCGTATGAGTGAACAACTTTATTAAATCCAGCCATGTCGTGATCCAATTATTAATTTGTTAATACAGTGTAAATGCTAAAAAATAATAGTAAAATTAATTTAATGAGTGAATTGATAAATAAAATCTATTAATAAAATGAATATTTCTAATCGACAACTACAGGCCTTCATTTGTGTTGCTAAGTGTGCAACCTTTGCTGAAGCTGCTGAAAAAATGTTTATTACCCAACCTGCGTTATCAAGCGCGATTAAAAAAATGGAAACTGAACTGGGTGGTACCTTATTTACTCGCACCACCCGCAAGGTTGAACTCAGTCCTGAGGGCGCCGTATTTTTACCTGTTGCATTAAGATTGATGAATGACTGGGAGGAAGCTTTCGCTGACTTGCATACTCTATTTTCGTTGGGGCGAGGTAAATTAGCAATAGCTGCTATGCCGTCTTTTGCAGCCGGACAACTGCCAAAGATACTGCAGCTGTATCAAGTTCAGTTTCCCAATATCAAGTTATCCATAGCGGATATTGTTATGGAATCTGTCTATAAAGAAGTGCGCGAAGGAAGGGTAGAAATTGGCTTTACCTTTGAACACGAGCGCCAAGAAGGCACGATTTTCTTTCCGTTATTTACAGATCATTTTATGGTGATTTTTCCAAGTCAGCATCCTTTATCGAAGCTCGAAAATATTGAGTGGCAAGATATCGTGGCATATCCTTTTGTTGCGATGAATAAAGATTCAGCGATGCGCGGATGGATAGAGCGTCATGTGCAAGAGCTTGGCTTTAGTTTAAATGTGGTGGCCGAGGCTGGTCAATTAGCGACATTGGGACAATTTGTTAGCCATGGGCTAGGGGTGTCGGTGGTGCCATGTTTATGTAAACAACAGATGTTAGGCTCAGGTATGCATTCGCTAGAGTTAAAAAATAGTGGTTTGAGTAAACAGGTGGGCATGATTCAATCGAGTCGGCGAAATTTGTCTGCAGCAGGAGAGGCATTTTGGCAATGGGTAATAGACAATATTCAGTCTTTTCACTGAGTCTTATTGCCTACCATTTTTTCTTCTGGGCAAATAATTCATCGAGTTCATTACGCTCAGATTCTTGTTTCTTTTTGACGTCTTTACTATTGGCACTGCGCAATGAATCTTGTATACCACGCAATTGCTCTTCTAATTGGGCTTGACGAGTGATGGTATAATCATCTTGGTTTGGTTGGGCTGCTAAGGCGCCAATGGCTTTTTCTAAACATTGTCTGGCAGAGCCCATTTGATTGTTTTTAATGGCGACATCGCCCCGTCTAATCAGAGTATCGACGTTAGCGCGCAACTGTAAACGCTCAAGCAATTTATCCTCTTGCACAAATACACGGCTGTCTACTTTGCCCCGTTTAAATTCTGAACGTAGCACTGCGCGCATATTTTTAATACCACGAATAAACAGTACAACTTGCTTGTCGTTTTGTGGCAATTGGAAAGCGTCATCTGAGGGAGGTGCTTGTTCAACGTTTAAGGCCTTTAAAGTAGCTTCGTAGGATTTAATGCGTTCTTTTATATCCGTGGCGGTGGGCTGTAAATGCTCAATCATTTTAAGACTAAATAAGGTTCGACGCTGCAATATGTAAAGAAGACGCTGAGTCACTGGAATATGCTGAGCTGCCAAAAGCGTCGCTTCAGTGTCATCAACCAAAGACTTATGTTTGGCTAATTCATTGCGTCGTTCAAGCTCGACTTTATTGCGGTGTTGCTGGATTGCATTGACTACAACGGCAATCAAAACCAAGGCAATAATTAAAATGACTATTATAGGGAACACGTATTAATTCTCATTAAGGCTCATGCCTAAATATTGTTATTATCAATAGGTTATCGTAACAACCCTAGGGTAACTTTAGCGTAAATACGCTACCGCCTAATGATCCACCGTTTTCTAAGCTAATAGCGCCTTGCTTTTCATCTTTTGTATGTGCTTGCGCAATTAAGCGGGCAAAGAACAGGCCGAGTCCTGTTCTACCCTGACTAATATCAAAATGTTGCATGGTAATTTCCATCGCTGCCAACATCGATTCAGGATAGCCAGGGCCATCGTCTTCTACAGTAAAAACTAAGCTTTCATTTTCACTGTAAACCCGCAGCAAAATATTGTGCTTACTGTAACGCATTGCATTAATAAGCATGTCGTTAAGCAAGATACAGATTAAATCTGCATCAAAGAACCAAGCCAAATTGTCTGTCTGCTCTACTTTTAAATTAATTTTTTTGTGCTGTAAATAGCTTTCATTGGTTGCCAATATTTCATCAACTATATCTTCTAAATAGTGCTGATCGATATTTACCGGCAAACTGTTTAATCCTGCACGGTAAAGAGATAGAAGCTGAACTAGACCAGTATTCAATCTTGATGCTTCATAATGTGCAGATGCCAGATGATGAGCTGAAGTTTGGTTTTCATGGCCAATTGACTCAGATAAATCTTCAATAGATTGCATAAGCAAGCACAGTGAGTTTTTCATATCATGTACTGCTGAGGCTAGCACTGTGGCGAAATCTATGCTGTTGTCAGTATTTTTCATGGGCAAAATTAATTAATTTTCAGTTCGATGAATACACTAGCATATAACTGGAGTATTCTTGACATAACAACGATTTATACCATCTTTTAACATGAAAAGCGTTTTTCGTTGCTCTATTTTTAAAATTCAAAATAAATTATTTAAGAATAAATAGGGTGATTTGTTAAAATAATATGGAATTCATTTTGTCGTCGTTATATAACCTTTAAGTATAAAGAATCCCCGCAGGTCAACAGCAAGGCTCCGCCATGAAATTACAACAACTTCGATATATCGTTGAGGTCTTAAACAATAACCTCAATGTTTCCGCCACAGCAGAAAGCTTATATACCTCTCAGCCCGGTATTAGTAAGCAAGTTAGGATGTTGGAGGACGAACTTGGTGTACAGATTTTTGGCCGTAGCGGTAAACACCTGACGCATGTGACGGATGCAGGCCAAGACGTTATTAATATTTCACGAGAAATTCTGGCCAAAGTAGAAAGTATCAAAGCGGTATCGCGTGAGCATACGCTGCCTGATCAAGGTAAGTTAAATATTGCCACGACCCACACTCAAGCACGTTACGCCTTGCCTGATGTGATTAAAGGGTTCATGAACAAATACAGCCGCGTTTCACTGCACATGCATCAGGGCACGCCGTCACAGATTAGTGATTTGGCCGCTAAAGGCGAAGCTGATTTCGCTATTGCAACCGAAGCTTTGCATTTATATAACGATTTGGTGATGTTGCCATGTTACCACTGGAACCGCAGTATCATCGTGAATCGCGATCACCCGCTTGCCAAAAAAACCACGATTGAAATTGAAGACATCGCCAAATACCCGCTGGTGACCTACGTTTTTGGCTTTACTGGTCGGTCAGAACTGGATCATGCTTTTAGTAAAGCAGGCCTTGATCCAAAAATTGTCTTCACTGCAACGGATGCAGACGTTATCAAAACCTATGTCCGTTTAGGTGTGGGTATTGGTGTTATCGCGTCTATGGCGGTCGATGAAAAATTAGATTCTGATTTGGTTAAAATCGATGCAAGTCACCTATTTGAATACAGTACGACTAAAATCGGTTTCAGAAAAGGTTCGTTCTTGCGCAGTTATATGTATGATTTTATTGAACGTTTTGCCCCTCATTTAACAAAATCAGTGGTAGAAAAAGCCATGATGTTGAAAAATAATGAAGAAGTAGAAAAAATGTTTAAAGGCTTAACGCTACCCGTTAAGTGAAAATAGCGTGTAGCCTGTCTTTTCGCCTAGTAAGCTAAAAGCAAAGAGTAAAACAGAAAACGGCGTCTTTGCTTAAAAAGACGCCGTTTTTCATTGCCTTAGCGTTATTATGTGTTGTTGAACCATGCTGCGCAGGGCTTCGCTACTTTTATCAACACTCAATAATATTAACTGCCAATCCACCACGAGCGGTTTCTTTGTATTTTGATTTCATATCATTGCCTGTATCCCACATGGTTTTGATCACTTTATCTAAAGATACTTTGTGTTGGCCGCTGCCTCTCAGTGCCAAGCGTGAAGCATTGATTGCCTTGATAGCACCCATGGCATTGCGCTCTATACAAGGAACTTGCACCAATCCACCAACAGGATCGCAAGTTAGGCCTAAGTTATGCTCCATGCCTATTTCGGCGGCATTTTCTACTGAATCCACAGAGCCGCCCAAAATTTCAGTAAGGGCGCCCGCAGCCATCGAACATGCAACACCCACTTCACCTTGACAGCCTACTTCGGCACCAGAAATTGACGCATTCTTTTTATATAAAATACCGATGGCCGCAGCGGTTAATAAATAGCGTGTGACAATTTCTTGGTCTACGGGTCTAACAAACTTGTTAAAGTAACAAAGCACGGCAGGAATAATCCCTGCCGCGCCATTGGTGGGCGCGGTAACAACACGGCCTCCGGCAGCGTTTTCCTCGTTAACCGCCAGCGCAAATAAATTCACCCAATCCATAGCAACCATAGGGTCAGCTGTTTGTTCACTTTGCAAACGACGATATAAACCTGGGGCGCGTCGTGTGACTTTTAAGCCGCCCGGCAATATGCCTTCGCTATTGATCCCCACTTGCACACACTCATACATGACCTGCCAAATGTGCCACAGCTTTTTGATGATTTCGGCTTTTGCTTGAAATACTTGCTCGTTTTTCATCATTAACGAACTGATGCTAAAGCCATTTTCTTTGCAAATAGACAGTAGCTCTGCGGCACTGGAAAAATCAAAAGGCACTTTTTGTTCTTCGTGTAAGAGGGCTGCTACTTTTTGCTCAGCGAAATCTTGTTCGCGAATGATAAAGCCGCCACCAATTGAAAAGTAAGTTTGTGAAAATAACACGTCCTTACCATGCATAGCGTGTATGGTCATACCATTGGCATGTTGTTTTAACGTTTTGCGACGATGAAAAATGACAGCTCCATCTGATGGAAAGTCAATGTATTTAAGACCATTGAGCAGTAAGGTCTGGCTCTGCTGGATGTCACTTAAGTAGCCATCTACGAGGGAGCTATCAATGGTTTCAGGTGCATGGCCTAGTAAACCTAAAATAACGGCTTTACCGGTTCCGTGGCCCTTACCGGTTTGGCCTAAAGAGCCAAACAACTCAGTTCTGACTTCGCTGGTTTTTTCCAATAGACCCGCTTCTTGTAAAGCGTCACAAAAAGCTTTTGCTGCGCGCATCGGGCCAACTGTATGAGAACTAGAGGGGCCGATACCAATACTAAACATATCAAACACACTGATCATAAAATTTCTTCACATCCTTTAATTAACTAATTGTGCGCGGAATATGATGAGCCGACAATAACCTGCGCAATGACAAGGTGATAGTCGTTCAGCCCTAGGCGTAAAGAATAGTTGCTATTCAATGTAAAAGTGATTGGTTAAATTGCGTATAAAAGCAGCTGTTGCCCCCCAAATGTTTTTATCTTGCCAGGGAATAAAATAAACAGGGTAATGGGCGTTTTTACGTTTAACCCAATGAATAAGATGATTATTTTGATCCAATAAATAGCTTAGCGGTACTTCAAAAGTTTGTGCTACTTCATTATGATCAAGTAGCAATTGAATGGGCGGCTGAACAAAACCGATGAAAGGCACAACCTCATAACGACTAATGGTGCGATACAGGGGCAACTGGCCGATAATTTCTACTTGCTCAGGAAAAATACCAATCTCTTCGTAGGTTTCACGCAGCGCTGTGTGGAGTAAATTTTTATCGGTGGGTTCTTGTTTGCCTCCTGGGAAACTGATCTGTCCACCATGGTGTTTTAAATGAGCAGCACGCACGGTAAAAATCACGTTTAAACTGTCGGGATATTCAACTATCGGAATAAGAACAGAGGCAGGGCGCCCGGCCTCTTTTAAAGGAAAGTCGTGTTCAGCGGTCACTTGTCTGATATGGTGAAATTGATTGAGAAACTGCTGCTTATTCATCACATACTAACTTCAATGATTATGCCTTACCTTACTCTAAGCTGGCGAGTATAGGCAATATTTTTGCAACTTTATCAAGGCTCTCTTGGTATTCATCTCCAGGCACTGAGTCAAGCACAATACCGCCACCTGCCCAGCAATAAATGTTACCGTTTTCGCACAACAAGGTGCGAATACAAATACTGGTGTCCATATCCTCACGAAAGCCAAAATAGCCGATACTGCCGCAGTAAATATTGCGTTCATTAGGCTCAAGTTTATTGATGATTTGCATGGCCCTAATTTTGGGAGCGCCAGTGATTGAGCCGCCTGGAAATGCACCTTGAAAAAGGGCGTAGATGGAGCTGTCGTTGGCTAATTCACCTGTGACCGTGCTGACCAAGTGGTGCACGGCAGCAAAGCTTTCTATTTCAAACAACTTAGGTACTTTTACTGTATGAGGCTTGCAATGCTTACTTAAATCGTTTCGTAAGAGATCGACAATCATCAAATTTTCTGCGCGGTCTTTGTCGGCGCTTAGTAACTGGTCAATTGATTGTTGATCAATTACAGGATCGGCTGAGCGTGGCCTAGTACCTTTGATTGGCTTAGTCTCAACGTGGCCATTTTTAACCGCCAAAAATCGCTCGGGCGAAATACTTAAAATGCAGCATTCTGGTAAGCGAATAAACGCTGAAAAGGGCGCATTGTTGGCTTCAGTAAGTGCCAAATACGCGTGCCATTCATCACCTTCATAGTGTGCATTAAAACGTTGAGCAAAATTAATCTGGTAGCAATCTCCAGCGCGCAGATATTCATCAACTTGCTGCAATTGATCTTTATAAAATTCAGAGGTCATGTTTGCTTGCCAATCCCCCGTTAATTTAAAAGAGGGTTTGCTACCTTCATTTTTCACTAATTGCTCAAAAAATAGCGGCTCAGGGTGAGGATAATGATCCGCAGCACAAAGATAAAATAAGCCGTTCACACGGTCTTTGATGACACTCCAAGTATAAATGCCTACTGCCATATCTGGCGCTTGGTAATCGGTAATTTTTTGCTTAGGTAAGTTTTCAAAACAGTGGCTTAAGTCATAACCAAAATAGCCTACCGCACCGATTAAAAAAGGCAGTTCAGCATACTGCTCATCTGTCGTGGGAATAAGGTTAAAGTACGCTTGCTGCAAGGTTTGAATAAGATGAAGAGGGTTGTCGTTGGTTTGATAGCTTACGTGGTCTTTTTGCCAAACCGTGTTTTGTTGCTGTTTGTTAATAATAGTGGCGACAGGGTTTGCCACCATAATATCGAAGCGGGCATCCATATGTTGGCTATTCGCAGAGTCAAGCAATACGGACCATGCTTGGCTTGAAAATGCGCTAAAAAGAGTGCTGAGCTTGACCGTTGAAGGAATTGCTAAGGGATAAATGGCCAATTTAGGCACTTGGGTTTGCAACATAAATTATTTCAATTACCTGAATATTAATTAAACAACACTATTACTTAGGGTAAACAAGTGTAGAGAGAATACTGAAAAGTGTTGATTTATCATGGAGCTAATTTTCTGCAGAGGTTATCATAACCTAAACCTGTGAACGACAATTGTTGTTCAATTCATCTTGGCATATTAAGAGGCAATTATGGCTGTTATTCGTCAGCAAGACTTTATCGATAGTATCGAAGATTCATTGCAATATATTTCTTACTACCACCCACTTGATTACATCAAAGCAGTTGAAAAAGCCTATGACAAAGAACAAAGTCAGGCGGCCAAAGACGCCATGGCGCAAATCTTAATTAACTCGCGCATGTCGGCTGAGGGCAAACGTCCTTTATGCCAAGACACCGGTATTGTAACCTGTTTTGTTAAAGTGGGTATGGCAGTGCAGTGGGATAAGACTGATTTAACAGTTCAAGAAATGGTTGATGAAGGTACGCGCAGGGCTTACTTAAATCCTGATAATCCTCTAAGAGCATCCATCGTTAGTGATCCCGCAGGTAAACGTACCAATACTAAAGACAATACGCCGGCAGTTGTGCATATTGATTTGGTGCCTGGCGCACATATCGAAGTGATGATCGCGGCCAAAGGCGGCGGCTCAGAAAACAAATCTAAGATGGTTATGCTAAACCCCAGTGATGATATTGCTGAGTGGGTAGTGAAAACATTGCCTACTATGGGCGCGGGTTGGTGTCCGCCAGGAATGTTAGGCATAGGTATTGGTGGCACGGCAGAAAAAGCCGGTGTGCTGGCCAAAGAAAGCTTAATGGATCCTGTTGATATTCACGAGTTGATGGAGCGCGGTGCGCAAACAACAGAAGAAAAACTCCGCTTAGATATATTCAAAAAAGTGAATGATCTGGGTATTGGCGCTCAAGGTTTGGGCGGTTTAACGACTGTGGTTGATATTAAAATCAAGTCAATGCCAACCCATGCGGCGTCAAAGCCAGTGGTGATGATCCCGAACTGTGCCGCAACTCGCCATGTGCATTTTCATCTTGATGGTTCTGGTCCTGCGTCTTTTGAGCCTCCGAAATTAGAAGACTGGCCAAAAGTGACATGGGAAGTAAGTAACGACACTCGTAGAGTGAATTTAGATACCGTTACCAAAGAAGATATCAAGCAATGGAAAGTCGGTGAGACGGTGCTGTTGTCTGGCAAGATGTTGACAGGCCGTGATGCTGCTCATAAACGTATTCAAACCATGATGGAAAATGGTGAAGGTTTGCCTGAAGGCGTTGATTTAACCAATCGTTTTATATATTACGTTGGGCCTGTTGATGCGGTAGGTTCTGAAGTGGTTGGACCCGCAGGTCCTACTACGGCTACCCGAATGGATAAATGGACTGACATGATGTTAGAAAAAACAGGCTTGATCGGCATGATAGGTAAGGCCGAGCGTGGTCCAGCAACCGTGAAAAGCATCGCTAAACATCAAGCTGTGTATTTAATGGCTGTGGGCGGCGCCGCTTATTTAGTGTCTAAGGCCATTAAAAAGTCTCGTGTAGTGGCCTTTGCAGATTTAGGAATGGAAGCCATTTATGAGTTTGAAGTGGAAGATATGCCAGTCACTGTTGCGGTTGATAGCACGGGCGCTAATGCCCATGAAACTGGCCCAGCTATTTGGAAAGTCAAAATTGCTGAAGCAAACGCGTAATTAGTTTTATTGTTTTTGCCCGAGTAAACCACTGTTGTTTCTCGGGCCTCTTTTCTTTGTTCTTGCTGTTTCTCCTTTTATTTAAAAGAGTCTTACATGCCACACTTACCTGCATCCACTGATCCCTTACTTTTTGTTTATCTCGCCGCGCTCGTGCTTCTCGGCTGTGTGCTTGGTGCGCTGGTTAAAGGTTTAATGGCTAAAAAGCACTTGGTAAATAGTTTGTCACAACAACGAACCTTAGCTGAGCAAGAAATACAGCACTTACAACATCAAATAAGCCAGCAAGATAAACAACTCGTTCTTTTGCTCGAACAGCAAAACCAAGCACGCAATCAGCAAATGCTTGACCAAAAACGATTAGGCCAGTTAAGCCAACAGGTTGAGCGCATGAGTCAGTTAGAGCATGAAAAACAGCAATGGCAACACCAATACCAGCAAGCAAATCAATTAGCTGCAGAGCTGCGTACTCAGCTTGAATCTCAAGCGGCGCGTTTTGAACAAGAGCAAATCGCCAGTCAAGAAAAACTGCAGTTGCTTGAGTCAGCTGAGCAGCGTTTGCAAGGTCAATTCGAGAATTTAGCCAATAAGATATTTGAGCAAAAACACGAAAAATTTAGTCAGGCCAGCAAAGCTGGCTTAGACAGTTTACTGTCGCCTTTAAAGGAGCAGATTGAGGGTTTTAAGCGTCAAGTCACCGATCAATATGTAAAAGAAGGGCAGGAGAGAGCCTCACTTAAAACCGAGATCATGGGGCTGAAAGAGTTAAATCTTCAGATCACCCAAGATGCGGCGGCGCTAACCAAAGCCCTAAAAGGCGATAACAAAACCCAAGGTAATTGGGGCGAAGTGGTGCTTGAACGTATACTCAAAGAATCAGGTCTGCGGGAAGGCCATGAATTTGACACGCAAGTTGCGTTAAAAAATGAAGCAGGTAAAAGTTATCAACCTGATGTAGTGGTGCATCTACCCAATGACAAAGATGTGGTGATTGACTCAAAAGTGTCTTTGGCGGCTTACGAACGTTATTTCAATCAACAAGACGATGAATTAGCGCGTGCATTACATTTAAAAGAACATGTGAATTCATTGCGCAGTCACATCAAAGAGTTGGGCAAAAAGGATTACCAAGACTTAAAAGGATTGCGCAGTTTGGATTACGTGCTGTTGTTTATCCCCATAGAATCGGCCTTTTTATTAGCGGCAGACCATGCGCCGGACATTCTTAAATTAGCCTTCGATAACAATATAATGTTGGTGAGCCCCACCAATTTATTGGTCGCCCTGCGCACCATAAATAACATTTGGCAGTATGAGTATCAAAATCAAAATGCTCAACTTATAGCTGAAAATGCCGCCAAACTTTATGATAAGTTTCATGGTTTTGTAACCGATATGGATAAGGTAGGTAAGGCGATAGAGTCCAGTCAGAAGAACTTTGATAGTGCCATGAATAAATTATCAACGGGCAAAGGTAACCTAATCAGGCAAACCGAGCAATTTAGAAAACTTGGCGTACAAACCAATAAAAAACTCGACAAACAACTGTTAGCGCAGGTAGACGATGATGAAGAGTGACTTAAGGCACGATAAACGATTGGCTAGTTAAAAATCTTATACTGTTATCGGCTTAGCGATAGTTGCATCACGTATTTTGTAGTTTGGCGCCTACTGTTGCATTGAATAAATGTTACTGGTTTTCGTCATATTGTTGGCGTTGGTGTTTATCGCGACATTTATCGCGGTGAAACCGGATTTATCCGCTTTATTGCAAGGCCAAACAAAGCCGCAAATTCATGCCGACAGTTTGCTAACGGCTATTGCCTTAATTGAAACCACTATCGTGTCTTACAATTTGCTTTTTCATGCATCAGCAATAAAGTCTAAGTGGCAATCAAGCAGTGAATTAAACGATGTCAGGCACGATACTGTTG
>NZ_JANQVQ010000124.1 GCF_030730205.1 Paraglaciecola sp.
GCTCTAATTGAATTTTTCACAATGTTTTCCTCGCCACTCCTTTACAGAGTAGATCTTATAGTTCATATTTAAAGGTTTTGCTTAAAGCTTTGTACACATTCAAGTGACTAAGGCGCTCAAGCTATCCGAACAACAACATCCATTTTGGTGACGAAATTGGTTATTCAATCTATTTTCAACTACACAAAAACACATTCAAATTTAATCTATAAACAATAAATTAGTTGATGATGTCTTCGTCAGAAATGAAATGAGAACACATTGAAAATTTATTAGGAAGGGGTGAAATCGTTGCATAACTCATTTTTAGCAGCTTTTTCAAAGAGTAACAAAACCTTTCATTTTAAGTTTATGGGAAATATAAAAGCAATATAAATTATTGTTTTTGATTGCTTTTTGAGCTGAGCGTTTTTTGCTCTCCATTGTTTATTAAATGTTGCAACCAACTTTTTTCATGTTCGAATTTTAAGCTCTAAAAAGTGAGGTAGGCCATTTTATAAAGGGAATATCGAAATTCGAAGCCGTAAGCACTGTAAATTATTTATAAGTTATACAGGTTGAAACCTGTGGATAAGTCATTTAAATATTTTTCATGACGCAGTCTAGGTGCTGAAAAAACGAACGCAATTTAATCTACTTTGTGCATTTAATGAACAGGTAAAATATTTTAAAAAAAATTAAAATATTTTCAATTTTTTGGTTTTTAAATGATGAATTTGAATATAAGCGCATAAAAATCAGCATTTCAGATTAATCTAATACTGTTTTTTTTCTGTTATCTTGTCTTAACCACCTAAAGTTGACGGGTGGATTATGGTTTAAAAATGAGGTTTCTGAGCACATTGCAAGGGCACTTAATATACCTGGTTATTTATCGAGCAATTTATTTTTTTATATCTGGGTTGTGGGTAAGTTGTTGATAAGGTTTTGGGCGGTTTAATAGTTTATAGAACTGTAAATTGTTAAGCCTATCGACGGAATTAACGCGAAAAATGTAGGAGGGCAAATGTATAAATCGAAATTAGATGCACTTTTACCACGGTGCTTTGAAATGTATGAGTATATGTCAGAGCATATCGATCTACTACGAGAGCTAGAACCTGTCCCCGAGATTAAGCATCGGCTAGCATTTCAATCGGGGATATTGTCATTTGAACATGGCTTATCAGCGCTTAAACTCATTCAAGATGGATTTTTATCATCTGGTTTTGCGTTAATGCGGCCTCAGTATGAAAGTCTTATTCGAGGATTTTGGTTAATGTTTGCAGATAACACTACATGGTTGGCTAAGTTAAGTTCGGCAGGGCAAGTCAAAGCTGATGAATTTAAAAAGCTAGAAACACCCATGTTGGGGGACATGTTAAAAGCACTAGATAAATCCGAAGCACCAGCACATATTTTAACTCAATTGCATGAATTCAGAACGATAAACAACACACCCCTTAATAGTTTTACGCACAGCGGGTTGCTTGCACTAATCGGTAATGGCAATGGATACGAGCCTAAGATGATGTATGACGCGATTAGAAACTGCAATGCCGTAGCCGCTATTAACATGCAAATGCTGTCAAACTTGACGGGGTATGATGAAGCTATGGAACCTATCAGTGATTTGCACCATCAATTTGTTGATTGTTTGCCAATACATCATGCTTAAAAGGTGATTTTGACTGCTCTGAACGAAAAAATTAGGCTGCATGGCAATGCTTTTAAGGTGGCGAAGAACTTTGCTAACACCGACTTACACCCCTCTGCAATTAGCAACCATGATATGGGCCTGGTGTTTGAATAGTTAATCCGCCGCTTTGCAGAAAGCTCTAACGAAACTGCCGGTGAGCACTCACCCCGCGTGACATAATGAGCCATTACTCATTATCAAATCTAGTTATTCAGCAACTCAATCTATAAACACATAACCTTCAATATAACCGATTGCTAAACAGCGCTACCCCTTTGTTTCCAAATGCGTTAAATTAAGATCTGATTTTATTAAGCTGAACTTATTACCTGTTTGGTAAATAATGAGTTATTAAGGCTTTTTGTCGTTTGATAAGGATGTTAAATGTTTAAGACTTCAGCTATTTCTAGTCTTTCAATCAGTATTTTGATGTTTTCACTGTGTACTTTTGCCAGTGATGTCACAGTTAAGCCGTTGGACCAGCCTGCCATATTTAAACAGCTCAATACCGCATTAAGCTATTTTGATGAAACGAGTGTTTTACCCGATGCTAAGTGGTTTAGCCGCGATAAAAGTAGTGCCAATAAAGACTTAGACGAAACAATTAACGAAGTGATTCAACTGCTGGATGCACCGGAGATTGGTCGAAGTAGAATAAACTATCGTATCCTCGAGCAGAAAACCATTCAAGAGTACAACGAAATTGCGCGTTTACAGGAGCAGCGGTTGTTTGCGCCAAGTGGTGAAGCAACCTTCATTGCTGACAATGTTCCTTTTGCCAAAGTAAAAGAATGGACGGCAAAAACGCGTGGTGACTTTGACGCCTTGATTGCTTTACGTAAAGACAATATCGCCACACATAAAGAAAGCATGAATGCGATTTTGCTCGATATGCAAAAGCTCTTTTATTCTATGGGTATTGAATTTGATGCCGAGCAAATAGAGGTTTGGCTGTCCTCTGTAGTCGGTGACTCAGTACTGTCTATGAGTGTGGTTTTTAATAGCATTAAACAAATTACCCAACAGCTGGAAGTCGCCACGGTAGACTCAGGTGAAAATCTCAGTTTCGCTAAACGTTATTACGGTATGGTCGTTATATTGCACAAGTTAATGTTAAAAATGCAAACTGACTTTTTAACCACAATTGATAACGCGTATTTGCCTAAACTGGTTAATTTTAAAAACGAAGCCAATGCAGTTATTAAAGAATCAGAAAAGCTGCTGAGATCAGGTGGTAACCGTGAGACTTTAGAGCTGAACATTCAATCTAATAAGATGACCATTAAGGTGATTGATTTGTATGCTTCACTTTTAAAAGAACAACGATCTAAAATCTTTGAAGCAATGCAAATTACCCAACGTGAATATGAAGTATCAAATAACACTTATAAAACGGTTAATCTTAGCTCACAAGTCTCTCAGCTTATTAAGCAAGGGCGCAATACGTTTCAAACCTTGATTAATTTACAAATACCCAGTGCACAGCCTTTTCAAAACGAAGAAATGAAAGAACAATTTAGGCTGTTAAGCCAACGTTTAAATAATTAAGTAAGTCATTACAAAGACTGGCGCTCTGCCAGTCTTTTTATATGCAATTTTGCGTACTTTCTTTATCAGGAACAACCATGCTGCAAGACATCAAGAAAACCCTGTGGGCCACCGCTGATAAACTGCGTGCTAACGTGGATGCTGCTGAGTACAAGCACATCGTACTGGGGCTGATTTTCGTTAAGTTTATCTCCGACGCCTTCGCCGCTCGCCGTGCTGAACTGCTAAAGCGTATTCAAGATCCCAGCGACGAGTTGTATTTTGCTGATGCCAGCGAAGAAGATTTAAACGCCGAGCTGGAAGACCGTGACTACTTTAAAATGGTTAACGTGTTCTGGGTGCCAGAAGGTGCGCGCTGGGAAGCACTGCGCGCTAACGCCAAGCAAGCCGATATTGGCAAGCGCATTGATGATGCTTTAGCCGTAATCGAGCTGGAAAACCCCACCTTAAAAGGCATTTTAGATAAACGCTACGCCCGGG
>NZ_JANQVQ010000125.1 GCF_030730205.1 Paraglaciecola sp.
CCCGTAAATTCTCTAGCCTTTTTATCAGCGCTTTTTTATTGGCTGCTAATTTTCATAACACCATCATATTTTTTGTCAAAGCTCATAGCCATAAGTATAAGCAGCAAGCTATTACGTACTAGAAAGGCAAAAAATTAAATGAGTAGTCGAGCAGGGTTTGTGTGGCGTTTTGTGCGCCAAAATTTATGAGTTTTATTCTGGCCAGCAAGGCCTCTTCTAATGCTTGAGAGTCTAATTCGCTGCTGACAATTTTAACCGCTGAAACACTGCCATCGGGCTCAATTTGAATATTAACGGTTAGCTTGCCTTGTAAACTCGCATCTGAGCGCAGGGCGCGGCGATAGATGGCATAAATACCACCTTTGTTAGCATCTAAGACTTGGCGGATAGACTCCGTACTGCGATTGCCGATGACCACGTCTTCGTCACTGGCTTGTTGTGCGGCCAGTGATGCAAGGCCTTCATTCGGTGCGACATATTCGGTATTTTTGCGCTCAGCTAATTCGCCTTTAGAACCTGTGTCACTGCTGAGTTTTGCGGTATCCACGCCGCCGCTGGCAGTACTGACTTTTTTGCCAACGAATTTGCGCTGAGTTTGATCAGTAGTACCGGCGCCCTTAATACTGTCGGTATTGGCTAAATTATTGATGCTGGGATTTTCTCGCATACTGGCCAAGTCATCTTGTAAGGCTAAGAGCCCGCTTTGTTTGGCTGTTTCTTTGGCCTGTTCAGTCATTTCAGCCTGAGTTGGCACCTTCGCCTTAGGCGTTTCTACCTTTTTGACCTCTTTGGGTTTTTCAATCTTGGGAGGCGGTGGCTTTTTCTCTGGTTCTTTTACTATTGGTTGTTTTTTCTCTGGTTGTTGTTTTTCTGGCACAACGGGAGGTTTGGGCTCGACAATAGGTTTAGGTGCTTCTACTTTAATCGGCTTAATCAAACGGGTTAATTGCGGCGGTATTTTTTCTTTTTCTTCACGAGGCCTTTCAGGTAGCTCTTGCCATTTCACCACGCCAGCCATGATACACGTGCACACTAGTATTGCGCTGCAAATCACTTTGAAGCGTTTGTTTTCGGCGGCACTAGACGACCACGGCAATACCGACACAAAAACGCTAGCTGAGCTGCCTTTTAACACAGCGGTGGCGTTCACAACATTCATGATGCGTCACTCTGAGCTGGCTCAGCAGCGCTATCCGATAAAGTTTGCTCAATGCCCTCGACGGCCAAGGAAATATTGGTAAAACCCGCTTGCGCACAGGTTTGCATTATGCGTTTTAACAAGGCGTAGGGTATGCTTTTATCACCCATGATGGTAATGGCTTTATCGAGTGGCTGTCCTTCCTCATCAAGTTGTACCCCAGAGGATTTGCTTGATTGGTAGGCTAGCTCATCGCTTAGCTCGCTGATATTTTCATCGGCTCGGGCCATAATGTCTGATACGTCGGCAAGTTTTCGCCCTTGCAGAATTAAATCATTATTGTTGATTAGCAAAACCAAGGTTTCTTTCGCCGCTTGTTTGGCGGTGGATTTAGGTAATTCAACACTTTTGCTGTTTTGTAATACTTGTACGTCTGAGGCATTCAGCATCAAGAAAAATACCAATATGGTGAAAATATCCATCAACGACACCAGACTTAATTTCGAGTCTTTGGCCATTCTTCGATGATGGCGTTCCATGCGCATGGCTCGGGCAGATTTTTTCATGTTGTTATCCTTCTCTGCACATACTAGTTGGCGCCAATGCTACGATCTGCTTCGTGCGCGGCGTCAAAGACTCGGTCGTCTTGCGGCGCATCACCTAAGGAGATTTCTGGAAATAATTCAGCATCAACCACACTGGCCACCACCACGTCAGGGTACGAACGAATGCTATCCATTAAACCAATAATGGCCTCGTAAGGAATATTCTCTTCAAGTAATAAGGTGGCGGCTTTTTTATCAATATCTTGCCCAAGCAAATTCTGTTTGATTTGTTTTAGGGTAAATTGCAAGGCCTCGTAGTCATAGCCCTCGTTAACTAAGGGAATGTCTTTAATCAAGTAACCTTGCGGGTAATACACTGCAATGTTGTGAGTTCTGACCACAATTTCTAAACGCTGATCTTTTACATCAATAGGAAATTCGCTGGCTTCGCCCAGTTCAGGCAAGGTGAGCTCTAGCACGGTGATGCGTGAAAAAACCATCATCATCAGTAACACAGGCACTAATACGATCATCAGGTTCATAAATGAAGTGATATCGAGCTCAGCGTCCGCTTTTTTACCTTTGCCGCGCCCTTTGCCAAATCTTGCCATGAGACTCTCCCGCTACGTTGGCTTATTCAGCACGGTCAGATTGGCGAGAATGGGTGCTTAACGCTTGGCGAGCGATCAGTAAGTTCAAACATTTCACACCGGCCATTTCCATGCTGTCGATTATTTCTGTGGTTTTAGTTTGTAACACTGAATGAAAGGCCAATAGTGGAATTGCCGCAATCAAACCAAAGGCGGTGGTATTCATGGCCACTGAAATACTTTGTGAAAGTAAACTGGCTTTTTCTGAGGGGTCAGCGGTGGCTACCGCCGAAAACGCCGCGATCAAACCGATAATGGTACCTAGCAGACCTAATAACGTGGAAATATTCGCTAATGTGGCTAAATAGGCCGTGCGTTTTTCTAGGCGTGGTGTGGTTTCCATTAAGCCTTCTTCCATGGCGTATTCAATATCTTCACGGCGTTGGCTGTGATTTAATCGCGCCATACCGGCCCCAATAATGCGACTAATCGGCGCAGTGTCGCTGCTAGCAAAGCTCAGCACACCTGCGTAATCGTTGTTGTTGAGTAGGGGCTCCATTTGCGCGAAGGCTTTTTTGTTCACCCTTTTTGCCATACTCAAGAATAGATAACGTTCAATAGCAATGGCTAAACCCAAGGCTAAGACGATGGCGATGGGAAACATAAACGCTCCCCCTTCTTGAAAAAACCTTACGATGACGTCGAACATATGAATTGCTAACTCCTTGAGTAAATATCTCTGCACTATACCTAATTTTGAACCTTGTTAGGTATATCCTTAGGGATTTAAGCTTTCGCTGGGATAACTAAGGTTTTGTTGTTGGCTTAAGGCCTTTAACTGGCGACTGAATTCATCACGCTCTAAGGGCACAAACTTGCGATTAATGCGTTCTACGATAGGACTAGGCAAGGCTTGCTTGATTGTAGGGGCTTGCCAAGGCACGATAGTTAATACCTTGGGCTGCTCTTGATCGCCGCGAATAGTGTCCTCTAGTTGAATAACTTGTTGCTCTTGCCCCATCACACTGTTGGCCACTACGAGTATGCTCAAACATAACAAATAACACTTCATAGGGCGTCTTCCTTAATTGAGCCAGAGCTGGCATTGCTGGCTTGTAATTGGCGCTCAAGATCAGCAATCCAGCTTTTTACCTTACGATCAGGCTGCGTTAATAAGGCCTGATACACCTGATAATCGGCGAGCGCTTGTTCTTTTTCACCTAAATATAAATCGTACAAAATGCCACGATTTAGGCGGGCTTGAGTAAAGGCCGGCCAACTGTCTAACGCTTGATTGTAGTGGTTTAAGGCAACACTGAACTTACCCTGTTGGCGGTACAATAAACCAAGGTGATTGTGTGCCAAATAGTTGCTGGTTTGTAAATTAATGGCTTGGCGTAAATAGGCTATGGCTTGCTCAACGTGGGCCTGTTTTTCAGCAATACTGCCCAGCTGAACCCATACACCAGATAGCGCTGGATAGTGTTGCGACATGGTTTCATACAGTGATTTGGCTTCATCTAGCTTGCCTTGCTTGAGCAATTGAGCCCCCGCAGCAAAGCGGCTTTTTGCCGAGTCAGGCACATTAACCAGGGCACTTTCTTCTTGATATCGATTGGGTTTAGCTTGCAGAACAAGCGCTTCGCGTTGCCATGGGTCGCTTGGCAATAAGCCCTTTGGCGCAATAGGCTGTTCTACCTTAGGTGGTGTTGTATTACTCCTTGTTACAATGCCGTCAAAGGTGGCACAGCCGCCAAGCAACAAGGTAACAGCTATCAGCGAGCCGCTAACACCCTTAGAATATTTCATTGCTCAGCTCCACGTGTTGTTCAGCTTTGCGATACCGAGCAGGCATAAGCTGTTCAAGGGCCACAAAACTTTGCTTA
Organism: Paraglaciecola sp.; assembly: GCF_030730205.1. GTDB lineage: Bacteria > Pseudomonadota > Gammaproteobacteria > Enterobacterales > Alteromonadaceae > Paraglaciecola. The sequence continues at coordinate 4,160 of NZ_JANQVQ010000125.1, forward strand.
ATCCACTTATCGTAGTCTCCTTGCCAAGCCCGTTTTGCATTGGTTTCATGCAAAGTGATCGCTTGTTCTTCAAAGGGAAACGCTTGCTCTTCTAACAGTAAGGTATATTGCTCTAGCTCTAAAGCATTCAAATTTTGAGGCTGACTTGAGTTCATTAAATCTTTGGCAAGCTGATGATAAATATCCGCTAAATAGAAATTAGCGGCAGTCACAAACTCTGCCACCTGATAATCAAGCACCTGATTAAAGGCTGCAAGCGTGTCAGTTTGTGCTGATTTTTTCAGGGCTAAACTCTTTTTAAGGGGTAAGCTGAGTTTGATTTGTTTGAAGTGATTAAACTTATCTTGCGCAAAGACCAAGGCACTCATGGCCGCTAAATAGCGCGAGCGGTCAGTGCGTTCAATAGCAGGGTCAGCCAAGGCTTGCTGGTCACCGTCAATGAGCTTTTGCAGCCAAAAGCGGCGCTTGGTGTCATCGTTAGCTTGGCGATACATTTCACTTAATACAAACCGCGCTTCATTCGCCTCAGCTAAAGGGAGCGTAAAGGCATGAGCATAACTGCGATAAGCTGCCAACGCCGCTTGCTTTTGACCTATTTTATTAAAGTATTGCGCGGCAACATACAAAGCTTGTCGCCCCTCTTCACTGGCGGGTGATGCTTGCCACAGCACCATCAGTTTATCAGCCGCTTGCTGCCAATTTTCATTTTGCTGATAGGCGTATATCAACTTGTCGTCGATGCCTTCAGTTAAAGAATTATCACTGAAACGCTGTTTAAAATCTTCAAGCAAGTCAATGGCTTGTTGCCAGTCTTGCATCTCCAGCAAATAGGTGGCGGCGTCGTATTGTGCATTGACGCGGATGCTGGTTTGCGGAGCAAGGGCGATGACCCGTAAAAAGTCATTCACCGCCAAGGGCAGGTAATGTTGTTTGACATTAAGCTCGCCTTGTTTATAAACACTGGCCGCCAATCTTTCCTGAATATCGGCTTTACTGGGATCATTCGCAGCTAACTCAAGAGCAATATGTTGATAAGACGTCTCCGCTGCCACGTAATCTTCAAGAGCAAATTGACTGTGAGCAATCACCAACATACTGGCTTTTATATTGGCTGGTGCTATAGCAGGCTGCCATGCAAGTAAGCGTTGCGCGTTGTCGATAGCCTGCTGATAACGGGCTAGGCTAAAGCGTTGCTGCATGGCGATATACAGCACTTCTGGCGCACGGCTATCACTGGCAAACTGCTCAACAAATTGATCTTGGCTGGCAAGTTGTTGGTCTAGCCACTGCTCTTGACTCAGCGGACGAGTCTCATCACCAACGAGCTGAATTTGTCGGTACGCTAATATAGCGGCATACGCCGCTTCTGCAGCCTGAGGATAGGTGTCAGCTGCATAGGCATACGCCTCGAAGGTGTCTATGGCCTCGGCGTAATGGCCAGCGGCAAATAAAGCTTCACCTAAACTAAAACGTAAGGAGGGAGTGACAGGATCGTTGTAAAAAGTAGCAATAAACTCGCGATACCACGCTGCGGCTTGTAAATAACTGCTTGTGGCTTGGGTTTGCAGGTCAGCAGCAACCGCTTCTTCGTTCAGATTACCCAAAGTGGCTTCTGAGCTTGACGATACACCTTGGCGTTTGGCCCCTAACATTTGTGCGCGGCTATGTTCAAACACAGCCAGCTCTTGTAAGTATTGACTCAAAAAAGGCGCCACGCGTTCTTGCTGCACTACGCCCCAACGAGGCCAATATTCGCCGTGAATACCGTAACGCTGCACAAACAGGTCTTTAGCGGGTAAGACTTGAGTCGGAAACTTGCCAAGTATGTACGCATCGATTTCTTTCACCGCAAAAATGGGCGCTTGAAAGTGCTTGGCATGCACTAAGGTGAAGCGTTGATACACATCGGCACTGTCTTTAAAACGGCTTTGATTGAGATAAAGCTGGGCTAGTTGGTCGTACAATACATATTCGTAATGACGAGCGCCCACCCGCGTAAAATGCTCAACTATGCTATCCGCGCGGTTTTCGTATTGATTTTCTTGATAAGAAAATAACAAACTCATGATCCGAATGGTGTCGTTGACTAAGCGCTTTTCACCAAGGCCCAATGCATCAATTTGTGCTTGGCTATCAAATTGCGCCATCATCGTTTGCGCAATGATGTCGCTGGGTAAACTGTTATCCAATAACAGAGTAAACGCTTCTAAGGCTTGGATATTTTGATTGCGTTTAAAAAAACTCCAGCCCAGCATATAAGCCGAAGTAGCGTAATACGCGCTTTGTGTGCCTTGACTCAAGACATTTTGATACGCTTCGACCGCCGCAGCATAGTTATTACGATTAAACGCTATTTCACCAAGGCGAAAATACACCTCAGCCAAATACGGATTAACAGGAAAGGCTACTAGCAATTGCTGCAAGGTAAGGTAACTCTGCTCAACCTGCCCTAACTGTTCATGGGCTTTGGCAAGCTGGTACAGCACTTCCATATTACTTTCTTGCTGAGGCTGACTGACCAACAAGTCTTGGTATTGCTTCACCGCCGATTGTAAAATATTTTCACCTTGCTGATTAACCAATAAACCAGATTCAAGCTGTCGTTCAGCCAATACCGCAGTTAAATCAGCTAAGCGATACTGCACAATTTTTTTGGTTTCAGGCTCTGTTACGCGGGGCAACAAGGCGGCGTAGTCAGCGCGTAATTGCTCCAAACTCGGTTCTGGCAGCAGCTTATTATCAATGGGAATAGGCGCAAAGTAAGACTCCCCCAATGTTTTCGAGGAGATGTTAAATTTCTTAGGCGCAGTGGGTTTCGGGTCAAATAGGCCAGTGCTGCAAGCAGATAACAATAAACACACTAAGGTACTGAATAATAAAGGACGAGAGCCGAAGTGATGATACATCATTTTGGTTGTACCTCTGCTGCCTTGGGCGACAACTGCATAGGACGACCAATTTCAGGCTTGGGTATTTGCGAACCGTGCGCCTGATTTTGCTGCAAAGCTTGATCCTTAAGTCTCACCATGGCCAATTGTGCCTGCATTATGTAGTCATTTACGTTGAGCACTTGCTGGTCTATTAGGGCCGAAAGTTGTTGACTCAACCTGCCGAGCAGTTGGCCTTGCAAAGCGTCATTATTTTGCTGTTGTTGAGTAATTCGGATGGTTAAATTGCCGACTCGCTTACGCTGTTCAGCATAGTTGGGGCGCCCTTGTAGGGCAGTCAATAATTGATTTTGCTGCTCGGTAACCCGTGATAACTCACTATCAAGTTCAACTAAGGCCTTTTGTGCTTGCCAGCGTTTATCCGCGTAGGCCTCGCTCGCCTGCCAAATTAATATGCCTTCAGCACGCCTTAAACGCTGGGCATATTCAGCTTTAAGTGTATTTTGCTGCAAACGACTTTGCGCCTGTTCTATATCGGCCCAACGCTGCTTTGCTCCCTGTAGGCGCGTATATTGCTGCTGGTATTCGAGTGGCATAAGCACTATGCCATCAGCTTGTTGTTCGGCAACTCTGAGCTGCTTTGCTAAGGCATCGCGCTTCGCTTGTAGTTGAGCAAGCTGTTCAAATATTTGGCTTTGCAACATGGCCTTAGCTCTTTCAGTGCGCTCAATTTCTCGCTCGTCTAACATTAATTGGTAATGCGCCATGCGCGTCTGCCACTCTTGGTATTGCGCATCTAACCTTTGCGTTTGTTGCAGGGCTGATAATTCGTGACGAAACCCGTTACTGACACCTATGCTGTTGAGCAGTTCAAGTAACATACTCGTATCGGGTGAATTTGCGATCTTAGGGGCGATGAGTAAGGCCTGTTCGGCGTCGTAATTGTGTGCAAGTGATAACAAAAACGGAGCTTGATTGACTTGCTCCCGCGCCACACTTAATTCAGCCAAGGCTTGATGAAAGCGGCTCACGCCAGCGCTTAATACCGCAACCGATTGACGGGGAGCGTACGCTTTTTCATAGGCATAAGATGAGGCAAGATACGCTTCTAATGTGTATTCTGAATGCTGAGGTAAATTAATTAAACTCTGCCAAATGCCCAATGCAGTTTGCAGTTCTTCACTTTTTACTGCCGCCCAACCATAACCCAATACTGCAGCGTCACCATCAAGGCCTTGACGACGAATTTTGGCAAAAACTCGATAAGCCTGCTGGGGTTTGTTTTGCTGCAATAATACATACGCTAAGGTCAAGTTGGCCCGGTCTATAATTCCCAGCACTTCTTGTTGCTGCTCCTGTGCTTCGTCTTCAGAATCGGGGCGTGATTCTTGTAATAAAGGAGAAAACCAGCCAGTGATGAGTTGAGTAAAGCCTCGATTTGGCCGATTAACCAATGATGCTAACTGTTCAATGGCACGCTCTGTTTCTCCGTTTTTCAAGCTGGCTAAGGCTTGATTGTAAAGCAGGTAATAATGATAAATTGAATTGTCAGAGAGGGCGTGCGGCCAATTTTCTGGCAAAGTGGGCGTAGCATCAGTTAGATACTGATTGCGTAATTGCGCCTGTAAATACACCCACTGATCGTGACTCTGCACATCTAAATAATCGTTGGCTTCTGCCTCAACAATCTGACTAAAGGCCTCTGAGGCTTGTTGCCATTGCCCTTGGCGATAGTAAGTCAATCCTAACAAATACCACGCTTGGGTGCGTTTTTCAGCCGATTCATAAGCCCCTAAATAACGCTCAAACAGGCTGGCGGCTTGGTCTTCTAATCCATAAGCCAGACTCAAGACTCCTTTGAGTAAGGTCGGTTCAATATCTTGAGCCCGCAAATAAGCAGGTAGCTGCAACAACCCCTGCGGATAACGCTCTTCAATCCAAGCGAGCTGACTGAGTGCATCTTGCACATCACCTTGAAAGTAAGCATACAAGGCGTTTTGATAGCGTTTTTCTAGTAAGACCTGCGCGTTGTTGTTGGCAATTTGATTATTGGGCTCTTGGGCACTCGCGGCCAGTGGCAAACAAAAACACAGCACTGCCCAAAGACTCACCTGCCCTGCACTGACCGCCCAACGCTTTCGTCGGACCTGATACACGTGACTAAGTAAGGATAGCAATGGCAATTTAGGCTGAGACATTTAAAGTTCAAGCACCTTAAATTCAGGTTGTTGGCTGGCGCTAGAATCAGTGATGCGCAGCTCTAACAATTTTGCGTCAGCAGACTTGGTAAATACCAAACTGGTGGCGCGGGTATACTCTCTATCATGGGGGCCGGTGCCAATGAAAAAAGCGCTGATTTCGTGCTCACCTTGGGCAAGATTAGCCACATGCAGTTTTTGCACGCCGCCTTTGACCAATGCCCCTTGCTGTTTTTCAGTATACAAATAATGCGTTACAGTTTGTCCATCGAGTTTTACCTCAACTGAATCTAAGTCAAAGTAAGTCCCTACATCCATGGATAAGTAGACTACAAGCTGAGTGCTTGAAGGAAATAACAAATCTTCCTCCAATACAAACAAATCACGATTGAGAGCGATCACTTCTTTTTTTAACTGTTGCAGTTGTTCTTGAATGCTTTGGTCATCAGCCGTATTGCTGCTTTCTTGTGCCCACACCCCAGCACTTAGAAGTAAAACGCTCATGGCCCAGATACGCAAACCAGCGCCGACACTACGAATACATGCTGCGCGTTGAAAAAAAAGTTTCATTACATTGCCACCTAATTGGGTTATCACTAGTAAAAAATCGACACGTACAAACGTGTAATATTGGCTGAAAATTCATATAAGGGTTCATCGCCCACAGGAGCGTCCACCAGCACATTCCGAAAATCATCGTAAGCAAATCTAACATGATCAAAATCAAGGTTAATGCTGCTTTTTTTCAACCAGTTGGCGGCTGAAAAACGAAACTCGTAACTCACACTAAACCCTAAGGCGACATTGCTAAAGGTACTCATTTCTTTGTCACGGGCGCGAAAATTAAATTCTTCACTGCGCTGGTATAAATCTTGATAAAAATCGGCTTTATCTTGCGAATAAAATCGACTGCGCAATTCGATGATCCAGTCATCAGTGAAGGTATGGATGTAACCTACTTTGTACGTATTGGCATCAATGCCCCACGTATCCGAGAAGACTTTTGCCTCAGCGTATAGAGACGCGCGATAGGGTAAGTAATAATTAGCGCTGAGTGCGGCGGCATTACTGGTTCGAGTAGTGGGATAGGCTTCAGTTTCAAAGCGATAGCCCCGAGCGCTAGACTCATCAATAAAACGCACTGAACGGTAAGGATTATTGAGGTAGCCTTCATCGGCAATATTCTCAAAACTCAAGCCGACGATCATGTTTTTAGTCACCACTTGGGTTAGGCCCAAGCGATAATTTTGGCGATCAGCTTGTTCTAAAAAGTTGTCATCGCCTCGCTTACCCACTTCATCGTTACCACGAGCATAGCCGATACTCAAAGTTGTTAAGTCACCAAAAAAATCTTGTGACAATCCAAATGAAATAGATGTAGCTTCAAAGTCGTTTTCAGAACTGGTGGTATAACTCAAATTCATTAGGGTTTTGTTGCGCAAATAATCAAGCCCAACACTGTGTTCGGTGCGCTCTTCTTGATATTGACTTGCGGTAGCCAACACATCAATAGACGCACCCGATATGGTATCAACGTAGTAGTTAGCGGTTACTGACACACTGTTACCAATGTTTTTACGCAGTAAAATGGACGGGCCATCAATAGACATGCCGCCACCTTGATACGAGTGATACATGGCGTCAGAGCGCTCTTGCGGTAATACCGCTGCTTGCGTGGTTGCACACCATGTCATGATAACTATCAAGCAAATTAGAGGTAGTACTTTGGCGGTGTATTGCCTCTCACCAAAGTCTTTGGAATTATAAGGGGGCAGCAAATGAACGAGCCCCCATACGCCTCGTGGGATGACCGGCATATTGTTAATTGCAACCACAACCGCCCCCTGCCCCACCTTCAGCGCCTCTTGCTCCTTCGCGCGCTTGAAACGCGTGGTGAGTGTAACTGCTGGCAACGGGGTTACGATTCATGCTCATGATGGGGTCAGCTAAATTTTCTCGCTCATAGGGCTGCACCCAAGGCTCAATCGAGGCACAACCACTCATCAACAGCCCAAAAACCAAGGTAAGAGCCGGCTTGATATAATGACGTTTAAATAGCGACTTCATAAGCAGATTATTCTCTTAATAAGGTTTTAATAATGATTTCGTATTTTGCCACATCACCACTTTTATAGCCTTTGTGCAACAAGCGCTGGTAGCCATCTCTGTCTACAATGACTGTAGTGGGCATGGCGCTGACATCATATAATTTACTGACCTTGGCATCAGGGTCAAACAATACCGGAAAGGTTACTGCGATGTCGCTTAATAAGACTTCAGCTTTGGCCGGGGTTTTATCCACATTTATGGCCAAAATGGTAAATCCTAAGTCTGCATAGTCTTGCTGCAGTTTTTCGAGCAAGGGCAGCTCTTCACGACAAGGTCCGCACCACGATGCCCAAAAGTTAATTAACACCACATTGCCTCGCTGCTCTTGCAAACGCATATTGCCGTCATTTTTACTGGCTAGGGTAAAATCAGGGGCGAGCTCTGTTTTACCGGCTGCCATCGCACTTGGTTGAGCAAGCACTAATAGACTCAAGAACATTGTGGCCATAAAAGCGCGCACACTACCAAGCGATACCCTCGGCGATAAACTGTGCGCTATAACATAAAAAAATTGACTCATCATTCGGTCTCTACTGCTTTGTGGTTTTTAAAAAAAGAACGTCGCACCCAGGCCATACTGAATATTGTGTGTGGTCTTTTCATCGCCGATTAATTCGCTGTTAAACAGATGGTCTTTCAGCTCAACTCGTAGCGAAAAGTAATCAGTGAGTAAAACCCGATATCCTGCCCCTAAACTTACGGTAAAACGCTCGTCACCTCCAAATTCGGTACTGCCTGCACCAATAATAAAGTAGGCAGCCGAGTTAATGACCAAGCTGTCAGTGACAAACGTTTCGCCGTTTAAGTTGTAGCCCAAACCTAGGTTGTAATAACGATAGTTGCGCTCGTCTTCGGTTAATAGCGGCGCTCCACCGCTGAGTAATTCAAAGCTGGTTTGCCCTGCGGTCGCTTGCTCATAAGCGGCTTCCACAAAAAAATCTTCGTTAATATGAAACGCAAAACGGGCACCGACGATGGCACTTGTCGAAAAATCTTCAATGCTGATCACGCCTGCCACTAAGCCAAATTCGAAATTTTCTGTATCAATATTGGCTTCATTTATTTCTCGGCGCTCGGGCTGTGGCTCGATAACACTGGATTCTTGGGCTAAGGCGGGGCATGCACACAGCACCACTAGCGAGATTAAAAAAAGACTGCGAAACCTAATTGCCATTGTGCCAATTCCTCGTTTGTGTCTCGGTCGGTTTTGACCAATAAACTGTTATATTCCAACTTAACCAAAAAGTTACGTGCTAAATAGTAGCGTAAACCCAATCCAGCCGAGAGCACATTGGCGCTGCGTTTTTCATCGCCACTTTGCACTAAACTACCCTTGGGGCTTGTCCAAATCTTACCGGCGCTTACTACAAAATAAGGCGCTAAACGCCACTCTGGAAAGGCGTTATGCCTGATGTTCACCAGCGCCAATTGATTTTCAGAGTAAGTGCCCACGGCTTGCGTAATATTAACGCCTAAGGCGATATTTTCGGTGGCCAGCCAATTACCGATAACGCTAATACTAGGTACGCCATCAAAGGAGCCCGCCATCGCCCCCACTTCAAATTGGCGTTGGCTAAAGTCCTCAAATGAGCCATCAGACAGTTTTACCGGTGCTAAATTGCTGTCTAGGGTGAGGTGCAAGTCGTCTTGACTGATCCAGCCTTGTTGGCCTTTTTCATTTTCTACTTTAAACCACGCTGTGCGCTGCTTGAGGACTGTAAGCCACTGCCCTTGCTTGGCTACTGCAATCACCGGATAACCGCCGGCAGGGCCAGAACGCATATCAACATAAGCGGTTCTTACTTGGACTTGAATCGGCGCTTCTGCTTGGCCACTAAACGACCAACATAGCAGCAGCAAGCATATGCCCCACAAGCCCGCGCTTTTACACTTGAACACTGCATATCCTTGTGACTGTTTATTCATTAATTTACCGGTGCCGCAAAGGGATTGTTGTAATATTGTCCACCTATATCTAACCATTCTGCAATAAGCTTTAATTCTACCGGACTGAGCCAAGTATAATGACTTCCACTGGCATTAAAGGGCAAGAAAAAATCCGCACTGGCGTGAGCGCCATTGACTGACATCGTGTTACTTACCGCCACAGTAGTTAATAGTGCTATGGGCTGGCCTACTTCATCTAAAATTAGCTCACCGTCTTCATCACGCTCAAACACGGTATCACCGTTGGCGTCGCTTACCTCAACCAATCGCTCAAGCAATAAGCCTTCAATGATCTCTTGCTCGTTGTCAGTGAACATCAGTTCACGATAACTGGTAAATTGGTCGGGATTCTCCGTTGAGGTGCTACTGCTCAAATCCAGTTGTGCCGCTGGCACCTGTGCCAGTTCGGCGGCATCGACCGGAGCATGACAGCTCGTGCAACGATGATTGTTTAATTCGCTTACCCCATCTTCGGCTAACACAGGACGCTCGGCGTCAAACAGGGGCTGAATGTGCTCTGGGTAATTAATTTGAATGCGGCACAAGGCTGTCCAATTGGTGGCACAACTCGGGGTAATGGGCAGTGGCGTGGTTAAATCGCCATAGGCCATAGTGAACCCCGCTGCAGGTGCTTGAGTGGCCGGGTCATTCCAAATATCGCTAAACTCAATATCAGCATTGGGGTAACTAAGACCATTCATGCGCCCCGCCGTTTGTGCCATGGTTTCGCCTAGTTCAGCGAACAAGGCTGGATTGGTATTGGGGAATGGCAGCCCGGTGCTGGCTGCCCCCTGATTAATGCTGCTGGCCTCTGCGTCAAAACGGCCATGAGCTGCGGTGCTAGCTTGGGTATGACAACCATTACAGCTGCGCACTTCACCTGGGGCAAACTGCAACCAATTTTGATGACGCTCACTCACGCGTTTACCATCACCATCAAGAATACTGAAAGCCACAGGCACATTAGCAGGTAAGGTCATCAATACTGAGCCATCAGGCTCGACCGGGACGTAACCAATAATTTCACGCATCAATTGACCCGTGCTGCGGCCAAAGGCTGAGTTACTGATATCACGAGTACTATCATCGGGCTGCGATACCGCTTTCACAACCCGTAAAAACCGCGCGGGGCGCTGAGCCACAGCGGTTTGCGTAGGATCGGCTAAGACAGCCAAACCTTGTGGCGAGTTATCTACCCCAGCAAAGTCATATACGCTTCGAATATGGACCTGTGCTAAGTCAGCCACGGCCAGCGCTGCGTCAAAATCAGCACTTTGCTGAGCATTGCCTGGAAAAGCGCGCGCTTGCATGGCAAGTACTTCGCTGTACATTTGTTGCTCTTGCGGCACAGCTACAACCAATTGAGTATTGTCGATGGGGTCGTACATCCACAAGCCATATAACAGAGGCGCGGCTTGAATGTCAGGCGTGGCCAGTAAGGCGGGCGTACAAGGTAAAATAGGTCGAGGCTCGCCTTCATCGACCGAAGCTTCAGGATCGTAAACTCGGCATTGGCTCCAACTAAACAAGATGCGATCACTGCCATCCCATAAGGGGTAAACCGCTGAAAAACGCCCTCCCGCTGACAGCGCACCATCAATTACAATATTGTCAAACAAAACGACTTGTTCAGCCGAACCATTGCCACTTTGCCCGGTAAGCGGTGTTTGACGGTCGATAAATTGCTGAATATTAATTTCGACAAAATCGCCGCCCCAATGCTCATTTACCACGGGACGAAGTGCACTCAGTATATTGCCACTGGGTAATTCACGTAGTTGACTGTATTGCAAAGCTTGGGTAGAGCGCTCACTTACGTGGCTGTGCCTGCCGTACATTAACTCTAACTCGCTGCCATCAGCATTCATCTGATAAATATTAACACTGTTGTTGTTACCGGCATTGTCCCAACGACTAAACAAAATTTTGCCTGAACTTAGTACCGTGGGGTCGAGATCATGACTTTGATTAAAAGAAATTTGTTTTATATCGCTGCCATCAGGATTGATAACATGCAATACCGACGCGGTTTGATTACGCCGCTCATCCAAGGCTTGGTATTGGGGTTTGTTTTCATCGAGTAAAATGGCTTGGTTAGCTTGTTGACGAGTAGAACTAAATACAATTCTTCCATCTGCTAAATAAACTGGCGCGGTATCTTGCCCCTCTTCAGCTAAGGCATCATTACTGATGACGCGTTCTAAGATGTCGCTCTCTAAGTGATACTGCCATAAATTCCAAGTAGCTTGCTCGTCCTCATCTGCCCCTTCAATTTCTGGGGCACGCATGGCAAATAGTAAGGTTTGGCCATCATAAGACACTTCTAGATCTTTAACATCGTAGGCGGCTAAGGGATTGTCGGGCGTAGCGTCTGCGATTTCTTGTGCACTAAAAAAAGCACGATCAGTGATATTGCGCTCGACCGCGGTGGCCGAAGCACGTGCTTTAATATATAGCGCCGCTCCTGGCACAAAATCATTTAAGCGGCGCAAGTCTTGACTGACTATCTCGCCATTTGCATCTAAGGGTAAATTGCGCTTAATAAAGGCTAATGGCACGTCGACCACAACCGGATCAGGCGCTTGATCATTGGGCAACACCTTATCACCACCACAACCTAAAATACTGTTTATGAGCAAACAACTAAGCAGTATCTTGATATACGTAGGGTAGGCATGAAACATAGTCACTGGCGTTTTGCGTCCTATCTGGTGCATTATGAAGTGTGCGTATTGCTGCTAAGACTACCAACCAACAAGCCAATGTAAACTGTCGTTAGCTTGCAACAAGTCTGAGCAATAATGCCATTAAGAGAGTCATATCCTGCCACGCTTAAAATATTCACTCAATTATCTACGCTAACATAAGTAATAAAATTTAATACCCAAGCAAACTAAAAAGTCACAAACGCAGATTACCCCGCTATTTTATTCTTAGCGTGTTAGCCTAAAACAAACAGTGCCTTATTAGTGACACCAAGCACAAAGTAAGCCCTCCCTTGCACACCAGCAACGCTAGGTGTTTACTAATTAGCTTGGCTGCAACAGCACATTTCTGCCGAGTCAGCGTCTGCTATCGACAACTAAAAACCCTGTTACTCGCATCGTTTAATGACCATTTTATTGATTAGCAGCTACTTAGTAAGGCTATCACCATATTGGTGCGGTATGTGCTAAAGCCATCGCGGCTTGCAGATGAGGTGGTAGTAAGCTGGCAATATCTGCGCTGTATAAGGTATTAGTAACTAGACCTATTGCTCATTGTTCATATTTACGCCACTTCAAATTAAGCCTTTAATCTATTTATTTACGCAGGAGCTTCAGTTTGAAAAAGCTAATTAGGCAACTCGGCTCGTTAGGCATCATGGGGGTGTTAACCACTGTGATGTTGTTGCTTGCTGGTCTGACTCTTTCCTCACCGTCATTGGCGGGTGAAAGAGAACAAGCCAAACGCATGCATGACCGCTTAACGGGCGTGCCGCCTTCTGCTGATGTCCTTGAGCAAATGAGTGTACTGATTGCACAGGGCCAAATTAATCAAGCTGCCTATTTGGCCATGAACAACCCAGCGTTTTATTCCGTGACCCTTAAAAATTGGGTTAGCCCTTGGACGAATGAAGAAGCGGATATCTTTGTTCCGCTCAATGACTACACCGCCACAGTCATTGGTATGGTCAGAGACGACATTGATTTTAGGCAGGTATTAGCGGGTGACATTTTATATGTGGCCAAAAACCACTATAACTTGCCTACGTATAGTATGAATAACAATGCTCTGTACCAGGCAATAGACGATCAAGGCCTCGACCTACAAACAGTATTAGAAGCCTCTAGCCAATCTGCACAAACCGGGCTGCCACCTGATGCCACTGCAGGTGTAATGACAACCCGCGCCGCGGCCAAAGCCTTTTTTAAAGATGGAACCAATCGTGCCATGTTCCGTTTTACCTTGATGAATCACCTTTGTACCGACTTAGAAGGCTTGAAAGATACGAGCCGAGCACCTGATAGAATTCGCCAAGACGTCAGCCGAAGTCCTGGCGGCGATAGTCGCATATTTAACAACTCCTGTGTGGGCTGCCATGCAGGCATGGATCCTTTGGCTCAAGCCTTCGCCTATTACAATTATCAATATGATGTTGATAGCGATCCCGAGGGTGAAAACGGCAATTTGCAATACCTCGCAGCCGGTCAGCAAGACCCACAAACGGGCAGTCGAGTGCAAGGTAAATACCATATTAATAGCAATAATTTTCCCTATGGATTTAGCACCGACAATGACAATTGGAGCAACTATTGGCGAGAGGGCCTTAACTACAACCTAGGTTGGGATCAACGTTTGCCTGCTTCAGGAAGTGGGGCCAAGTCCATGGGTTGGGAGCTGGCGAATAGCCAACAATTTGCTCAGTGCCAAGTAAGCAAAGTGTTTGAAAATGTGTGTTTACGTCGCCCGCAAGATGCGCAAGACCGCGCACAAATCAGTACCATGACGGCTCACTTTCAACAAAATAATTACCAGATAAAAGGCGTGTTTGCCGATTCTGCCACCTATTGTAAGGGAGAATAATCATGGCTAATAACGGGTTATTCTCACGTTTTTTTCATCGCCCTTATTTTTTATCGTGCACCGCAGTGGTATTTAGTACTTTGCTTTTAAGTGCCTGTGGCGGGGGCACAACTCAAGTTGTTCAAACGCCTATGCCTGCCCCCGTCGACACGTCTCCAATAACGTACTCAGGCCCTGTGGCGGCGACCGCCGATGTGCAACAATTTAAACTCGCCCTGTGGGATAACATTAGCGGTAAAGAACGTTGCGGTGCGTGTCATGTGCAAGAGCAGCAAAGCCCGTATTTTGCTCGTAACGATGATGTAAACCTAGCTTATAGTGCGGCAAACAATTTGGTTAATCTGCGATCTGCGCAAGACTCTAGTTTGGTTGCAAAGGTCGCTGGCGGCCATAACTGCTGGCTGGCCAGCGCATCAGCCTGTGCCGATATTATGACGACGTGGATCAACAATTGGGCTCAGATAGAAAACACCGCCAATAAAATCCAACTTGAAGCCCCAATGGCAAAAGAGCCAGGAGCGAATAAAAACTTCCCAGCCGATAGCCGTTTATTTAACGAGACGGTTTATCCCGTACTAGAAACCTACTGTGCAAATTGCCATACCAATTCAGCCTCAATTCCTATTTCTCCCTATTTTGCCTCTAGCGACATCGATGAAGCCTATGAAGCGGCTAAAGCGAGAATAGAGTTGGATACACCGGCTAATTCACGTTTTGTTGGTCGCCTTCGAGACGAATTTCATAACTGTTGGAGTGATTGCGCCAGTAACGCAGACGCGCTTATCACTGCAATTCAGGCCATGGCAGATGGCATTGATGTCACTCAGCTCGATGCGAGTTTGATAAACAGTAAAGCCCTTAGTTTATTTGAAGGCACCCTTGCCACGGGCGGCGGACGTTTTGAAAAAGACCTGATTGCCAAATGGGAATTTAAAACCGGCTCTGGTAGCACCGCCTTTGATACCAGCGGTGTTGAGCCGGCCATTAACTTGAATCTATCAGGTGGTTTTAGCTGGATCAATGGCTGGGGGATACAGTTGGTAAATGCCAAGGCGCAAGGCTCTACCAGTAGTAGTAAAAAATTACATGATCTGATTACCGCTACTGGTGAGTTTGCTATCGAAACATGGCTTGTGCCTGCCAATGTGACCCAAGAAGGACCTGCGCGCATCGTCAGCTATTCGGGAGGCACAGATAAGCGCAATTTTACCTTGGGTCAAACCTTGTATAACTACAATGCCTTGTTACGTACCGGCAATACCGACAGCAATGGGCAACCTGCACTGTCTACTGCTGATGCCGATGAAGTATTACAAGCGAGTTTGCAACACGTGGTGCTGAACTATGATCCCATCAACGGACGTCAACTGTTTGTCAATGGCGTATTTACCCAAGATAGCGACTCAATTGAAGCCAGTGATTTAAGTGCCTGGAATGATAGCTATGCCTTTGCTCTTGGCAGTGAAGTCTCAGGTGACTTTCCATGGGCAGGCTCTATTCGCATGGTCGCGATTCATAATCGCGTATTAAGCGCTGAGCAAGTCAGCCAAAACTTCGATGTTGGTATCGGACAAAAATTCTTTTTACTGTTTGATATCAGTGAACTAAGCGGTATCAACCAAAGTTACATCGTGTTAGAAACCAGTCTTTACGACAGCTACAGCTATTTGTTTAGCGAGCCGTTTTTTATCTCTTTGGATGAAAATGCTGATATAAGCACGCTAGCGTTAAAAGGCATGCGAATTGGTATTAATGGCCGTGAAGCTAATGTGGGCCAGGTATTCAAAAATCTAGATGTGAGGGTCAATAGCAATGAGTATGTTGCCGGTGAAGGCCAAGCCTTATCGCGCCTAGGCACCATTATTCCGCTGGAAAAAGGGGCTGAGCAGGATGAATTTTTCTTAACCTTTGAAGTAGTAGGTGAACAATCCAATGTTCGGATTGAAGCCCTACCCTCAGCGCCTGCGACCAGTGTCGATTTAGTACCTCAGGCACAAATTGGCATGCGCGATTTTGCTGAAATCAACGCCAGCATGGCGGCCACCACTGGCGTTTCGACCAACAACAGTTCGGTAAAAGCGGCTTATGAGCAACTCAAACAGCAGTTGCCTTCGGTCACGCAACTCGACAGTTTCTTAGCCTCCAATCAAATGGCGGTAACCCAACTGGCCATTAAATACTGTGATCAACTGCTTGAGAGCAGCAGCTTACGTGGTACGTTTTTTAGCGGCTTTGACTTTAACCAAGCGGCAAGCTCAGCGTTTATTAACCAAGACCGAGCCTTAATTTTTACACCTATTATGCAAGGTATTATTGGCCAAAACATTGGCAATCAGCCCGACACCAATGCGGTTATTAGTGAGCTTGATGCCTTAACAGACAAATTAAGCGATTGCTCAGGCGGCAAAGTATGCGATGCCAATTACACCAAAACCATTGTGAAAGCACTGTGCGCCTCAGCGCTGGGCAGTGCTGCCCTAACCGTGCAATAAGGCTGAGGAATAAGTGATGAACAAAACGAAAAAGCATTTTGGCCTTAACGAACCGCTTCGCCATGCTTGTCATAGTAAACCCATCTCTCGTCGTGATTTTATTGCACAAGGATTTATGGCGGGTTTAGGCACGTTTTGCAGCGGTTCTGTGTTGAGTCTTTTTGCCAATCCAAGTAAGGCTTATGCGGCCTTGTCTCCGGATTTAGAAGCCTTAAAAAGCAGTTGTGGCATTGCTTCACAAGGCGCAGGTAAAATTCCTTTTATTGTGTTTGATTTGGCCGGAGGTGCCAATATTGCAGGCTCGAATGTATTAGTAGGTGGCCGCGGCGGGCAACTCGATTTTTTAAGTACCGCGGGTTATAGCAAATTGGGCATACCGGGCGACATGGTGCCTGCGATTGCTAACCCGACCACCGGACTAAGTGATTTTATCAATACTGAATTGGGCTTAGCCTTTCATGCCGACAGTGCTTTTTTACGGGGTATACAAGACAAGTTTTCGGTCACTAATCGGGCCAATGTCAATGGCGCGGTTATTCCCGCTCGCTCTGAAAACGACACAGGCAACAATCCGCACAATCCCATGTATGGCATAAACAAGGTGGGCGCTGACGGCAGTTTACTAAGCTTGATTGGTTCACGTAATAGTGACTCCGGTGGCAACTCCATGGCGCCTGCCATGATGATTGACTCAAGTAAACGCCCCACCAAAATTGATCGTCCTTCAGATGTTACAGGTTTAGTGGATACTGGCGATTTAGTTGGACTCTTAAGTCAGCAAGACTCCGTGGCGGTCATGGAGTCTATTCAACGCATCAGTGCCATGAAACTGGGCAAGGTCAATAGCCAAATTACCACTGACGATGTGCTCAAAGATCTGGTCAACTGTGGTTATGTGAAAAGTGCCGATATTACTGATAGATTTGGTGATCCCTCTACCTTAAATCCAACACTGGATGCCGATTTGGTGGGTGACCAAGGTATTTTTAGCGAGGAAGAATTTGCCAATGAGGGAGAATATCGAAAAACGGCCTCAATGATAAAACTGGTGATTAACGGTTATGCCGGCGCAGGCACGATTACCATGGGTGGTTTTGACTACCATACTGGTGATAGAGCAACCGGCGAAACACGCGATTTGCGTGCAGGTCGTTGTATGGGTGCCTGTTTAGAATACGCCGCACGTAAAGGCGTTCCGCTAATGATGTATGTTTGCAGCGATGGGGCAGTGGCCAGCAATGGCATGATTGATGATTCCACCAACGGTCGAGGCAAAGGGGTGTGGACAGGAGACAACTCCTCAACGGCTGCGTCTTTTTTCCTTGTTTATAATCCCAGTGGCACACCTCAGCTCATCGGGAATACCAGCGACCAACAAGCCAAACATCAGCAAATTGGTTATATGCGCAGCGACGCTTCGGTTGAAACAGCCAGTTCTCCTGCCGCCAATAATGTTAACCTATTAGTCGAAACCGTGATTTTAAATTATATGGCACTACATGGCGAGCAAGGTCAATTTGCCACCCTATTTCCACGCCATGGTTTAGGTAATAGTGCTTTGCTCGATAGCCTAACGGCTTTTGAACCCATCGTTAATGGTGTGATGTAAAAACCAGACGAGTATAAAACAACCCGGTTGTGGAGGCAGCCTAAACGAGGCAAAATATACCCGCTAGGACGAGCAACAACTCGATAATTAAAACTCATGGTCGAATGTAACAAGGAATACGCAGTAATGACGCAACGAGCCAAGCTAGAATGTCGAACTAAAGCAGCACAGCAGAGCGAAAATCAATGTCCCCATTGGCCCAAGACACTCGTCAGTGCCGGAAACAGAAAAATAGTCAGTCAGAAACGCCCAGTTTTAGGCGAGCACTATAACGAGGGCTTAAGTTATACCCTAAGAAAAGTGCGGCTTTTTAGGCTTTAAACGCGCTTAGAGCTAAAAGCAAATTTTGCCTAATCGGCATAAATATTTCGAGAATGTTCGCCAATGAGCTACAGTCTAACGCTTCATTAATGTTGTCGTTGTTCTATGATGAAAAAAATTCTGCGTTTAATTGGCGTGATGTTACTTGTGGTGTTGCTTGCCGCTTTTGGCTACCGGGTTGTGCATAATCAGCCTGACCGCTCTGTCGACGAGCTTAGCGCCCGTTGGGCACCATCGCCTTCGCAGTTTATTGATATCAATGGCTTGCAAGTTCATCTGAGAGATGAAGGGCCCCGTGATGATCCTGCACCGATTATATTACTTCATGGCACTAGCGCGTCCTTACATACTTGGGACGGCTGGACACAGGCCTTAGTTGAACAGCAACATCGAGTAATTCGCTTTGACCTGCCCGGTTTTGGCTTAACCGGACCCGCTGTCGATAACGACTATCGTATTGAATCTTATGCGCAGACGGTGATGAATGTGCTCGATAGCCTCAATATAGAACAAGCCACCTTAGCCGGGAACTCCTTAGGTGGATATATTGCGTGGGCCACTGCCGTTCTGTATCCCAATCGCATTAAAAACTTAGTGTTAGTTGATCCTAGCGGTTATCCCTATGAATCCGAATCGTTGCCTTTGGCTTTTAAAATCGCTAAAACACCAATTCTCAATCAGATCATGCACGGCTTTTTACCCCGTTCGCTGGTCGCTAGCAGTGTTAGGAATGTATATGGCGATCCAAGTTTAGTCAGTGAAGAACTGATTGATCGTTACTTTGAACTGACCACCCGAGCGGGCAATAGAGACGCCTTAGCCGAACGATTTAAACAAACTCGTCCAGGCGCGATGGTAAAACGAATGGCAGAAATTAAGGTGCCTACCCTCATTTTATGGGGCCAAAAAGACCGTCTCATTCCTGCGCACCTCGCCGAACATTTTCACCAGGCGATCGACAATAGTCAGGTGCATATTTTTCCACTTCTTGGTCATGTGCCCCAGGAAGAAGACCCACAACAATCCGTTGGTGTGCTGAGTAAATTTTTAGAAGAGCACCGCACAAGCCAGTAGTTAATTGGATCGAGCGGGTAAATCTAAAGGCAAGGTAATAATAAACTCACTGCCCTTACCTAAGGTACTTTTCACCTGAATATCCCCTTGCAACTTTTTTACCACCAGATTGTGCACGATGCTTAATCCAAGCCCGCTGCCACCTTGACCTCGTTTAGTGGTAAAAAACGGCGTGAATATTTTTTCAAGTATAGGTTCACTCATGCCAATGCCGTCGTCTGCCACACTAATACGCACACACTTTTGTGCATATAACACACTAGCGTGTAATTTGACGTGCCCCTGTTCTCGACCTTCGAAGCCATGAATAATACTGTTTTGGATTAAGTTACTAATAATTTGAAATATTGAGCCTGGATGAGTAACAAACTCACCGTTTTGTTCTACTTGATAACTAATCTCAATGGGGGAACGTTTGTAATTAGGACTAATGGTATGCATGATTTCTTTGATGTATTGCTGTAGGTTAATTTGGCGGTTTTCATTACTGCCAAGATCCACGGCAACAGATTTAAAATCTCGCACTATTTCACTCGCCCTTGTTAACGCGGTCATGCTGATAGATTGCAAGTCTTTGGTAGTGGTGAAATAACGTTGTAAATCGCTGCGCTTTAAACTGCTGTGCTCAAAGGCCTCAAGTGTTTGTTTTAAACTGTCTTCACAGGTTGAAATAGAGGTAATCGCTATACCAAGTGGGGTATTAATTTCGTGTGCAACGCCCGCGACCAATTCGTTTAACGCGGCGAGTTTTTCTGCTTCAATGAGCTGTCTTTGGGTATCTTTTAATTCAGCCAGTGAAATTTCTAATTTAGCGGTTTTTTCGGCCACCAGCTCCGATAATCTCTCTTGGTGTTCAGCCAATAATAGTTCTGTTTCTTTATGTTCAAATACGATAGCAGCAATGTGGGCTTGAACCTCAATGTATTCGAGATCGCGTTTTGAGGGTGTTTTACGTTCTTCGTAATACATCGCAAACGTACCGAACACCTTTCCCTCGGCATTATGAATTGGCTGTGACCAGCAAGCCCGCAAATTGGCATCTAGGGCATATTGCTTAAACGGTTGCCAATTGGCATGTGTGGCAATATCTTCCACGATAACCTGGGTATTATTAAAGGCCGCAGAGCCACATGAACCGACACCGTCACCAATCTCTACTCCATTAATGGCATCGATATAAGCTTGCGGTAAGGAAACTGAAGCCACGTGAAAAAGCTGATTGGTTTGCTTATCGAGGCGTAAAACCGAAGAATGCATATCTGGGTGTAGCAGTTCTGCTTGTTCACATTGTAATTGCAAAATATCTTCAATATTGTTGCGTTTTGATAAGGCTTGCAGAATTTTATTACTGCTTAAAATGATTTGTTCGCGGTAAGCTTGAGAGTGTAATTGCGCCTCTAATGCTTTTATCTGCTGTTGAAGTTCAGCAACCGTCTCATTTTTAGGTGCTCGATTATCGGCTTGAGTATTTAGAGGGGGGATTTGGCTGATATTATCAGTTGGCTCAGCATGCTTAGAACTCATATTAATAGCCTCATTTTACAAACAGCAATTTCACCATGTTGCAAATAAGCAGCCACTTAGGTTTGAATTGCTCAATGCGCAAAACGTAAGTCATCATTTGCTCTATCAGACGAGTTTCGTATCGCGATAATACAGTGTCTCAGTGTGTTCAATCTTAGCCGGTTTGTCAAAGCACTTTATAGATGGGGGTACCATGCTTTTGCGTAGCAAAATATGTCCAGTTTAACCTTAAGTGGCAAATAAGTAGCCCTTGATCCTCAAGAAAGATTTTGCTCATGCCCTGTATCATTTTCTGCGCGTAGACGTTAATGTCGCTCAATCAGTACGTTAAAAAAAGTCCAAGAAATGCAATTTTCTTTGTCTGAAAAGTATACAGCCGACTATGTGATTATTGGCGCGGGAGCAAGTGGTTTGGCATTTGTTGATACGCTAATTAGTGAATCAAACGCCACGGTAATCATTATTGATAATAGACATAAACCAGGTGGGCACTGGGTTGACGCCTATTCATTTGTGACCTTACACCAACCTTCTGCGTTTTATGGGGTGAATTCTACAGAACTCAGTCAGGGCAGGATTGACCATGTTGGCTTAAATCAAGGCCTGAGTGAATTAGCCACAGGTGCCGAGGTTCAGGCTTATTACGATAATGTAATGCGAGATACCTTATTAGCAAGTGGCCGAGTGATATATCTGCCTCTGTGTGAGTACGTGGGAGAGGGGCGAGTTAAGCACCTTATCACGGGCTTTGAATTTACGGTGCAATACCATAGAAAATTAGTCGATAGTACGTATTATAAAACCAGTATTCCGGCTACTCATCAGAGGCAGTTTGCGGCTGCACCTGAGCTAACAGTGATACCGCCTAACGCCCTACCTACCGTGTTACATAATGCCCAGCATGGTTTTAGCCATTTCACTGTACTTGGTGGCGGGAAAACAGCAATCGATACCTGTCTATGGTTATTGCAAAACCAAGTTGCGCCAAGCAGTATTAGTTGGTTCATGCCCAGAGATGCGTGGTTTTTAGACCGTAAGAACACCCAACCCAGCGCCGAATTTTTTAGCGACTCCATTGGCGCACAAGCGAGTCAAATGGAGGCGATTGCGGACTCGACATCTCTGACCGATCTCTTTTTACGCTTAGAAAAAGCGGGCGTATTTTTGCGTCTTGATACGGGGGTATTGCCACAAATGTTTCACGGAGCGACGATTTCCCAAGCCGAATTAGCCCAGATAAGGCGGATTAAGCATATCGTGCGTAAAGGGCGAGTCGAATCCCTCAGTGCGGCCGAGATTATTTGTACTCAGGGCACAGAATCGCCTATAGCTCACAGCCTATATATAGACTGCACCGCCAGTGCGATAACTAATTTAACTGTCGAACCTGTTTTCCAAGATAATGTCATTAAACTGCAGACCGTGCGAGCTTATCAACCAACCTTTAGTGCGGCATTTATTGCGCATCTTGAATTATTGTTTGACGACAACGAGAAAAAAAATCAATTGAGTAAAGTGGTGCCATTACCGAACAACGTCAACGATTGGATAGAAATGACTTATCGAAATATGATGAATCAATTTTTCTGGTCTAAAGAGCCTGGACTAAAAGAGTGGATAAACAACCAACGGCTTGATGGTTTTTCACAACTGATTCGAGGCGTTAAATTTTATCATTTTGAAAAGTTAAAAATATTGAATCGTATGCGCAAAGCTGCAAAACCAGCCATAACAAAATTAAAAATCTACCGAGAACTGCTTAGCTCAACCAAAAATTCATAGCTTGTTGCGTAGTCTTATAATGTGCTCCAATGCTTCTGCATCTCAAAATATAAAAACGATGCGGTCCACGTTATTAACACTAGCCCTGTTAACGATTCAATGCCGGTTAAATAGCGCAGGTTTCCTATGGGCTCAATATCACCGAAACCGACGGTACTGAACACGGTAAAAGAGAAATAAGCACAATCCATTAAACTGCCATTAAAATTGCCTGTTAGCTTGCCCCAGCCCTCAGCGAGATTCATCAAGTAATAAGCTATGGCAAAGATCCAGATTTCTATGACGTGCGCGACCATGGCTCCGAATACGCCAAACACAATAGTGTAACTGTGTTTGATATTAAGACGAGGCATATACAAAACAATGCGATACAAAAACTCATAATGTACCATCACCACTATCGCCACAATTAAACTGTTAATAATAAACACAGAGAGCATTTATACCTCCTGAATGACCTTAGCACACACTAGATATATTCGGCGGTACTCGCTTGGCAACCTTAAATAATTAGGGGCGCCATGCTAACGATCATGGCGCTGAGTTTCAACGCCAGTAAAGCGTCACTTTATTTTGTGCATACCCACAAGGCATGAACAATGCCTGGGATGTAAAATAAGATACAAAGCAGAACGTTGATCAACAAATCTTTACCCACACCACTTTTTAGAAAAACCGCGATGGGTGGCAAAAATATCGCCAATATAATTAACACAAGTTTATTCATTTTATTTCTCTCTTTATGTGCAATAGCCGATATGACTAAACTCAGTATAACGATCACACATTGCTTTGCCTACGAGCAATCTATGGCTGAGCGCATAATACCCCATTGCAATACTTCATCCGGCAATTAACCAAAGACCCACTCCAATTAATAGCGCCCCAGCGATTCGGTTTAACCATCGAATATTGTCGCCGCGATTGAGAAATAAACGTAATGATTTACCGCCGCTGGCGTAGGCAGTCATACACAAAAATTCACTGCACATAATGATGCCAACAAATACGCCTAACTGAATACTAATTGGCTTATCAAGGCTCAAAAATGGCGGTAGCAAAGAAATCATAAACGCCCAACCTTTGGGATTCGCGATGGCTGTAATAAAGCCTTGGGAGACCAACGCCAGATTGCTCGGTGGTTTGTGCATATACTCATTGGTAATAGGCTGAGCTTTTGCGCGCCACATCATCACTCCCACATAGGCTAAATAGCCCCCACCAGCCCATTTGAATAGCGTAAATATTTGCGGGAAGTTTAGCATTAATGTAGCGACCCCCATTACTGCAGCAATTGCGACTAACGCGACACCAACAACCTCACCGAGCATCATCCACAACGTTCGACGCATGCCAACACTCATGCCCAGGGTCATGGCTAAGGTCATGCATAAGCCCGGAGTGATAGAGACAAAAAAGAAGGTAGGAATGAAGACCGCGAGAATAGACCAATCAGGCATAAAACATAACACTGCAGAGAAAGTAGCGCTTAAGTTTACTGGATTATTTAGCGGAATCTAGAAAAAAGAGCAAGGAGTTTGCCTTATGCAAACTCCCACAATACATCCACTACAGATAGTGTTTTCCATCTGGCTTAAGCTATTGGTTCACACTCATCTGATTGCTCCATCATATCAAGCCCACCGGTACGCACAGTAAGCAAATTACTTAAAGCTGAGACAATAAACGCACTGGTTTCTAAGGGGGATAGCGCATAGAAACATTCCCATGCGTGGCTCTTATATTCAGTATAGTTAGACGCCCTTTCAGGATATTGTTTTAAATAGGCTAAGTTAACAGCATGGCCAATTGCCACATCCACCACGATGGCTTCATCCACAATTAAGCTTGGATTTTGCGCAAAGAAGCTGGCGACTGCGGTAAGCGCTTCAATGGTCAATTGACGATATTCTGCAGCTTGGATATTGTTCAGCATGTGCTCAGTCAACAAAGCAAAAGCGGCTTCACCTGGAGTCATATCACTCAAGACTATACTGCTGTGAATACGGTTGCGTTTGTCCATTTTATTGCCAATCACCAAGCCTGTTGTATGGTGCAGTATCAACCATATTTGCTCGTTAAATGCAGCCGAACGGCGGTCAATAATACCTTGGTGTTGGCGCCATGCTAACCATCCGTCAACCGGTGTCACAAGTCGCTCTAGGCCTAAATTTTGTTGCCAATGTAGGGTGTCAGAGCTGCCTTTAGCGTGTAATTGCTCCATTTTTTGCGGTAGGTCAGCCAATGATTGGTAATTTTCTAACACCGCCTCTAGACGCTCTTGAATCACCGAAGGTGGCATGGCCATTAAACATTCATAGGCTTCATCAGGTGCCATATCATCAGCGCGAGCAATTTGACTGGTGAGCAGCATAATTAAATGACTGACCCGAATAGTCAGTAATTCACTGAATAGCTCAGGACGAGCTTTAATTAATAATCCCAAACACAACAATACTTCTTGAGTTAAAATTTGGTCTCGGGCGTCTTCACGGCAATAGGTTTGAATTTTGGTAAGTAATTCATCATCTTGCAGCGGGCGAGAAATGAGAGAATCGTCACTATAGGAACGTCCTACCTGAATAATTTTTTGTGCTACCAGCAAGGCACTCACGGCTAAACCTAGATCACCATCTGATTTCCCTAACAGACCAGAAGCAGCACGCAGTACAGACCAGACTCGTAAACGACCTGCTTGACAATATACTTCTTCAATCAAATCACGTAATGAATACACTCCGCCGTCAATATCAACCAAAGCATCTAAATTTTGTAACTTAACCAAGGCTGAGAGCAAAGCAATTTGTTCAAAGATGTTATTGGCTTGGGCTAAACGCCCGATTAAAACCTGCGACTCACTGCACAAATCGATCTCAAGTGCTTGACTGGGTGACAAGGGACTATGCTTAGCACTAACATTGAGCCTACATGACGTGGCCAACATCTGCTCTAGGGGCATATCAGGCAAACTAAAGCCATGTAAATTACCAATTCGCTCTACGCTTGCGGTAGCAGAAAGTTGTGCCATTTTGCCATGTTTGACCGCTATACCATCAACCTCACCGCCTTCGACTTGTTTCATCAATTCGAAAAACGTCGTTCGGTCGGCATCAAGCAAGTTTTTAGTTAATAGCACCGTGACAGTGGGACGGCCCAACTCAGTCCAATTTCGCTGCAAGTAACGTAATTCACTTTTAAACCGGCGCACTAAAAAGTCGATATCGTAACTGAGGAAAAAAGCTTGCTGCATAAAAGAAGGGGTCAGACACACCACTCGCGACTTTTCTAACATGTAAATACGGCTAGTGGTTAAACTCTTAGGTACGCGATAGGTCCGTCCCGATAACCCCAGGCTGTCACAACGCCCCACTTGAGAGTGTACGTTGGCAATATCTTCTGGTCGACAGACTTGAACAGGGGCAATATCACTGAGCGTTTCCGTACTCACTCCAAAGGTGGCTAACTCTTCCTGCAACGCTTGGTCTTCAGCCAAAAATATAAGCTGCACCACTGGTTGTTTTAAAGGTTGAGCATGACGACGTCCTAAGGGGTCTAAATCGCCAGGTCGTAACAAGCCGTCTTCTAGCATCGCCCCCAATAAAAACAGGCTTTGCGCCCATACCAAGGGGACGTTTTCGTTTGGCAATCGGTCTTGTGAGCCAGGATTTTTCTTTTCAAGCTCTATGGATTCTAGTGGGACATAATACAGTTCTGGTAATAGCAGGTAACCATCCTGTTCAACTAACACAGCGTCTAAACGCGCTCGGTAGTGATCAATTTGAGTGCGGTCTTCACGGAATATCGCATCAAGATAAAGATAGGCATAAAATAAGGGCCACTCTGACTCTATGTGTTCAAACTGCTTTAATTCTTGTTCTTCATAATGCAGGCGGGCTTCGTCTTCCAATTCGGTTTGGTGGCCGTCACGTAAAAAGCGCTTTAAGCCATAACGGCCTTCTAACTTGCTAATAATATCGTTACGCACTTTATTGGCAAGCTCAGAGTCAGGAACGGTAAAGGCCGGAAATCCAATAACACTGAGTAATGCAGCGTCAATTTCTTTGGTATTTGACTCTCTGGGTAACATGGCGGTTAGCGTAATGTTTGCCTGAGCAATGTTGTCAGGAATAACATGGAGTACTGAGCTTTGTGAGCCTTTAGCGCCAAACAAATTAAAGCCTGATAAAGCCTCAAGTGCTGCTTTTGCCATCCCTAATGAACTGGCATTTAATTCGACACTACCGCTATTAGATTTAGCGCCACGCTCCCAAATACCGTAATCTGGGGTGCGGTACGCCCGTTCGATGTAATAGACCAAATTCTGCACAAAGCAGACTTCTTCATCAGTCCAAATAATATTCAAGCCAGAGGTGATCATTTGGGTCATCATCAACAAAAACACGGATGTCGCATCTATTTGTAAATGGCCCCACTCATCGTCTGCCACCACATTTTCACCGGTGGCGGTGTCGTATTTAGCATGCAATGAATCGAGCGGGCTACGACTTTTTTTAAAGGCCTCTACTTTTGCTGATTGACTCATCATTGAACGTAACAAGCCGCGCATCAGCTTAACGGTGCGCTGCTCGAGTTCAACGCCTCGTCCGCCATCATTATCAAGCTGGCGGTAGGCTAAGGCTAAACCCCATACAGCCAATATACTGTATACATTATCTCTGACCCACGCGTCTTGGTAATTACCGTGATTAGTTATGGCGGTACTGGCTGGCAACAACCCTGATATAGGGTGCTGTTTGTCGATAATGACCGATTTGATCTGCCTGTAATACGCATCTAGGCTGGTTGTTAATTCTATGTCTCGCATAATTTATCCTGTTTACTAGCAAATGGGATGCAAGAAAAAAGTGGCATCCGAAGAGTGTGTTATCACAAGTTTGTGACAGAGCTTACTTTGTTGAAAAATCACCTAAATCTAAAATGGGTTCAGCAAAGTACGCGCCACTTAGTCCCATTAATTAAAAATAAAAACGGGCTTTGTAAAATTCCATGTAATTGGCCAATTTAATTTCAATTTTTGTATATCTGGAGCGGATAATAGCAAAAAGAATAACTTAATCGTATAAGTTAATATAAGTAAAACCTATATTTTTGAGCAACAAGCCTGATATCTGCACACTTTGAGGGCATAAATAAGCTCCGTTTATTCTAGGTGGATTTCATGAGGTAAGTAAGCAGAGGAACAGGCGTTAAATAGCATTACTGGTGGGCGCTGAACGAAAAAGTGACAAACGCAGGGGTAAAATATCCCCGCAACTAGCCTAAGCATAACAAAGTAATATGCAGGTTTGCCTAGGCGAGCGGGGTAATAATATGTGTTAAAATTTATAACTTTTTGCTGATCCTGAAACGCAGATCCGTATCTGCTGCTTTATCTGTAATACCAAATAAAACCCCAGCAAACACTTGCCAACCCTCTTTACCTACTGCTCTTTGAAAGAATGGACCTATAGCGTGATTTTGATCTTTAAAATCTTGGATATCAGAGGTTCTACCGTAACTATTGTAGAGCTCGACCCCGATATCCCCGTAATTGGATTTCTTCCATACACTGCCCCTTGTAGCAAGGCCCACACCGTCAGCTGCATTTGAGCCAAATTGCACGCTCGTCATCGCAACAAGTCGAGCATTCCAATTATCTTGTAATTTAAACTGATGCATCCAGTTCACCCCAAACTGATCCGCCCGTCCAGCATCACGGTAGCGTAAATCAAAACGCAAACCGGTTTTGTAGGTGTCGGTACCTTGCAACTCCCACGTTAACTCACCTTGAATAAAGTCAAAATCGTTGTCTGATCGAGCAGTTTTGCGCGCTTGAGCCAAAATGCGCCACTGAAAATCACCGTTGATGGCTTGCTGGTAGTGGATCCTATGGGCAAAACCAACTTCGCCCGCAGCATTGTCAGGGTCGATACCGATACGATATTCAAACGAACGGTGGCCGTCGTTGACTACAGGTCCAAAAACGCCCCCAGTGTTGTCAGCTAAAGCAGAAAAGAAAAACAGACTTAGAAATAAGCCCAACAGCATTTGAGCCAGTTTGTTGATATTAAGCATAGAAATATTCTTTGCAGTACAACAGGTATTACCCTCTACAGTTAATTTATTTACGCTCATTACACTACCTCTACTCACAGAATTACCAAAAGAATTTGCAGCTTAGTACAATAAATCAAGTGACGCTAGCAACAGAAATAAAGCGCTCAATAAAGTCTGTTTATTGTGTTTTTAGCTTTTATGTTCGTTGCAATTTTTGAATTATTAACATATACCAAGTGTTGAAAAACACTTCGTTGCCGATACAAAGATATTCAACTTGATCGTATTTTGCATCATTTAGAATACGCTCAATTCGCAGTAACGAGGACACAACGAAGGGACTTGGACAATGCTACTTTTGCTAAATATCACACTGGCAAGATTATAAAATTTACCAATTATACCGATGTAAGGGGCTGTATCCGTGAATATCAACGATTTATCCATCCGCTATAAGTTTGCTATACCCTTGTTAGCCATTACGTTTATGCTAGTGCTTATCAGTGGTTTGAGCCTGTGGTCAAACAGCAATTTAACGCAAAATACGGAGCGACTTTCTGGTACCTTTATTAATTCTATTGAAGCAGCGTTAAACGCAGACAGAGATCTTTATCAAGCCTTAACCGCCAGTCAAAACTATTTGATGAAGAAAAATCATGGGCAAATTGACACCGCTGATGATTTGCAAGATTTTAATGACAATGCGAAACAAGCTTTAGATCGGATGAATAAAACCAGAAGCTTGTTAAAGGACTACCCGCAGATAGAACAATCAATTACCTCGTTTGAAAGTGATTACAACCGTTGGCTAACATCAGCAAAAAGTGTGTTTACTTTGGCTGATCAGGGGCAGCTTAAAGAAGCGTCAAACAAGCTTAGTAATGAAGTGATGGCGGATTTTGAGCGACTCA
This sequence comes from Paraglaciecola sp., assembly GCF_030730205.1. Classification (GTDB taxonomy): domain Bacteria; phylum Pseudomonadota; class Gammaproteobacteria; order Enterobacterales; family Alteromonadaceae; genus Paraglaciecola. Next base: position 33,638 of record NZ_JANQVQ010000125.1, read on the forward strand.
GAGAAAACTACGATGTGATGGGGAGCAAAGCCAAAGAAGTCGCTGATCTAATCACTGAAGAGGCCAAACAGGCAAGTTCAAATCAGCAAATAATCCTCAATCTTCTTATTTTAATATCATTGATTGTTTGTGTAACCAGTGTGGTTATTGGTCCGAGATTGGTTACAACACGTGTAAGTGAACTGAATAACGTGATTAAAACCATCAGTGAAGGTGAAGGGGATTTGCGCTCACGTCTAGACGCAAAAGGTAAAGATGAATTGGCTACGTTAGCGGGCACATTTAACGGAATGATGTCTAAGCTACAAGCCTTAATTGTTGATGTCAAAGATGATGCTGTAACCCTCAATCAAACCGTCAAAGACTTAGATAGTTCAGCTAAACAAAACCAATCGATATCGCAAGAGCAATCAATTAACTTGCATCAGATTTCAGACGCCCTTAATCAGATGGGCCAAGCAATCCACGAAATAGCCCGAAGTTCACAAACGGCACAAACTGAAACAGAAGCCGTGAAACAAAATACGATTGCATCAACAAAAGTGGTGGATGAATCGGTAGCGACTATTACGCAGCTATCTAAGGCAATCTCTCATGCTAAAGAAGTTATTGCTAAACTTGCTACTGAATCGAATCAAATTGTTAAGGTGTTAGATGTTATTCGCTCTATTGCTGACCAAACTAATTTGCTTGCACTTAATGCTGCAATTGAGGCTGCTAGAGCCGGCGAACAGGGCCGAGGTTTTGCGGTAGTGGCAGATGAAGTACGTACCTTGGCAAGCCGCACACAAAAATCAACCGAAGACATTCAAAAAATGATTGCTGGTTTAGAAAAAGGCGTAGAAGAAGCGGTGACTGCCATTACCAGTGGCGCATCTCAAGTAGAGGGCGTGGTAGACATGTCGCAAAAGCTGCACGACGCCTTAGAAATAGTAACGGTCTCAGTCACTACAACAACCGGCATTATTTTCCAGATAGCAACGGCTACCGAGGAACAAAGTGAGGTGGTGGATGACATCAACCGCACGATTGGTTTGTTAAATGGTTTATCAGAAAAAAGTAACGATGTGGTTAAACAAACAAATTCTGTTGCGTCCAATATTTCGAAGCTTGCTCATGGTTTAAATAATAATGTAGGGCGGTTCAAGGTTTAGATTTAACGCAAAAGGACAAGTCAAAAAACAAGGATGTTGTTACGTATTTCACTGGTCATATTGTATTTTTGAGCCAACTTAGTTTGCCACTGCTCTGAAATATTTTGCAGTTCACCATTTTTAGAAATCGTTTTAAAGGCTTGTTGCCAGTTTTTCACCAAGGTTGGATTAGAATATTTTGACATCACAATATACACCGGAGCCATATTAACCGTGTAAACAGGTGTGAAATCCCCCAGCCTAAATCCTAACGTATTTGCATGGAATCGTAAGCCTTGCTCATCATAGACAATGGCATTTACTCGCCCTAGCTTAAGCATTTGAATATTTTGTTTGTGCAAGGTCACGGAGTTTAAATTTTTGAAATGACGATTAATTAACCACTCTTCTCTGACGTCACCTCGCACCACACCGATATTTGCCAAGACTTTAAGATCGTCAAGTGTGTCGATATTCATTGCAACACCACTTAAGGCATAGACTTGCCATTTTTTGACCATAACTTGGGCGAGCCAAAAATAGTGATGCTCACGGGAAGGTGTTCTAGAAATACCGATTAAGATCACGTTGGGTTCACGTGCCATGATAGTGAGCGCCCGCCCTTCAGGAATAAAGAGGATTGGGGTGTTGTTACTCAATTCTTTTTGCATGGCTTTTACAATCGCCAGCACGTAACCATCTTGCTGCTCATATTGATTGATGTAAGCGGCTGGTGGCTCATCTACAGCGTATATTCTTAACTCTTGTGCCGTAGGACTTGAAAAATGAAAGAACAGAACAAAAAGTAAATATCTCAAAGGTTCGCTCCAGAGCTGAGATTTACTTTTAAATGTAGAAGTATTGCGGAAGTATTAAAAGCCAAACAGACATTTTTATGCCTGCTTGGCTTTATTTAAACGTTACCAATATCTCGCTTTTATTTTTTCTGCCATGAGCCATTCACCCATAGATAGTGGCCAGACAGCGTTTTTGCGTACGCTTTTTGAGCTGCCAGTTTTTCTACCTGTTCTAAGGTAATATTATTTTTTGCCGCGAGATCTACATAAATATCTCGGCGTTTCTGATTGACTTCGTTGACTAAGGCTTGCGCGTCAGCTTGCGCTACAACAACACCTAAATAGCCATTATCTTTCTCTCCTACCAAGCCTTGCTGCTTAGCATCATCTAGTTCTAAAGCAAAGGTTAAACTGCTAAAACATAAACTGATAATAAGTAGAATTTGACGGTAAAAATTTATTTTCATTGAAACGACTCCACGGCTAAGTATTAAAATAAGTTACTGTCTTCGCTAAAGACATTATCAAGTTCTTTGTCAACTTTGACCCTGATTTCGTGGTCAATTTTAACGTTAATATTTATAGTAATTGGCTCTTTGGTTTCTACTTGAACGGTGTGAGTACAAGCGACTATGAGCATACTTAATGGGACTACTATCATCTTTTTCACTGTTTACCTCCTTGAGTAATATTTTTTTCAATTTTATCTTGAATCCCGTTTGCGACCCGTAAGGCGCGCAGTAGGTCAAACATATTTTCCTGGTGACTATAATTAAAATTCACTGCTTGTTTTTTTTGTGGGTTTTCGCCAACAAAAGCCAAATCAAGATACAACCAACCGTCTGGTTTAAAGGTCACTTTGCTACTCAATTGACTAAATTGATAATTTTCTAAAAAACTTAGGCTGCTTTGCTGCTGCTTGATCGTATCGAACGCTGCATTGTTACTGATGGTAAGTTTTCCGCCACGTTGACTAACAAGTCTGCCATTGTCGACTTCCACGCTAGCCCCTTGAGTTGCAATCGGAATTGCGCCCATCATTTTGCCCGTCACTCGAATGCCAGGCTGATTTTGTAAAGCTACCATTTTTTCAAGATCAAGATCTTGCAATACCACATCGAAGACTTGCTCACGTTGATCGAGCCACACCTCATTCATGCTGAATCTGCCTCCAAGAATATCACCCGAAATATTCTCAAATTTAAACGCGCCTTGCTCTGAAACTAAAATGCCTTCAATTTTTTCTACGGGTATCCCGGGATTTATCGAACTAATTTTCAGTGTAGTTTTATCTAACTGAAGTCCCGCTGAATCAAATTTAACAGGTAAGGTAAGGTCGACCCCACTGAATAAGGTATTAGCATAATGTCCCCCCACATCATTAATACTCATCAAACCGTGCACACTAAACACACCATTTTCTGGCGCTAGGGAGCTGTTAACCGTGCCCGAAAAATTACCTTGCACAAGGGTAAGATCTGGCAATATTTGTGAGATGAGAGCCTGAATAGTGCTGACTTTCACTGATTCAAATTCAAGCTTTACCTCAGCTTGTTGTTGGCTGATATGGCCAATAGGCAGCCCTGCGTAACTGAGCTCATGCACTGAAAGGGTGGTTTGTAAGTTAAGACCGCTTGAGCCCTTATGGCGAAGAGACGTAGGCGCTAACTTCAATTTTTTTTCATTTATACTGACATTAAGTGCCGCAATATTCGACACGCCATTGAAAGTAAGCTGCTGCATATCCTGAATACGCCCCTGAATAGAACCGCTGATATTTAACGTTTTAAGCGCGGCAGATTGCACATCATTTACCTGATGCTCAAGAGAATATGTCAGGTCAGAGAGAGACTCACCTTTCACCTTAAATTGAACTCCTACTTTGGCAACACTCTTCGCAGAGTCATGCACCTGATTGACAGCGGCTTTACCTGTCAAACTCAGCGCACTTATTGCTTGAGTAAGCGCATTGTATTTATCAGGATGGAGTTGACCAGACAATTGAATTTGGCTTTTGGCGCTTGCCACTTCAAGTTCAGATCTTTTTACCTTATTTACAATCCCGTCTAGCGTCATTGTAAAGTTTAAAGAGGGCATGATATTAAGATGGTATTGACTGCTAATTTCGTTCAGTGCCATATCCTTAGTCACCAGCTTGGACGCTTGTAAATCCCCGCTCAGCGCTAAACCCATGTCTTGATCGCCCTGCAACTCAAAGCCTAATTGGGCGCTGGCAATAGACAGGCTGTTGTGATGATAGTTTTCAAGAGTGAGCTGATTTTGCTTTGCACTTAGCCCCCATCCACTGCTTGCTAAATCGATGCTGTCAGCCAAGGATAAGTTCAGACTTCCACGACTTAGCACAGTCACCTTGCCAGTTTGTTGCGTATATTGAGCTAAATCTTGGATGAGCTGAAGTTGATAATCTGCTGTCATTTCACCAGATAAAATATAGTTAAACTGCTTAAGCTCCAAGCTCAGCCATGACTCACTTTCTGCCTTATCTGATACTTTGCTTATGATTATTTGCGGCAGGTTTACTTGCGTAGGCTGAATATCTATTGGCTGCGGTAAAGTAATAACAAACTGCTCAGCCTGCCAATCTTGCATTAACTGTGGGCGACTCGCGCAGTCAGCCAAATCAACGTGAATATTCAGCTCACTAAAATCGGCAGTCATATTATGCGCTTTAAAAATATCGCCTATGACCAAGGCACTGCTTCCTTTCAATGACAAACCAAGGTGGCAGTTGCTCAGTAATACTGCCTCTGTAAACTCTATTAAGTGAGTGCTTTGAATAGCGGCACCGTCAAAATCGATGTCACTGCTTAACGTAAACGCTTTGAGCAATTTGTCGTTGAGTAAATCAGGATACTGCTGCACAAACGCTTTCGCCGCAGGCACATAATTAACCACATCAAATGCAGACCAATTAACGTGAGCACTGACTCGATTATCTTTTAAACTTAGCTTGGCATTGATATCCCCTGCTAACGTGAGTTCAGTTGCGTTCTCAAGGTTAAGGCTAAAAGCCAAAGGCTCAGCTAATAACGAGGAAGTCAGTTGCACATGCTTAATACGCACAGAAGGAAGATTAGTGGGTATTAAGGCTAGCTCGAAGGAAGGGTCACTGGGAGTTATCTGCTCGTTTTGTGCCGTGAGGTGGTGCTTGATTTGCATAGCTTGCACAGAGATATGCCCATCAGCTCTGTTCCAAACCGCGTCATTTATTACAAGCGACAAATTGGGCGAAGTTATACATAGCTGTGTAATCAGCACATCTAATTGCCAGCTTAGATCAACCGCAATGCAATCAACGCTGATGTCTTGGTCAGCCGCCACATACTCGATGGTCGCTTTGACCAGCGCATTACGCATCAAGAATAGTGTGAGGGTAATGCCCAAAATAATGGCCACCAACCATGTCAATACACTTAAGGAGGTTTGTCCTTGCTGTTTATTTTTGCAAATCAATTTGCTCAAGCTCTGTCACCACGTGTTACAAGAATCATTCTTAAACCTCGCACTATCATATCGAGTTTATGGCTAAAGTGATGAAAAATTTTACTCCGCAAACCCAATTATTGACTGAGTTCCTCTCAGTTTTGTTACGTATGCCTCTTCAACAGCCGGTTATTCCGCTAACTGAGGAAAAATTACACAAAAATGCTTGCACTTTTTGATTACAAGTGTAATCTAAATCAACTGACTACAAATGTAATCAATAAAATGATTGAAATAACAAAAACTGAATTTGAAGTATTAAACGCATTGTGGCAAGGGTATCCGGCATCTGCTAACGATATTATTGCTCGTCTTAACCAGCAAAAAAGGTGGCACGAAAAGACCGTAAAAACCTTACTGAGCCGTTTGGTTAAAAAACAAGCCGTCGACTTTGATAAGCCTCAGCGCAGCTATTTGTATTTTCCCCTCATCAACAAAACCGATTATGTACGCTCTGAAAGTAGCAGCTTTGTTAGTCGCTTATTCGCAGGAAAAGTCGCCCCCTTAGTCGCGGGTTTTGCCAATACAGAAAAATTATCTCGCCAAGATATTGAAGATTTAAAGAGCGTGATTGAGCAATGGGAAAAAGACAATGATTAACTGGCTCATTTCACAGCAACTGGTGTTAAGTCTGGCGCTATTGTTATTATTAGTCGCCGAGAAAAAAGCCTTGAAAAAACTCAGCGCCAACCATGTTTACGCTTTATGGTGGCTCGTTCCACTTATATTGTTGGCCAATAATTTACCGCAAGACCTATTAAATTTAGACAATCCGGTGCTATATCAGTATGCAGTTAAAGTAAGTACATCCCATTATACAGCAGGCAATATGCTTAGTTTTAAGCTGGTCTGGTGGCTTGGTGTATTCTGTGTTTTGAGTATCGCATGTATTGCCCAAAAGCAAATTCATCAAGGAGCACAACGCCAACTTGCAACAGCACAAATGCCGGTGGCTTTGCCTAAATATTTAAAGGTACTCGAATCACAGCACGTCCGCTCCCCTCTTATCTCGGGTATTCGCCCTGCTCGCTTACTATTGCCTGCCGATTTCACCACTAAATTTAGCCTGCAACAGCAGCAACTGATTTTACAACATGAACTGGTGCATTTTCAGCGTGGCGATAATTTGTATAACTTAATTGCGCTACTGTTTGTTGCTGTGTTTTGGTTTAACCCGTTGGTTTGGCTGGCCTATGGTGCATTCCGCCGAAGCCAAGAACTTGCCTGTGACGAAACAGTATTAATCAACAAATCAACTCAAGAAAAAATGGCTTATAGCAGAGCCTTGTTGCTTTGTGTCCAAGCCCATACCCCAACACTGTCGATTTATTCACAATACGGAGCAAAACACCCTATGTTATTACGTATAGAGCGCATTAAAAATAAAACAAAAGTAAAAAAGAGTAGCCTAGTTTTTTCTATTATTACCAGTCTCGGTCTACTCGCAGGTGTCGCCATGGCGAATCAACAAGGTAATGCGATAGAAACCAGCAAGATCAATGAGGCGAGTCCGATTGTCAGGATAGAGCCTAAATACCCCTTACAAGCTGCCCAACAAAAAATAGAAGGGTCAGTGGTATTACAGTTTGATATCGAAAAAGACGGCAGTACCAGTAATATTAAGATTATCAAAGCTGAGCCCGACAATGTGTTTGGTAAAACCTCAATCGCAGCTTTACAAAAGTGGCAATACAAACCACAAATTGTGGGCGGGCAAGCGCAAGTACAACGCAATATTTTAGTCCAGTTAGATTATCGCTTAGATGAAAATCCAGGCCCGATAAAACCATTAATTGAAACCGTAAAGGTCGTGCAATAAGCACAAAAAAGCCGGAGTCATCCGGCTTTCAACTTGAAGTGTGACGTGAGATTAAATACTGACTCGTTTGTAAGGTCGGTATTGAGGTAACCAAAAATGTTTTTCAATACGCTCAAGTAAAATTTCATCAGAGACTTCTAAGGCTAAACCTTGTGCCATAGCAACTTTACCTACCGCAAACGCTATTTTCTTACTTAACTGAGCAATATCTTGTAAAGGCGGCAATAGTGCACCTTTGCCAGTCGTCGCCAGTGGCGAAGCTTCGGCTAGGGTTGCACTCGTTGCCATCAACATTTCGTCGCTAATCAAACTTGCCTTAGCCGCAATGGCACCCAAACCGATACCAGGGAAAATATAGCTGTTATTACACTGGGCGATAGTAAATAGTTTACCCTTGTATTCTACTGGCTTGAAAGGGCTACCTGTCGCGATAATCACTTCGCCATCCGTCCATTCAATCACTTGCTCAGGCGTCGCTTCAACCTGTCTCGATGGATTGCTCAAAGGAAAAATAATTGGCAAAGGGTTATGTTGCTTCATGCCACGGACAACCTGCTCAGTAAACAAACCTGCTTGGCCCGATACGCCAATAAGAATGTCAGGCTTAGCACAATTAACCACATCCATGAGTGAGGGATATTCACCACTGTAAGACCAATCAGTTAATGCGTCATTGCTTTGACATAGGCGCTGCTGGAAATCCCGTAAACCTTGCATTCCTTCCACCAACAAGCCAAAGCGATCCACCATGAATACTTGGCTACGAGCTTGAGCATCGGTGATCCCTTCACTGCACATTTGCTTAATTATTTGCTCTGCGATACCACAACCAGCTGAACCTGCACCAACAAAGGCAACTTTTTGCTGTGACAAGGTGGTGTTTTTTGTTTTACAGGCTGCCAAAATAGTGCCAACAGTGACTGAAGCAGTGCCTTGAATATCATCATTAAAACAACAAACTTGATGACGATACCGCTCTAAAATTGGCATAGCATTGGCCTGTGCAAAATCTTCAAATTGCAACATAACCTCGGGCCAGCGGCGATATATCGCTTTGATGAACAACTCGATAAACTCATCGTATTCCGCTTGGCCGATTCGTTTATGTCGTGCCCCCATGTACATAGGATCAGCCAGTAATTTTTCGTTATTTGTGCCTACATCTAACATCACAGGCAAGGTATACGCGGGGCTAATACCGCCACAAGCGGTATACAGCGACAATTTACCGATGGGAATACCCATACCGCCAATACCCTGGTCTCCTAGGCCGAGTATACGTTCACCATCAGTCACCACGATGACTTTTACTTTGCGTTTAGTGGCATTTCGCAGAATGTCATCGATTTGATGGCGCTCTGAATACGAGATAAATAATCCACGTGAACTGCGATAAATATCAGAAAACTGCTCACAGGCATCACCTACTGTTGGGGTATAGATGATGGGCATCATTTCATCAATATGCTGTTTAATTAAGCGGTAAAAAAGTGTTTCGTTGTTGTCTTGAATCGCTCGAAGGTAGATATGCTTATTAATAGGCTCCTCGAAGCTTGAGTATTGCATGTAGGCTCGTTCTACCTGCTCATCAATGGTCTCGTAACGAGGGGGTAATAAGCCTGTTAAATTAAAAGCAACACGTTCAGTGGCACTAAAAGCACTGCCCTTATTTAACAACGGTGTCTCTAGTAAAGCGGGGCCTGCATGGGGAATATACAAAGCATTTGATTCTGCTTTATCTGTCATTTATTTGTCCTGTTAGGTCTTTTTAGTTCGACTAATTATGGTATTCATCTGTCGTTTATGAATACTTTTGCACAATCTATTTGATGCTGACATCAATTAATCGTCCATTGTAAACTGTGCGAGGCCGGATAATGATCCGACCTTCTTGATTATTAAGTAAAATTAAAATATTTCTTCTTCAGCTTTGCTGTTTTGCTCACTATCTTTAGATTCAATTATCTCACTTTCAGTCACAAAGATCTGGGGCTGTGACCCTTCTACAAAATACTCAAACATAGAGGTTTTATCTGTACGATTAGTTAGCTTGCCGCTATTTTTATCGATTCGAACGGTAACCAGGTCAGTTGGCATGGGTAACTGATGTTCAGTAACACCATTTAATGCAATCTGCATAAAGCGTATCCACGCAGGTTGGGCAGCCACAGCGCCGGATTCCGTTTCTGCCATCGCATTACCAATATAGTTAAATTTTTGCGGATTTTTATTCACCAAATTTTGATTACGACTGGCCCGGCCTAAACGTCTATTGCTGTCATCAAAACCAACCCAGGTGGTGGCCACAAGGTCAGGAGTAAAACCACTAAACCAGGTATCGCGAACATCATTTGTAGTACCGGTTTTTCCTGCTACATCGTCCCGCCTTAGGAGTAAAGCTGTACGCCAACCAGTACCACGATTATCCCAACTTCCATTAATCTGCACCGCTGAGCGCATCATCTCTGCCACTAAATAGGCATTTTCTGCACTGATAACCCGCGGCGCTTGACGCTTCGGTGGAAGATCCTTAGGACTGTTGTTGGTTTTGCCACTTAATTCGGCGGCAAGTAAGGCTTCTATATCGGCATCGCTTAACGATTGTGATAGGTCTCGCTCTTCTTTAACAGCTGCAATCTCGCAAGGGTCACAGGCATAAGCAGGATTGGCTTCCCATAACTTTTTACCGTAGTCATCTTCAATGCGTTGAATAAAATAGGGCTGAATCAAAAATCCGCCATTGGCAATTGTGGCCATCGCCGTCACTATTTCTAAAGGAGTATGTGAGCCTGAGCCCAAAGAGACTGTTTCATCATTAGGTATATCGCCCAAGCTAAAACCAAAACGTGTTAAATGCCGTCTTACGGTATCTAAACCTAAGGCGCGTACTAGGCGCACCGACACGACGTTTTTAGACTTAGTTAGCGCAACACGTAAACGAATAGGCCCATCATACTCTGCGGGAGAGTTCTCCGGGCGCCAAGCAGTGCCGGTACCTGCTTCCCATTGGGTAATTGGCGCATCGTTAATAATACTGGCTAAGGTGTAGCCATGATCCAATGCTGCCGAATAGATGAAGGGTTTGATATTCGAGCCTACTTGACGTTTAGCTTGCGTAGCGCGGTTAAACTGACTTTGGTAAAAACTGTAGCCACCTACCACTGACTGGACTGCACCGTTGTGTGGATTTAATGCAACAATTGCGCTACTGGCCTGAGGATATTGCGCGATTTGCCAATGAGCGTCGTCTTCACGCTGACGAATTAAAATTAAGGCGCCAGCTTGCACAATATCACTGGCTAACTTGGGGTCTGGCCCTTGTTTGTTATCATTAATAAAAGGCCTTGCCCAGTCCAAGCCTTCCCAATCAATGGTGCGGTATTGGCCATTTTTATCAAACACAGTGATGTCTTGAGCATTCACTTTGGTCACAATTGCAGCATGCAATGTTTCGTAAGTAGGATAATTATTCAGTAACTCCAACATCTGCTGCTCAGACCATGCATTGCTGTGCTCATTTGCTGCTTTCACCTCACTTTTAAGCGATGTTTCAGTGCCGCTCACCCAAAGTTGTTGTAGCGGACCACGGTAACCATGACGCTCATCATAATCATGTAAATTACGACGCAACGCCTTTTGTGCGGCTATCTGTAAATCTGATGGCACAGTAGCATATACCTGGTATCCGCCTGTTTCCGCTTCATCTTTGCCGTATAATGCTATCATTTCGTTGTAAATTTGGTCGGCTAAGTAAGGGGCATCTAACTCAATTTCAGCACCGTGTTTTTTAGCAGTTATCGGCGCATTGTTAGCGCTCTCAAACTCAGCTTGGCTGATATAGCCTTCATCAAGCATACGCATTAATACGATACGGCGGCGTACAATAGCTCTGTCGGGACGACTAATTGGATTGAGCACCGAAGGTGCTTGAGGTAAACCAGCAATGGTCGCTATCTGCGCTAAGTTCAATTCATTTACCGTTTTCCCATAATACACCTGAGCGGCTGCACCAAAGCCAAAAGCTCGATGCCCTAGTTCAACTTTGTTGAGATACAACTCTAGAATCTCGTCTTTACTCAATAACTGTTCCATGTGCCAAGCAATGATTATTTCTCTTATTTTACGAATATAAGTTTTATCTCTCGTAAGAAAAAAGTCTCGAGCCAGCTGCATGGTTAAGGTACTGCCACCTTGGCCTTTTTCACCAGTTAAAACTAAATTAACCAATGCGCGCATCATGCCGATAGGATCTATACCGGGATGTTGATAAAAGCGACTGTCTTCTGTGGCGATCACTGCGTGAATGAGTTGTGGTGGCACTTCTGACAAAACAAGCGGGATACGCCTTTTGACGCCATACTGAGAAATCAGCTTCCCGTCTTGGGTATAAATACGCATAGGAGTTTGTAGGCGCACATCCTTTAATACTTCTATACTAGGCAGATCGGCTTTAATGTAGAAATAAGTGCCGGCAACAAGGCCTAGGCCTAGCAGAGACAACACGGTGATACTGATAATGATGGGTTTTAAATACTTCACGAACTAAAAATACCAAGGTAACTTCGACAAAATGACTTACATTTTATACCTATGTACTGTTATTAGATCCATAAATAACAGTTTTTTAAGTAATAATAATCAAATATTGATTAACTTATTGTTGTGGAAAGGAATGTGTTGACAAACCTATTTAGAAAAAAAGCCCAACAAATGATTGGATTAGACATCGGCTCTCGTTTTGTTAAGGCCGTATTGCTCGAAAAAACCAACGGTAAATTTAGCCTGCAGGCTTTTGCGTGCGAGCCCATCATCGGCAACGCGTTTGCCGAGCGAGAAATCAAAGATTTTGAAGCGGTCAGCCACGCCTTAAAAAAGGTTAAAGCCTCCCTTAAAACCAAAAATAAACATGTGGCTATTGCTGTTTCAGGCTCCACGGTTCTTAATAAAATTGTCTACATGGATCCAGGCTTATCAGACTATGAGCTAGAGAGCCAGATAGAACTAGAGGCTGACAGCCTTATTCCTTATCCTCTTGAGGAGGTCTATATCGACTTTGAAGAAGTCGCCGATAGCACCACTACCGCCAATAAGGTCGAAGTTTTACTCAGCGCGGTACATAAAGATATCGTTGACCGTCGCATCACCTTATTAGGTGAAGTGGGTTATGAGGCCAAAATAGTTGATGTTGAAAGTTATTCGTTAGGCTCGGCTGTAGCGAACTTTTATGCCAGTGATGATAAAGACGGCATTTGCTGCCTAAATATCGGAGCAACTTATCTACAGTTATGCTGGGTTAAAGATGGCAAAGTCCACTACACCAAAGATCACAGCTTCGGGATGGATGCCCTAGTGCAAGACTTGGTCTTATTATACAACCAAGAGCGCTCACACATTGAGAAACAATTGCAGACTAATAGCCTACCGGATAATTGGAAATTAGATTCTTACCCCGTTTTTTTAGCTAATTTACAACAGAATATCAACCGAGCATTGCAAGTTTTTGTCAGTGCTACCGGTGCCAAACGTCCAACTAAATTACTGATTTGCGGCGGGGCTTGTCATGTCGCGACTGTCACTGAAGATCTTGCCAATGAATTAGCCATCGACATAGAAATGTTTAATCCCTTTGCCGATATGACAATATCAGACACCTTGCAAAATTCTGAATTAAGCACCTTTGCACCTCAATTAGCGATAGCGGCGGGTTTAGCTTGCAGGAGTTTTAGCCCATGGCACATATAAACTTATTGCCTTGGCGTGAAGCCAAAAGAGTTGAAGAAAAACGCAATTATCTCACCATGCTGGCAGGTATCGCTATTGTTGCCTTCGGATTAATGTTTGGGGTTGGCACGATTGTCGACAACATGATCACCAGCCAAAACCAACGTAATCAGTTTATCGATCAACAAATTGTCGCTTTAGACGCACAAATTGAGAAGATTAAAAATATCAAAAAAGACAAACAAGCCATCGAGCAGCGCATGGCATTGATTGAGCAGTTAGAAGCCAGTCGTAATGCAGTGCCAAAGGTACTCGATGAACTGGTTCGTCTGGTACCGCCAGGGTTGTCCTTTCGTAGTTTTTCTCGTCGTGGCAACCAAGTTGAAGTCTTAGGGGTGAGTGAATCGAACAACAGACTTGCTGACTTTATGCGTCAACTTGAGCAATCAAACGTCTTTAGCAGTGGCGTACTGTCTTCCATCGTTGCAGATACTTCTGCACTCGAAGCCGTCAGTGACTTTAAATTGACCTTTACGATCAATCCGAGTGTTGCACCAGATTTCTCTGCTGAAAACGTGGAGCCCAAAAAATGAAATTTGATGTTAATAAACTGAAAGAAATCAATGAACTTGATTTTGAACAAATCGCAGTTTGGCCATTTGAAGTTAAAACTGTTGTGGCTGTTTTTGTGGCTATTATCGCTTTAGTTGGTGGGTACTACGGTTTAGTGAAGTCTAAATTGCCTTTGTTAGAAGCGGCGCAAAATCGTGAGGCTGAACTCAAGCAAAACTATCAAGCTAAGTACCGTATTGCCGTTAATTTAAGCGCATATGAAGAGCAACTAGCTAGGTTACAAAATGATTTTTCATCGATGTTAAAATCACTGCCTACCAGCAATGAAACCCCTGGTTTATTGGATGACATTACTTTGGTCGGCACCTCTGCTGGCCTGACTTTTAGACTACTGAACTGGCAAAAGGAAGTACCTAAAGAGTTTTATACTGAGTTACCCATACAAATGGAAGTGACCGGTGGTTACCATAACTTTGGCCAATTTGCCTCTGAAATTGCTGGTTTGCCGCGGATCGTTACGGTACACGACTTTGAAATTTCGCAAGAAGCCAATACCTTAAAACTCAAGTTACAAGCCAAGACCTATCGGACTGCAAAAGGTGATAACGAGCAAAATATTGGAAAGGAGCAAAACAAATGAGATGTCTAAGTGTATTTGCTCTTACACTAGTCCTTTGCGGCTGTAACGCAGGCATTGAAGATCTGCAAGTCTATATCGCCGAGGTAAAACAAAATACTCCGGTTAATATTGAGCCTTATCCCGAATTTGAAGCAAAACCCACTTTTATTTATTCAGCCTTAGAATTGAGGAGTCCTTTTCAGCATCCAAGAAATATGGGAGTAGAAGTTAAACAAATTTCACAGCCAAATTGCGCGCAGCCTGATTTTTCTCGTAACAAACAGGCACTAGAAAAATTCGGTATCGATGCATTAAGTGTTACCGGCTTTTTTACTTCAAATGGCAAAAAATGGGCACTGATACAATCTAATACTGGTAGTTTATTCAAAGTGACAAAAGGTGATTACCTTGGGTTATTTTTTGGAAAAATTGATTCGATCAACAATGGCGTAGTTTCGTTCACTGAAATGCTGCCCGATGGTGCTGGCTGTTGGCAGAAAAAGCAGGCCACTCTCACCATGCTTTCAAAGGCAGGAGAAAAAAATGTCTAAATATTCTACTTTTAATGTTCAGTCTTTAATCGCAAAACCAGTTTTGAAATGGTCCATAGGTTTATTGCTTTCGGTTTGGACTTTTAGCGTACTAAGCCAAGAAAGCGGTGTTGTATTAGTCGACACAGACAAACAAGCCAGCAGTGTTTTTAGCTCTGAATTACAAGATATTCAGTTCAAACGTATGCCCAACGGCGGAGCACAAACTACGTTAGTTTTTAGCAACAGTAATTTCCAGATGCAATTAAGCAAAGCAAATAACAAACTTACCCTGTTATTACCGACCACGCAATTGGCTAAAGAACAGCTGTATAAACTTGATGTCATTGATTTTGCGACACCTGTTTCAATGCTTGAAACCTATCAACAAAAAGCCAGCAGCAAAGTGGAATTTGCACTGGTAGATGAAGTGAGTTTTCGCCATCAAAAATCTGGCAACAATTTGATTATCAATATTGAAAAGATGAGCGAAAAAGTTAAAAGCACGGAAAACAGCAAATTTGCGGGCGAACCTATCTCTTTAGATTTTCAAGACGTTCCCGTCAGACAAGTACTACAAATTATTTCTCAGGTTAACGGGTTCAACTTGGTCACCACGGATACGGTTACTGGCAATGTTACCATCAGCTTATCTGGCGTACCTTGGGATCAAGCATTAGACATGATCTTGAAAATTAAAGGACTTGATAAACGCTTGGAAGGCAACATTTTACTTATCGCACCAACCGAAGAGTTAACTGCTCGTGAGACTCAACAGCTGCAGGCAAAACAACAAGTAGCAGAGCTTGCACCACTGGTTTCAACCAATATTCAAATTAACTACGCTAAAGCAATTGATATGGCGAGTATTTTGAAAAATGCTGAAAACACGGTACTCACTCCCCGTGGTACTGTTTCAGTAGATGATCGCACAAACACATTATTGTTGCGCGACACACAGTTATCTATTGATGAAGCCAAAGCACTGATAACAGCCCTTGATATACCGATTAAACAAGTACTGATTGAATCAAGAATGGTGACTGTTCGCGACAATGCGGGTCAACAACTTGGCGTGCGCTGGGGGTTTAGTGATAAACAAGATGACAACGGTATTTCAGGCTCGTTAACCGGTGCAGAAACGATTGCAGGCGGCACTATTCCGTCATTGAGCGACAGACTCAATGTGAATTTACCAGTGGCTAATCCAGCAGGAAGAATCGGTTTACAAGTCGCAAGATTAGTAGATGGCACGATATTGGACCTAGAACTGTCTGCCTTAGAATCGGAAAACAAGGGCGAAATTATTGCGAGCCCACGTATTACAGTGGCCAATCAGCACGAAGCTTACATCGAGCAAGGTACAGAAATCCCTTATGTGCAATCAACCTCAAGCGGTGCGACTTCGGTAGAATTTAAAAAAGCGGTACTGAGTTTAAAGGTCACGCCTCATGTCACCCCAGATAACCGTATTATTTTGGATTTGGTGGTAACTCAAGATACTCGTGGCGATACTGTTTCTACTTCTACAGGCCCAGCGGTGGCGATAGATACACAAGAAATCAGCACTCAGGTCTTGGTAGAAAATGGAGAAACTATTGTACTAGGTGGAATTTTTCAGCAAACTACGGCAGATGACATTTCTAAAGTGCCCCTTTTAGGTGACTTACCTGTACTAGGACACTTATTCAAAAACACCTCTGTTAGAAACGAAAAACGGGAGTTATTGATTTTTGTGACACCCAAGATTTTGACGGATAATTTACGTACACAGTAAACAATTGTTGAAAACGGAACTTTTAACATATATAAAACATTAAATTAGCTGTCTAAGCGTATGATTAGACAGCTTTTTTAATGCTAAATTAACAAAGCTTGCAAAATTCGGGGTAAAACTGAGATAATCACGCCCTCGAAATTTCAACGAGGTCTGGTTAATCCATAAAAGGGTAGCCGCACAAACCATTTCTACCCCTTAAATAAACATAATTGTGAATAAAGCAAAAAATGGCTGAAAAACGTAATATCTTTTTAATAGGCCCCATGGGAGCTGGTAAAAGCACCATCGGTAGGCATCTCGCAGATGAACTCCATTTAGAGTTCTTCGACTCAGATCAAGAAATTGAAAAACGCACCGGTGCAGATATCGCTTGGATCTTTGATATCGAGGGTGAAGAAGGATTTCGTGCACGCGAAGAAACCGTGATCAATGACCTGACTGATAAACAAGGCATTGTTCTCGCTACTGGTGGTGGTTCTGTGGTTAGTAAAGCGGTAAGAAACCGTTTGTCAGCCCGCGGAATAGTTGTTTATTTACAAACAACCATAGACAAACAAGTCGCCAGAACCCAAAGAGACAAACGCCGTCCACTGCTGCAAAATGATGATCCAGAAGCAGTACTTCGTCGTTTAGCGGAAGAACGCAATCCGATGTATGAAGATGCAGCTGATTATGTCGTTGATACTGATGACCAAAGTGCTCGCGCTGTGGCCAACCAGATAATCGAGAAAATCGGTCTGTAAACCTGTAGAAAAATAGAGAGCTACGCTTATGGCAACAATTTCTGTTGAGTTGGGTGAGCGTAGCTACCCCATCTTTATCAATGCTGATTTACTTAAACAACCCGATCTGATTCTTCCCTATTTGAAGACTAAAACCGTGGTAGTTGTGACCAACGATGTTGTTGAGCCGCTGTATTATCCTCTACTTTTGAATGCGTTGCAGGGCTGCCAGGTCAGTAAAATTGTTATCCCTGACGGAGAGGAACATAAAACCCTAGCAACTTTCGAATTCGTTAGCTCCAAATTATTAGAAATGTCTGCTGCGCGTGATACCACCATCATTGCACTTGGTGGCGGTGTAGTAGGTGATTTAACCGGCTTTGTTGCGGCCTGTTTTCAACGCGGTATACCTTTTATTCAGATCCCAACCACTTTACTGTCACAGGTTGATTCGTCGGTAGGAGGCAAAACAGCGGTAAATCATCCTCTAGGTAAAAATATGATCGGGGCTTTTTATCAGCCTCAAGCCGTTTTTATCGACACTAACTCCTTACACACCTTACCAGAACGAGAATTTTCAGCCGGTATGGCTGAGGTGATTAAATATGGGGTTATTTATGATGCCGACTTTTTTAGTTGGTTAGAACAAAACCAAGATCGCATAAAGGCGAAAGATACCGATGCTTTGCAACATTTAATTGCGCGTTGCTGTGAAATCAAAGCGGAAGTTGTTGCTATTGATGAACGGGAATCTGGTTTACGCGCCCTACTCAACTTAGGTCATACTTTTGGTCACGCGATTGAAGCTGAGCAAGGTTATGGTAACTGGCTGCATGGCGAAGCGGTAGCAACGGGCATCGTTCTTGCTAGTGAAGTAGCTACTAAGATGAACTGGCTCGATGCGTCAGATTACCGACGAATTGAAACCTTGATAAGCAGTTTTGATCTACCGATAAAAGCACCTCAAGACATGAACTATGAATGTTTTATGCAGCATATGCGTCATGACAAAAAAGTGCAGGCAGGTAAGCTAAACTTCATTATTCCTACTGGAATAGGCCAAGCAAAAGTCACTAATCAAGTATCCGAAGAGGTACTTCGCGCCGTTCTTTCTTAGTAAATACTACTCCCGAATCAATAAAGGGAGTTTGATGACTAATGATGAGAACAGTATGGCGACTTCCGATCTACAAGACCGATTAGAGTATTTAGTAAGCTATTCATCACAGCTAATGTTCATTAGCTCAGACGTAGCAAAACAATCAAACATACTTGATACCTTCATCGCAAAATCAACGGAACAAATTGAAGTCGCTTTAATTGCGGCTTCTACCACTACCCCCTTAGCTAAATATCGTGAGAAACTTTACCAGCAGTTGGTGAGTCAAACTAAATCAGCTGACTTCAATCGGCCACTAAATCAGTTGTTAGCCGAACTTAATCATCATGATGGTCCAATTATTATCAGTGTAAGTAAGGCTGAAAACTTGCCTGATAAACTGGTAAAAGAGTTATGGGAGCTGGTACTTCAAAGCCGCTTTACCAACAACAAACAGCACCTTAATATTTTATTATTTGCTCAAGCATCGTGGGCGAGAGATACGCAAAAATTACTAGGTGGTAAATCGGGTGACAAACCCTTACTTATTAACACCAGTACTAGCGTAGATTCGTTGCAGACTGAATTAAGCTCTGATCTCGATAAACTCATTGCTTTAAAGCGTAAAAAATTTGCTGAACGTTTACAGCAAAGGGCAAACGAACCCCAAACACAAGCAGTATTCTTAAAACGCAAAGGTGTGATTGGGGCGTTTATTCTCATCTTTATTGCCCTTTTTATGGCGATACTGAGCTGGCAATATCCCGAGGCATTACAATCCGTCTTAAATCTTAGCCACGATAAACCCGCAAGCCTACCTGAGTCATCTGAAACTGAAGCATCAGTTAATAGACAGCTAGCAGCTAGTAAAGACTTACCCGCAAGCAGTGACATGCTAGCAGAACAGCCGATTTTGAGTGAAGAGACTGACAAAATTGAAACATCATTGTCCCCACAAAGTGAGTCTACTGCCGATCCACTCGTGACCGATTGGCAAACGGCGATAGCCCAAGTTGAAGAGAGCTCAACACAATTTTTATACGAAAAATCAAGCCAACTTAATCGAGAAGAAAGTAGCGAGTCAATTGAGCTTGATGGCCCACTTGCCAGCCTACCTCAGATGAGTGATGTTCAGCCTTCAGTTGTGCAGTCAAATATTGCAACACAGCAAATCGCATCGCCTGAGTATGACATGGAGCAAGCCACTCTCTCTGCACCAGAGTCATTACTGAGCGGCACTTACTATATTCAGCTTTTAGCCATGGCCGACAAAGACTTACTGCAGAAAAATATCAGTGAACAAAATCTTACCGATCAAACATGGGTGTATGAAACGCAACGATTTGGTGGAAATTGGTATGTATTAGTCATGCAGCAAAGTTATGCAAGTTTTGCTGCAGCTAAAGCAGGACTAGAATCCTTAGCGACAAATTTGCAAGCTCAATCTCCGTTTGTGAAGTCTGCGAATGTAATACAACAGGAAATAGCGTCAAACTTGCGATAATTTATTGGTGTTTCGCCAGATGGTCGTTACAATTCGCGGGCGTTTTATCATTTTCCTTTGTTAGGCAGCAGTATTAGTCACTATGGCGTTAAAAAAAAATAGAGCATTCCTAAAATGGGCAGGTGGAAAATACAGTTTAATTGAAGCTATAACCGCAAAGTTACCCTACGCGAATAAGTTGATTGAGCCCTTTGTGGGTGCCGGTTCAGTTTTTTTAAATACGCAATATCCTAAATATCTATTAAACGATATCAATCCGGATTTAATTAACCTCTATAAAATAATTCAGAAACGTGCTGACCACTACATCGCAGACAGTGCCAGTTTATTTGTAGCAAGTAATAATTGTGAGACGCGGTATTATGCCTTGCGTGAGAAATTTAATCTCAGCACTGATCGGTATGAAAGAGCGGTTATTTTTCTTTATCTAAACCGCTTTGGCTACAACGGACTGTGCCGTTATAATCAAAAAGGCATATTTAATGTGCCTTTTGGCCGTTACAAAGCCCCTTACTTTCCGCTAAAAGAAATCTTATTTTTTGCAGAAAAATCGCAGCAAGCGGTCTTTACCTGCTTACCCTTTGAGCATGTTTTTTCGCGTTCTCGTTTAGGCTCTGTGATTTACTGTGATCCACCTTACGCACCGATTAGTCAAACGGCAAAGTTCAATAGCTATGCTAGCGGCGGGTTTTCCCTAAGCAGTCAAAATGTGTTAGCTAAGCTAGCCGAAAAATCAGGGTATGAGCGTAATATCCCTGTACTGATTAGTAACCACGATACCCCCTTTACCCGTGAGATATATCAACAGGCTCGATTAACAGAATTACAAGTTAGTCGTTTTATAAGTCAAAGTGGCGGCACACGTAATAAAGTAGGAGAACTGCTGGCTCTATATCAGGCTGATTAAACCTTATTGAAATAATGATTTATGCAGCGATACCGCCAAAGGACACTAGTTGGGTACGATATAAGACACTAAAAAGATAAGCCCAATTATAAACAGCAAGACAAAGATTACCCCTACCACGATATACGGAATAATGGATTGTTGTTGAAAATCTCGCTCTCTGTTTTTAGCGCTTTGCACGCCAAAAGCACTAGCAGCAACGCTCTTGACTATATCAAATAGGGAGGTTTTTTGCGGCTTGTTCGAACTTGCCATGATGGCCCTAAGCCGCTGGTTTGTTTTTAGGTGCTTCAGTTTGACGAGACAGTAGCTCAAGCAAATCTAAAAAATGGAACTGATAAGAATTTGACCGACCACTGACCCATGATAACCAACTAACTTGTTCAACATTTGATGTTGCGCACCGATTAATAGGGTGACTCATTGGTAGCTCACTCGCAAAGACAACATCTTCAGAGCAATCACAAACTGCAACACCATCGTCTGCCGTTGGAAATTGTGCATAACTGAGCATCACCGTTAGGATACCAGCACTCAGGATGAATAACATTTTTGACTTCCTGATCATCACGTTAGCTCCGTTTGAAATACTTTGTTGCATTATACTGATGTACAAAACTTCAACAAGGTAACTTTACCGTAATTACATGTCCGTTCATCTCATGTTCAGTTTAGCAACTAGCATCGCCATCGTTTTGTTACAGCCCGATATTTCAGACAAAAAAATACCAGCATCAAAGCTGGTATTTTTCTGATTAAGCCAAATTGGTTAAATCAATAATTAGAAGCTCGTGCCCCAGCTTACAACTAATTTCAAATCGTCGTCACCAGATTCTTCTTCAGCTTGTGAGATTGAAAAAGTGAAATCGCCTTTGCTGATGTCTGCTTGGATATGTGAATAGTCACCATCGCTGCCAGCATCAAAGTCATAATAACCAGCAGTTAAGCCCAAACTAAAATCGTTTGGTAAGTCAAAGCCGTAGCTTACGTGGTAATACATATCGCCTGTATCAAATGCAGAACCTTCGTCAACTTGGCTGTTGATAGTATAAGCTACGCCGAAACCGAAAGCGCCAACACCGCCATTGAAGTAAATCTCACCGAAGTCAGAATCAGTAAGATCCGAGTAGTTGTAGTAAATGTAACCAACATCATAGGTGAAATCATCACCACCGCTAAAACCTAAATAGAAATCAGCTTCGGCGCCAGCACCTTCACTTAAAGAACCAATCCAAGTTCCAGCATAAAAGCCGCTTTCGTCTGCGTAATCTAAACCACCAGATACAGAAGCTGAATCGCCACTCTGGCTTACACCACGCCATAAGTAATTGCTGGTCGCACCGATGTTGGCACTCACTTCAGCAGAAGCAAACTGACTGAATCCTGATGCAGCTAGTAGAGAGGCAGCGATAACGCTTAGTTTTAAAGTTTTCATGTGTGTACTCCAGTTTTATTTATAATACTTTCAGTGTGTTAACTTCTGATTCTGTCGTTATTTTTGTATTTTTATTTCACTTGTAACGCAAATCTAATGCCTAAAAATAGTTGATCTAGGCTTAATAAAAAAAACAAAGTAAACTACTGATTTATATCGATAATTTATTTTACTTTTTTATTTTGGCCAGATTTTAGCCTAAACAAATGCGCCTTCTTTGCACCAATTTGCAACATAAGGGCCTTGATGGTGCAAACCTTGAGTCTAGGTAAATAGGCGTTTTTTCTGTAAAGTAGGGGTTTTAGATTTGACGAGACAAAGCATGCAAGACTATTTGATTGCTCCTTCAATTTTATCTGCTGATTTGGCCAGGTTAGGCCAAGAAGTCGACTCTGTACTTGCAGCAGGTGCAGATGTAATCCATTTCGACGTAATGGATAATCACTATGTGCCTAATCTGACGTTCGGACCGATGATGTGTAAGGCCCTCAGAGACTATGGGATCACAGCCCAAATCGATGTGCATTTGATGGTGCAGCCCGTTGATGACTTAATAGAAGGTTTTGCTAAAGCAGGGGCTAATTTAATTAGTTTTCATCCCGAGGCATCAAAACATCTTGATCGTAGTATCCAGTTAATTATTGATTCAGGCTGCAAGCCCGGTTTAGTAATTAATCCAGCGACCCCTTTAAATTATCTAGATGATGTCATGCATAAGTTACATCACATACTGTTGATGTCGGTAAACCCTGGATTTGGAGGCCAGCAATTTATCCCACATAGTTTGGTTAAATTAAGGCAAATCAAACAAATGATTGTACAATCGGGTTTTGACATCAGATTAGAAATTGACGGTGGCGTAAAAGTCGATAATATCCGCAGCATTGCTGAGGCAGGAGCCGACATGTTTGTTGCGGGATCTGCTATTTTTAACCAACCAAATTATCAGCAGGTCATCGATGCCATGCGCCATGAGTTATCCTTGGCAAAACCACATTTTTGTTAATTATCACCAACTATTGTAGACACAACTATCATGACAAAACCTATTGTACTTAGCGGCTGCCAGCCATCCGGACAACTATCTATTGGTAATTACATTGGTGCATTGCGCCAATGGGTTGGCATGCAGGACGATAATGAATGTTTATACATGTTAGTCGATCAGCATGCGATCACGGTTAGACAAGAGCCTAAAGAACTGCACAAAGCCTGTTTAGATGGCTTAGCCTTATATATAGCTTGTGGTATCGACCCCGCTAAAAGCAGTATTTTTATCCAGTCACATGTACCAGAGCATTCTCAGCTCGCTTGGATAATGAACTGTTATGCGCAAATGGGTGAGCTCAATCGTATGACGCAGTTCAAAGATAAATCAGCAAAAAATATCAGTAATATTAACGTTGGGCTTTATAGTTACCCCGCCTTAATGGCAGCAGACATTCTGCTCTATCAAGCCAATGTTGTACCTGTGGGCGAAGACCAAAAACAACACTTAGAGCTGACGCGTGATATCGCGACTCGTTTTAACAATGTTCACGGTGACATCTTTACTATCCCTGATCCTTATATTCCTGAATTTGGTGCTCGAGTAATGAGCTTACAAGAGCCAACCAAAAAAATGTCAAAATCAGATGATAATCCCAACAACTTTGTGGGTTTATTGGAAGCGCCTAAAGTCATCAGTAAAAAAATTAAACGCGCCATGACTGACTCTGATGAACAAGCTCGTATTTACTTTGACGTAGCAGAAAAGCCTGGGGTATCCAATCTACTTAGTTTGCTGTCTTGTGCGAGCAACCGCTCTATTGATTCGCTTGTACCAGAGTATGAAGGGAAAATGTACGGTCATTTAAAAACCGACGTTGCTGATGCAGTCGTCGCTCTATTAGAGCCAATTCAACAACGTTACGCTGCTTTGCGGGATGACCGCACAGAGCTGGATCGAATCATGCGCATTGGCGCTGAAAAAGCCCGTGAAAAGGCAGCAACAACCTTGGCAAAAGTATATGAAGCAGTGGGGTTTGTTGCCCGTCCTTACTAAATACTCTTAATGTAATGGCTGCCGCCCAAGTAAGAACTCATCTTTTTTGCTTGGGGGGGTATTAAAAGCTTTCATTGACATGCACTAGGGCCACTTAGCAATGCTACTGTTAATCGATAACTATGATTCGTTTACGCATAACCTAGCCCGTTACTTTGTTGAGTTAGGGCAACATGTGACGGTTGTACGAAACGACGAAATAAGCTGTTCAGATATCGCGAAATTAAATCCCAACTATTTAGTTATTTCTCCCGGGCCGTGCACCCCTGATGAAGCCGGAATTAGCCTAACAGCAATTGAGCAATTTGCCGGCAAAATACCTCTGTTGGGGGTGTGTTTAGGGCATCAAGCCATTGGTCAAGTATTTGGCTGCCATGTCACTCGCGCGCAAAATATTAAACACGGTAAAACTTCGCTGGTTCAGCATGGTAACAGTCCCATGTTTAAGGGGATTCCTACCACGTTTACGGCCACACGCTACCATTCACTGATCCTAGATCAGGCCAGCATTAGCCAAGAATTTGCGGTAAGTGCGTGGTGCGAAGAACAGGCTAATCTGCAAGAAGTGATGGCGATTGAACACCGGTCTATGCCCCTAGCGGGTGTGCAATTTCACCCAGAATCCTTGCTGACTGAATTTGGTCATGAAATTTTAGCGAATTTTCTGGCATTCAGTGCCACTAAAAGCTTTTAGTTGGTGCTTTTTTCTAGCACAATGCCTAGTAACAAAAAATTTACAGACATAAACCCTAACATTTACCAGTAAAAAAATAACAATAAAATGACTGACTCCACCAGCATACAAGCGCTAGTAAACCAACGATACCACATGCTTTTTTTAGATGTTAAGGCAGCGCAAGCAAGTTTACTCAATATAGACAAACCGACTTTAAGTGTTATCGAAATTGAGCAAAGTAAGACAGCGCGAAGTTTATTAAGAGTTGAAAAGCAAGCTATCCGAGAAAAAGATCTCAATCAAAAACAAACACTCAATTTTTTAAAAGAAAATTTAGATCGTCTGAACCTTAAAATTGAACAGCGGCTGGTAGAAGAATTAAAGAACACTGAAAATCTGTATCAAAAAATAGTGGGCGTTGATGCGTCAATACCCGAGCTCTTAGACTTTCTCAGTGCAAAAGCCGCTACGATTTCTCGGGTAGAAACCTTGGCCGGTCAAATTCCCTGGTTTTATCAAGAATTACTGAAAGTAGCTAATCAACCTAAATACCGCCGCACAGATAGCAAAGGTAAAACGATTTTAATCGATAGCTTGCGTGTGGCATTAAATATGTTCGGTATCGAAAACTTAAATCCTGTGGTGTTGTCCTTAGCCATACGTCGCTGGTTACCACAGATCACGGATCCCTATCCAAAAATCAAAAATAGAATTTGGGAGGAGGCCTTAGCAACAGCACTAAGTGCTAAAAGGCTCGCCCCACTGTATGACGTCAATGAAGACAATGCCTTCAGTTTAGGAATGTTACACGTTATCGGTACTATTGTTGTGGTAAGACTCTACTTTAGACTATTCGATACGGTACAAAGAGAAGCTCTTGTGGATGCACAAAACCAGCAGCTACATGAGCAACACAATGCCATCTCTCGTCTAGAACCATCTGGCGAATTTTTAAATCAGTTAATTGATAAGTATGCTTTAGCAGTTAGTGCTGATCTAATTAAGATGATGGATTTAAAACGGATTTTCATTGCTGACGCCATGCAAGAAGTCGCGAATAACGCGCCTTTAGCGGAAATCACGCCATTGGCACTCATACTCACACAAGCGATGGGCTACAGTCGTTATCGCTTACTTAAAATGAACAGTTTAATTAACGTTGATGAAGCTAAGACCTACGTAGCCAGCCTCGGCTTACCCAAAGGCGCGCTGGCATTATTAAAAACAACCGACATCAGAACCTTGAATTTAGTCGTATTAAATAAATAATTTTTTTCAGCATAATCATTCATCCCCTTCAATTTTATTACCAAAGCGCTGATTCACTTAACGAATCGGGCTTAGCTAATGGCAAATGTCAGACATTCTATGCAGCTTATTAAATAGTTATTCACTATTAGTGCAAAATTACATGAAAGCCTTTAAATATAAGGATTTGGTCTTTGCTGAGGTGCAGACAAGCGTTGTTTTTCCTGTAATACTACAGCACTTTTTTTAGCCAATTGGCCGCAATTTTAAAGGTAGCACTATGAATGTCACACGCGATTTATTTAATGAAGTGATGGTACCCAACTACAATCCAGCAGCAATGATCCCAGTCAAAGGGCTTGGCTCTCGAGTGTGGGATCAAGAAGGCAAAGAGTATATTGATTTTGCTGGCGGTATTGCAGTAAATGCCTTGGGTCATTGTCATCCAGAATTAGTTGCCGCGCTGACTGAACAAGGCAATAAGTTGTGGCACCTAAGCAACGTATTGACTAACGAGCCAGCCTTACGGTTAGCCAAAAAACTCACTGATGCCACCTTTGCCGAGCGAGTATACTTCGCCAACTCAGGCGCAGAAGCCAACGAAGCCGCGTTAAAGTTAGCTCGTCGGTATGCCCTTGATGTTTATGGTGAACACAAACAACAAATCATCGCGTTTAAACAAGGTTTTCACGGCCGTACATTTTTTACTGTTACAGTGGGCGGCCAAGCGGCCTATTCAGATGGTTTTGGACCAAAACCCGGTGGCATTGATCATGTCGATTACAATGATTTAGCGGCGCTTGAAGCCTTAATGTCAGACAATACCTGTGCAGTCATGATGGAGCCCTTACAAGGCGAAGGCGGTATTATCAGCCCATCTGACGAGTTTGCTAAAGGTGTCAAAGCCTTATGTGAAAAGTATCACGCCTTGTTGATATATGACGAAGTGCAATCTGGTGTAGGTCGTACTGGCGAACTTTATGCGTATATGGGCTTGGGTATCGAACCGGATATTCTAACCACAGCTAAAGCCTTGGGTGGTGGTTTTCCCATTGGTGCGATGCTCACCACTGCTCGTATTGCCGAGCATCTCAAAGTAGGTACGCATGGCAGCACCTATGGTGGAAACCCCTTGGCCTGTGCAGTAGCTGAACGGGTGCTTGACGTGGTTAATACGCCGGAAGTACTTAACGGTGTAAAACACAAAGAACAAATATTCCGTCAAGGCCTTGAAATTATCAACCAAAAATACGCTTGTTTCACTGAAGTTCGTGGCCAAGGTTTACTGCTTGGTTGCGCATTAAATGAAAAATATGCAGGTCGTTCACGAGACTTTCTTGTTGCCGCTGCTGATGAACAGCTAATGTGCTTAATTGCAGGTGCTAATGTTATTCGTTTTGCACCTTCTTTAATTATCCCAGATGAAGACATCAAAGAAGGCTTAGCTCGATTCGAACGTGCTGTCGCGAAAGTTGTTAATGCTTAAGTAACAATGAAGTGAGTAAGCGAACATGAAAGTTATTCGTCCAATCAAAAGCAGTGACTATGATGCATTGTTTGATATTGCCAATGAGTCTGGAATAGGGTTTACCTCATTACCAGTCAATGAAGCGCTGTTAAAGCGTAAAATTGAACAGTCGCAACTCTCATTTGCCAAAGACATCAATGAGCCTTGCGACGAAAGTTACTTGTTTGTAATGGAAGAAACAGACACTGAAGAAGTGGTTGGAACAAGTGCAATTGCGTCAACCGTAGGTTTAGATGATGCCTTTTATCACTATCATTTGAGCAAAGTGGTTCATGCGTCTCGCGAGCTGAACATTTACAACACGGTCGATATTTTGACCTTGTGTAATGACTACACCGGTGTATCTGAAATATGCACCCTGTTTTTACGTCAGTCAGCCCGCGAAGGAAGTAACGGCAGACTACTGTCTAAATTTCGCTTTTTATTCATGATGGAACACGCACAGCGTTTCTCTGATACCGTGATCGCTGAAATGCGTGGCATCAGTGATGAAAATGGCCAGTCGCCTTTTTGGCAGTGGCTTGAAGAGCACTTTTTCTCAATGGACTTTCCTACCGCTGACTACCTTACCGGAATTGGTCAAAAGCAATTTATCGCTGAATTAATGCCCAAGTATCCCATCTACGTAAGCTTACTGAGTAAACAGGCGCAAGCCGTTATCGGTAAAGTGCATGAAAAAACCAAACCTGCCCTGCAGATGCTTGAAAAAGAAGGGTTTATCTGTCGAGGTTACGTGGATATTTTTGATGCAGGCCCGACTGTTGAAGCTAATTTAAAGCACATACGCACAGCACAAACTAGTTGCAAGATGGCCATTAAAATTAATGACAAATTAGCCACTCAAGGCCGGGAGTATTTCGCGATTAATACCAAAGTTGCCGATTTTAGAGGTGTATGCACACGACTCAGTATTGATGAAGAGCATGACATTGTGTTCATCAATCAAGCGGCAGCTGATGCGCTTGGTTTAGAAAATGGCCAACAAATCCGCTTCGCCCCAACCACATTCAGGACATAATAATGAATAACCATACCCATTTTATCGATGGACAGTGGCTTGCAGGCCAAGGTCATCCAATCCAATCTGTCGATCCTGCAAAAAAAACCGTTATTTGGCAGGCCGTCAGTGCAGATAAACAACAAGTTGAGTTGGCAGTAACATCAGCTCGAGCCGCGTTTATTGGCTGGAGCCAACTCAGTTTTGAGGCTCGTTTGACCATTGTCAAAAAGTTTGGCGAGTTACTGGGTACCAACAAAGATGCCTTAGCCCTGGCGATAGCGCAAGAAACTGGTAAACCCTTGTGGGAAACCGCAACAGAGGTTGCTTCTATGATAGGCAAAATTGCCCTATCTGAAAAAGCTTATCAACAACGCACCGGTGTTACTGAAAACCCAATGCCACTGGGCAAGGCCTTTATACGCCATAAGCCTCATGGCGTTGTTGCAGTGTTTGGCCCCTATAATTTTCCCGGCCATCTGCCTAACGGTCATATCGTGCCCGCGTTGTTAGCAGGCAATACCGTGGTATTTAAACCCAGTGATCTGACGCCCTTAGTGGCAGAACTAACGGTTGAACTATGGCAACAAGCCGGTTTACCTAATGGGGTATTAAATCTTGTGCAAGGTGAAGTTGAAACAGGTAAAGCCTTAGCGGCCCATCCGGGTCTTGACGGCTTATTTTTTACCGGTAGTTCACGCACAGGAAAAATATTGCATGAACAATTTGCCGGTCACCCGGGTAAAATTTTGGCGTTAGAAATGGGCGGTAATAATCCGCTTGTGGTGAAAGACGTAGCTGACATTGACGCGGCCGTGCATGATATTATTCAATCAGCGTTTATTACCTCTGGACAACGCTGCACTTGCGCTCGACGTCTATTTTTGGCTGATAACGCCCAAGGTGATGCCATACTTGCCAAGCTTATTACGGTAACTAAAACCCTAACAGTTGGCCAATACGACGCACAACCTCAGCCATTTATGGGGGCGATGATTTCAAGTCATGCAGCTGCCTCTATGCATAAGGCACAACAACAATTGTTGTCGTTGGGTGCCGTCAGCCTAGTTGAACTCACACACTCAGATACCGAATCAGGTTTTGTTACCCCGGGCATTATTGATGTAACTGAAATACTTGATAGCCTGCCCGACGAAGAACACTTTGGCCCCTTACTTAAAGTCATTCGATATAATGACTTTGATGCTGCCATTAGCGAAGCAAACAACACGAATTTTGGTTTATCTGCCGGTTTATTGGCTGATGATAAAGCCGATTACGAGTATTTTTATCAACGTATTCGTGCCGGTATCGTTAATTGGAATCGGCCTATCACCGGTGCAAGTGGGGCCGCGCCATTTGGTGGTATAGGCGAAAGCGGTAATCACCGCGCTAGCGCATTTTATGCAGCAGATTATTGCGCGTACCCCGTGGCATCCGTTGAGTTGGACAAGGTTGCTTTACCCAGTAGTTTAAGCCCTGGTTTACATATTTAATTTTCAGTTGGGATTTCATTATTATGCATAGCAAGGTTAAAGATTTATTCGCTAATTTGTGGGAAAACTATGTGGCTATTACGCCCTCGGCTGAAAAAATTCATGCTTTGTTAAACACCTTTGAAAAAAGCCATAGCAGTAGTGAAGCGCCGATCATTAATGATCACATTGCGCTTCGAACGTTTAACATTGACAAAATTAGTCTAGATAAACTGGCTCAGCACTTTTTAGCGCTAGGTTATACCGAGCAGGGCCAATATGAGTTTAAACAGAAAAAACTCGTCGCTAAACACTTTGAGCACCCAGATGATACCCTACCTAAAGTATTCATCAGCGAATTGTTAGTTGAAGAAATGCCCGAACATATTCAGCATATCATTTATTCGTTAGTGGACTCAGTAGCGAATAATGCCGCTGACAAACCAGAATTTTTATACTCAGGTGCGCATTGGCAAATATCAGCGGCTGACTACGCTAGTTTGGTAGCTGAATCAGAATATGCTGCCTGGATGTCAGTTTGGGGATTTAGAGCTAACCACTTCACGGTAAGTGTTAACCATCTTTCTCATTTCACGGAGCTAGCAGCGTTGAACGCTAAACTTATCGAAGCGGGGTTCGTATTGAATCAATCAGGAGGCGAGATTAAAGGGGGTCCAGAAGTTTTACTGGCACAATCTTCCACCATGGCAGATAAAATAACCGTTAAGCTCAGTGATGCAGAATTGAGTGTACCAAGCTGTTTTTATGAATTTGCCCAACGCTACCCCATGGATAACGGCAAGCTGTATCAAGGATTTGTTGCTGCGTCAGCTGATAAAATATTTGAAAGCACAAACGCTACCACTACCATGTAGTGATACGTTAGTGATAAAAAAACCCGCTTTAAATGAGCGGGTTTTTGCTTTTAGGGATTATAAAGGAATTAAACCGTAAAAGAAGAGCCACAGCCACAGGTCGTAGTGGCATTGGGGTTATTCACTAAAAAGCGGGAACCTTCTAGACCTTCTGTGTAATCGACTTTACCCCCTACAAGATATTGTAGGCTCATAGGGTCAACCACCAAAGTCACCTCATCATTGTCGATAGTAGTGTCACCTTCATTGACTTTCTCATCGAAAGTAAAACCATATTGAAAGCCTGAACATCCACCACCAGTAACGTACACCCGTAGCTTTAGATTCGGATTTTCTTCTTCTTCAACTAAGGCCTTTACTTTTTTGGCAGCAGCGTCGGAAAATTCAATTGGAAAAGCGGTTTGCGCCGACATAACTAGCCTCAACTTTCATTAACAAAAAACTGGGGAGTATTATCCAGTACTTGAGTAATATGGTCAACTATTCACTGATATTAGACACCACCCAATTAAAGGTAGAGTGCAACTCACCTTTTTTACTGTTGAATTGATATATTTCAGACAAAATCGTGACTCTTTCTACCTGAAAATTTTCAGGTAATTGCAACTCGCCATCTACCACCTGAAAATATTTAAAACTAAATACTAGCTGCTGTTCCGGATTAACCAACACCTCTTTTAAGGCATATTGTTTAGACTGCCCTGCTTCACTCCCCACTAAAGTAACTTCTAGATTACCTTTGATAGTGCTTTTAATCTTTTCTCGCTGCAGCATCACAATTTCAAAACGATAAGAGCGTTCACTTAAAGACTTTTCAACATTAAAAGCTTCGATCGCGAATCCCTCTTGGGTCAATTCTGGCGCCATAATTTGCTGATAAAAGGCAAGGTCTTTCTGCAAAACGCTTTCTCGCTCTATGCCCTGCTTAATTTCAGTAAAGTTTTTTTGCTGGGCTAAATTGAGTACATCGAGCTCAACCCGAAGGATATTAAGCTGCTTCACCACTTTTTCATTTTCTGTTTTTAGGTTTTGCAGACTTTGATGCAAGCTCGAAATTTCGTTTTGCTGCTCGTTATACGCATAATTTCCTAGGTAAAACCCTAAATAGAGTAAGCCGCTACAGCCTAGTACTAAAAAAACATAGGTTCGAAAGGCTCCCCATTTTTGTTTCAAACGTGACAATCTCAAAAATTCATTTCCTTTTTACCTTGTTAACTACCGACAGTGTTAGATGATGTTTAAAAGTACTATCGACTATCAGACAAAATTTACATAAGCTCAAGTATTACAATAAGTTGTGATAAAATCACTGCTTCATACTCGCCAAATGGTAACAGCATGATAACGCTAGCTGCGTTTAGACAAGAATTAGCGTACCCCCGCACCTCAATTCAGTTATGTATACTGGGTATTGTTGGTGGGGTCAGTGCCGCTACATTAATCATTTTGTTTCGCCTGTGCATAGAATGGTTACAATTACAGTACTTGTCTGAAGTTGATCACTTTGCAGAGTTGTCCCCTATTTATCGCTTAGCCATGCCTATCATTGCCGCTGTGGCCATTATCTTTATTGCTTACCTCACCGGCTTTAAACATTACCGAATGGGTATCCCCTTTGTTATCCATCGTATTAAATATTATTTTGGCCAAATACCAAGCCGCACCACCATAAACCAATTTTTGGGCGGCACAATCGCCTTAGCCTCTGGATTTTCAGTTGGCCGTGAAGGGCCTTCCGTGCATCTAGGCGCCGCAGGAAGTAGCTTTTTTGGTCAGTGGTTAAAGCTGCCCTACAACAGTATTCGCATTCTCTCAGGTTGTGGTATTGCAGCTGGGATATCAGCATCGTTTAATACACCTTTTGCCGCCGTTATCTTTGTCATGGAAGTCGTACTGCGCGAATACAAAATTCATATTTTTATTCCAATTATGTTAGCAGCAGCCTGTGGCAGTGTTATGACCCGCTTGGTTTTTGGCAGTACCCATGAACTCTCTTTTATTCAGTTTACTGAATTTAGTCATTGGATTTACCTATATCTAATCCTGTGTGGCATCATTTTGGGAGGTTTAGCGAGCGTATTTAATAACCTTTTGATGCAGGTTATCCGTGGATTTAATCGATTTAACATGATTAGACGTTTATTAATTGCTGGGGTCATCACCGGTATTGTAGGTTTTTATCTACCTGAAGCTTTAGGTGCTCATTTTAACTCTGCGGACACGCTCATCTCTAATCAACAGTACTCGGTATTAATCGCCGTGTTAGTTGCCAAATTTATTCTTACTATTGTTGCCATCGGCCTCGGTATACCAGGCGGTATTATGGGCCCCGTGTTTGTCATTGGCATGTTAAGCGGTGCGTTGCTCTCCAGCCCTTTGGGCTTATTTATGGCTGACAGTAGCGAGTTAACCGGCAGTTTTTCACTGTTGGGCATGGCCGGTCTTATGGCTGCAGTGGTACATGCGCCTTTGGCAGCATTATCGGCTGTGATGGAGCTTTCTTTTAGTCCTGAACTTATCTTGCCTGCTATCTTAGTTATTGTGCCCGCTTATGTTACTTCGACCCAATACTTAGGTAATAGCTCTATTTTTATTCGCCAGCTCGACTATCAAAAATTACCTTATACAAGCTCGTCAGTCATTGAATCCTTGCAAAAAACCGGCGTTCTGGCGGTCATGGACAAAGAATTTAAATTATTCAAAGACGCTGAAAAAATGCACATTATGACGTTTTTAGAACAGGCTCCTACCCACCCTGTTATTTATTGCACAGACTCCAGCATTGATGTGCAATACTCACTTGTCCACTTTAACGTTAGCCTAGAAAAAAACTCTGAGGCCTTAATTTATAGCAAAATAAGTGGTGTGGGTGCGCAAGCCACCTTAGCGGAAGTCTATGAGTTATTGCAATCAGCCAGAGATGGCGCAGTGTACGTATATGGCAGAACGCATTCCGACATAATCGGGGTGATAACCTGGCACAAATTACGTAATTATTTGCACCAAGCAAGTTACTAAGAAGGAGTAAAACCACGCTATGTCGATTCTTTGGATAAAAGCGCTGCATGTGTTTTTCATGGTCGCTTGGATGGCCGGAATTTTCTACTTACCGCGTTTGTTTGTTTATCATGCGCAAACTGACAATCAAAATGTCAAAGATCAATTTAAGATCATGGAGCGGCGTTTATGGATGTTTGTCACCCCCTTTGCCGCTTTGACCTTATTCTTTGGAATCTGGCTAATTTATAGCTACGGTTTGGCATGGTTTAAAGTCTCTACGTGGTTACACATAAAATTGATATTTGTATTCGCTTTATATATTTACCACTTTTATCTCTTAAAACTACTGAAGCAATTTGCGCAAGACAATAACCAACACTCAAGTCGTTTTTATCGTTTTTTGAACGAAGCACCGGTATTGGCTCTATTAGCGATTATTTGTCTTGCAGTAGTCAAACCAATTTAGAAATTTTTGGTATAACACAATGATTTACTTATTGTTGTATTAATAATTCCTTGTGCTAAGTTTGCTGTAAGACAACACGTTAAGTTGAGAATAGATATGGATATCTCCCAGCACCACTTAAGATTATTGTTAAAAAACACTGATACCGCCTTCGAGTTACTCAAAGAGCATCCTCAATCTCAAGAGTGTGCGCTTAACTATGAACAAGCTAAATTTGAATTAGATAATTATTTAGTGGATATGCGCCTATCTTTAGGCAATAAAATCAAACACCGTTAAGCCTAATTAATCTGCTAAACAAACATGATACTAGGGCGTGTTGACGTTTGCGGTTTGAAGTTTGGCCGTAATGGATGTAAAGCGTTTGTGCTGCATTGCTACAGCTTCATTACTCTCTCATGCTTTATCCTACGAATTCCGCCAAATTCGCTGTAAAAACAAATACTAAATCTTAGCATGCTCTTATATCTCAGCTTCCGCTACGCCAGATAACGATGGCATTTGTGAGAATTGGCGACGCCATTCTCTAGACGCTGAAAAGTTGGCATGTATTTATCATACTCACATTAATCTTAGGTATTTCGCCATAAAAACTGACCAAATAGTCAAGGTTTTGTACAAATACATGCACTAAGTCAGCCCAATGCCCTAAAACAGAGCAATTTAATCGCCATGATGAGATGAAAAAACGATGAACGTACCGCTAATAAAAATCCTAGCTCCCTTTGTATTGTTGATAGTCACTTTGAGCGCGCCAGGCCATGCTGAAAACTATGCGCAATACGGACCTAAAACCTTCACTACCACCAACAAGTGGACGGCTATTGTTGCTGCTTATGAGCCTGAAATTCAGGCGATAGATGAGGCCTTCGCCCAACTTACCGATGCTAAAATCGAACAAACCCTAACTATCAAGGGCGTCAAATATCAGGTAGGACAGTATAAGGGTGAACCAATCGTCATTTTCACTACTGGGATCAGTGTACCCAATGCGGCAATGACCATTCAAATGGCGCTTGATTATTTTCCTATTGAAAGGGTGGTGATGATGGGGATTGCTGGCGCGGTTAACCCTGAATTTCATCCTGGCGATATCGCTATTCCCGAGAGATGGTACTTTCATGATGAGTCGGTGTACGTTAATCCTGATCCAAAAAAACAGGGCGAGTTTGTTTTACCGGATTATTATGAAGCCGCTTTAAACCGCTATAAAGCGCGAAGAAAACAAGATCCTCACTCTCCCGCTTATGAAAATTTTGGTTACATTCACCCTGAAGAAATGGCAGTTATTAAAGAAGGTTGGGACGAACCAAAGCAAATGCCCTACTTCAGTGCCACCCCCAAATTAATTGAATTAACCAAACAAGCGATTGCTAAAATTGAGCCGATCAAAATGCCCTCTGGTCATCCAATTAACATTAAAGTAGGTGGTAATGGCGTGACAGGTTCAGTATTTTTAGATAACGCGGAATACCGCCAATGGTTACAACGCGTATATAACGCGCAAGTTACAGAAATGGAGTCAGCGGCAGTGGGGCAAGTCTGTTTTGTGAATGACGTAGACTGGGTCATCATTCGTTCAATCAGTGATTTAGCAGGTGGTCAACAAGGTAAAAATGTTGAAAACGTATTTGATGGCATCGCCTCAGGAACGGGCACAAAATTACTCTTAGGTTTACTCGACCAAATTATTCTGGCTTATCCTAACTAAGTTGCCACAGTGTAGGCTAAGTAATATTAAGACGAAAAAAAACCGAGCTCAAAATGACTCGGTCTTTTTTTAAGGTCTAAGCTACTAAGTGCTTATTATTCTGGACGCTCTACGGTGGCGTTATGATAAACATCTTGAACGTCATCACAGTCTTGTAACATGTCCATGAACTTATCAAATACCGGCACATCGTCGCCACTAACGATAGTTTCTGTTTGAGGTAAAAAGGTGATCTCTTCTACATCAAACTCAATGTCAGGATTATTGTTGGTCAATGCCGTTCTGGTATTGTTATATTCAGTGTGCGGTGCATAAACCGTGATAACACCGTCTTCACATTCCACTTCAGTGACATCCACATCCGCTTCCATTAAAATTTCAAGCACGGCGTCTTCATCATCACCCTTAAAGGCAAAAATGGCTTGGTGATCAAACATGTGGCCAACTGTACCGGCAACACCTAGTTTTGAATTAGTTTTAGTAAAGCAGTTACGCACGTCAGTGATGGTGCGGTTATTATTGTCAGTCAAACAATCAACAATTACCATGCATCCACCGGGTCCAAACCCTTCATAGCGAGCTGGCACATAATCTTCACCAGCGCCGCCAGCGGCTTTGTCTATGGCTTTTTCAATAACGTGACTGGGTACTTGATCTTTTTTTGCTTTATCCATCAACCGTCGCAGAGCAAGGTTTGCTTGTGGGTCGGTACCACCATTTTTAGCACATACGTAAATTTCTTTACCGTATTTGGAATAGACTTTGGTTTTAGCACCCGCCGTTTTGGCCATGGCCACTTTACGAACTTCGAATTTTCTTCCCATAAGATTCTCTTCTAATTAACTATTAGATTTCAATTGGCGCGGATTTTACCCACTTTCAGTCAAGAGTACAAAAGCTAAACCGCATAGTTTGCAATTAAGGAATATGCTGAGTCGCTAAATATTCATGAGACTGCATTTCTTTTAAACGACTCAAACACCGCCTAAATTCAAAGTTCAATCTGCCTTCTGAGTACAACGAGGTCAACTCAACAGCACCTGACATAATGAGTTTTACATTTCGCTCGTAAAACTCATCCACCATTGCAATAAAACGTCGAGCTACATCATCACTCGCTTGGCCCATTTGCTCTACATTAGCAACCAGTACGGTGTGATAACAGCGGCTGATTTCAATGTAATCCGATTGGCTTCTGGGGCCATCGCAAATCGCTCTAAACTCAAACATCACCACACCATCAGCAAATTGAATTGTAGGGATAAGACGCCCTTCGATTTCAATGCTTTGTCTTTCGACACCTTGCTCTGGTGCCAATTGTCTGAAATATAAATGCAAATTTTCCATGGCTTGAGCATCAGCCGGGAAATGATAAATTTCTGCCTGTTTCAATGTTCGTAAGCGGTAATCTATACCGCTGTCAACATTCACAATGCGAGTATTTTGATTGATAAGCTCAATAGCAGGCAGAAAACGAGCCCGTTGCAAACCATTGCGGTACAGTTCATCAGGAACGATATTTGACGTAGCCACTAATACAATACCATGACTAAACAGCTCTTCCATTAAGGTACCAAGTATCATTGCATCGGTAATATCCGATACAAAAAACTCATCAAAACAAATAACACGGGTTTCTAATGCCAGTTTTTTAGCGATGATTTTTAAGGGGTCTGACTGACCGTGCAAACCTTTTAATTCTTGATGTACACGATGCATAAAACGGTGAAAGTGAATGCGCAGTTTACGACCAAAGGGCAAACATTCATAAAACGTATCAACTAAATACGTTTTGCCGCGGCCCACTCCTCCCCAAAAATATAGCCCTTGGATACTTGGCCGTTTTAAGCTTTTGCCAAACGCAGTTTGTAACTTAACCCGCCACGTGAGTTTTTTTTCAGGTTGAGTAAGCTCTTCATATAATCGTTGTAACTCTTTAACCGCATACTCCTGCGCGGGATCGTAATGAAACCCTTCGTCTTTTAGATCGTTTTGATATTTTTGCCAGGGACTCATACTTAACATAGAGCGATTTACTTCCTTTGAACTTTTATTAATAGCGAACAGTGCATACTTGATAACAAATAAAATGACCGCATTAAAACGGCAGAGCGTATAATATACCTAAACCACTAGGTTAGTTAAAAAACTAAGTGATTTGTGCCCTTGGAAATAATACCCAGAGTTAAGCTCTGGTATTGCACTAAGTTGTGCCGAATCTTTTTATTATTAAGGAGTTAAGATGGATTGGTTGATTGGTATTTTGTTGCTTTTGGTAGGTGGGATCATAGGCTATTTTGTTGCAAAGTTTGTCAATGAGAGAAAATTATTAACCAAAGCTGACGCAGCTTCTGAGCAAACGGCCAAAGAATTAATGGTTCAACAGGCCAATAACCATATTCAAGAGTCGAAACAAATAGCGCAGCAATTGGTGCAACAAGCCCAAACTATGAATGAACAAATTAATGCTTATGAACAGCTCATTATTAACATGAACACCGCAGAAGACGGGACTTCACTCAGTTATTTTGGTGAACATGCTGCGGCCTACTTACGTCACAATTCAACTAAACAAAGCAGAGATAAAGCCGTGACCGAATTTCAACCTTTGGATTTTGCCTCTCAGGGCTCTGGCCTGTTTTCGGGCACAG
This sequence comes from Paraglaciecola sp., assembly GCF_030730205.1. GTDB lineage: Bacteria > Pseudomonadota > Gammaproteobacteria > Enterobacterales > Alteromonadaceae > Paraglaciecola. Next base: position 72,452 of record NZ_JANQVQ010000125.1, read on the forward strand.
AAGAGAAAAAAGCCAAATAATTAGGTTATGAACTTTTTTATCTGTCGGATAGTCACTGTAGTGTTTATAAATTAAGGCTAAATTGGAGATTCAAATCGATGAATAAAGTAGTTAATCGTTTTTTTGCTGCCTGCTTGGTTGTAACGTCAACGGTTTCAATTCAAACGTCAGCCAATGCTGCATTACCGTTCTTTTCAGATGATAAAACAGAGGTGCCTAGTTTAGCGCCTATGATAGAAAAGGCGACGCCAGCAATCGTGACAATATCTGTAGAAGGCACGCAAGTTTCTCGCCAGCGAGTACCAGAGGTATTTAAACACTTTTTTGGTGCACCTGATGAGCAAGTGCAAGAACGTCCGTTCAAAGGCTTGGGGTCTGGAGTGATTATTGACGCTGACAAAGGCTATATTGTTACCAATAACCACGTCGTAGATAACGCCAGTGAAATTACTGTTACTCTTACCGATGGCCGTGAATTTAAAGCCAAAAAGATGGGCGCTGATGCTCAAAGCGATATTGCCCTCCTCAAAATAGAACCTGAAAAACTCATTGCCCTGCCTTTAGCAGATTCAGACAAAGTGCGAGTAGGAGACTTTGTTGTGGCGATTGGTAATCCGTTCGGCCTCAGTCAAACGGTAACGTCGGGCATTGTAAGTGCTTTAGGTCGTTCGGGCCTGAACATCGGCGGTTTAGAAAATTTTATTCAAACCGATGCGGCGATTAATAGAGGTAACTCAGGTGGCGCACTAGTCAGCCTTCGTGGTGAGCTTGTGGGTATTAATACCGCGATCTTTGGACCTAACGGTGGAAACGTCGGTATAGGTTTCGCCATTCCTTCTAACATGATGAAAAGCTTAGTTGACCAGATTATTGAATTTGGTGAAGTACGCCGCGGATTATTAGGGATCTTAGGTCAGGATGTTGACTCTGGTTTAGCTGAAGCAATGAACCTGAATGTGAGCAAAGGAGCCTTTGTTAGCGAAGTATCTCCAGATTCTCCCGCTGAAAAAGGTGGCATTCAAGCTGGCGATATCATCACTGATTTAAACGGTATTGCAGTAACTAGTTTTCAGGAGTTACGCGCCAAAGTAGGCAGCAAAGGAGCCGGCAGCAAAATAAGACTGGGTTTATTACGTAAAGGTAAAAAAGTAAACGTTGACGTAGTGCTAGGTGATGCAACTCAAACGGTGGTTGCAGCTAAAGAAATTCACCCTGCCCTCGAAGGCGCAACCTTAACGAATGGCAAAACCAAACAAGGCGATGAAGGCGTGATTATCTCTGAAGTAGTCGCTCGCTCTCCCGCCGCTATGATTGGTTTACAAGACGATGACGTTATCATTGGGGTAAATCGTCAAAAGATTGATAATGTAGTGGCTTTACGCGGGGCACTAGACAGTGCCAAGGGTGTTATTGCTCTGAGTGTGATACGCGGCAATTCGTCTCTGTATTTAGTCATTAGGTAAATTAAAATTGAGTTGATAGTAATCAGTTGATTGCTATCAACTCACTGATTTCAGTGCTATTCTTGCCAGTATCTCTGTGAAGAAAAAAATTATCAGTCCGTGCTTAAAACAATCTCCTTTATTTTTAAATCAATTCTCATCGGTGTAGTTGTCTCAAGCATCATTCTATTGTTAGTCCCTGATCTGCGTAAAGGCAGTGACATTTCTTGGGCTTTATTTAGTAAACAAAAAGTCACCCAAGAAAAACTCTCATTTAATCATGCGGTTAATGCGGCTGGACCTGCAGTAGTTAATATCTACAGTATCGACAGTACTGTAAGCTTTAACCGCCGTCAGCCGGTAGAACGTATCAGCATTGGTTCTGGTGTGATCATGACCGAATCAGGTTATATCTTGACCTGCCAACATGTTATCGAAAATGCCAACAGTATTTTGGTTGGCCTGCAGGATGGTAGACGAGTAGAAGCACAAATTATCGGTAAAGATCCTATTACAGATTTAGCCGTGTTAAGAATTAATGCCGACAACCTGCACGTTATTCCACAGCAAGACAACCCTGACATGCGAGTGGGCGATGTGGTGCTTGCAATAGGTAACCCTTACGATTTAGGACAAACCATCACTCAAGGTATTGTCAGCCGCTTTAGTCAGAGCTTATTAGCCAATTATTTTGACTATATTCAAACTGACGCGGTATTGAACGAAGGCAATTCTGGCGGCGCATTGGTTGACAGCAATGGCTATCTAGTGGGGATCAATAACGCGAATTATAAAACCCTAGACAGTCGGCGCAGAGTAAAAGAGGTAGAGGGCGTATCCTTTGCGATTCCTTACGATCTCGCTAAAAAAGTCATGGATGAAATGATCACTAATGGCAAAGTTACCCGTGGCGTATTAGGGTTTGGTGGACAAGAAAATCCACTTGGTGATGGCATTTTAGTCACATCGGTGACACCTAGCTCGCCTGCAGAAGTCTCTGGTTTGCACGTTGGCGACATCGTGGTTTCTGTCGACACTTTAGCGGCCAATGATCTGAGAAAAACGCTAGATTTTATTAGCAATACTCTGCCAGGTAAAACTATGGAGCTGAAGGTTAATCGCAATAAAACGCTACTGACAATACCCATTGTGGTGGCAGAACTTAAATAAACACGAACCTGCACAAGAAATAGCCATTAAACTAATATTCTCTTTTTATAACAGAATATTACCTCACATTTTATATTCAAATTTAGGTCACTGATGCTCAATAAAGATGTTTTAACAGAGCAATGCGCGTATCTAATTGCAGAGCAATACCAGCGCATCTCATTACACTAATAGGCTCATCGAAAGGTTTAGCTACTCTATAGTTGAAGTTAAACAGTAGCCACTGGGCTCAGTGACCACTATTTAGTTGAACGTCTTAATAATTGACGCGTTTGATATTCGCCCCTAAGCCATTTAGCTTGGATTCAATATGTTCGTAACCTCTGTCTAAATGGTAGATACGATCAACAATCGTTTGGCCTTGGGCAACTAAGCCGGCAATTACTAAGCTCGCTGAAGCACGCAAATCTGTTGCCATTACCTGTGCACCTTTTAATTTAGATGCCCCTTCACATACGGCGCTATTTCCTTCTAAGGTAATGTGCGCCCCCATGCGCTGTAGTTCAGGTACATGCATAAAACGATTTTCAAAGATATTTTCAGTGATAACCCCTACGCCTTGCGCAATACAATTTAACGCAACAAACTGTGCTTGCATGTCTGTAGGAAAACCAGGATGCGGTGAGGTCTTGATATTGACACTTTTGAGTTGTCTGTCACGCATATCCAGTTCAATCCAATTATCGCCCGTTGTAACTAAGGCCCCTGCTTTGGTGAGCTTATCCAATACGGCATCAAGTGTGTGAGGCGCGGCATTTTCACAGCGCACCTTACCGCCAGTCATGGCTGCTGCCACCAAAAAGGTCCCTGTTTCAATACGATCAGGTAAGACGCCGTAACGACACCCAGAGAGCTGCTCAACGCCTTGAATAACAATTCTATCACTACCAGCATGTGTCACTTTAGCGCCCATGGCGTTTAAGCAATTTGCTAAGTCGACGATTTCTGGCTCGCGAGCTGCATTTTCCAGAATGGTTTCACCCTCTGCCAAACTTGCTGCCATCATCAAATTTTCAGTGGCGCCAACACTTACAATATCCATAACGATATGAGCGCCTTTCAGTCTTCCATCCACCGATGCTCGAATAAATCCTGAATCAACATCAATTTTAGCGCCCATTTGCTCCAAGCCGCTTAGATGCAAATTAACCGGCCGTGCGCCTATGGCACATCCGCCAGGTAAAGAAACATTAGCTTGTCCAAATCTCGCCAACAAAGGTCCCAACACAAGGATAGAGGCGCGCATGGTTTTAACTAATTCATAGGACGCAGTGAAGTTATTAATGTTACTGGGATCTATGACCACCGATTGACCATCGGTGCGTTTTGCAATTGCGCCCATTTCATTTAATAAGGCCAAACTAGTTTGGATGTCTCGCAGTTCTGGGACATTATCAAAGTAACAGGTAGTGTCAGCTAAAATACTGGCCATCAATATCGGAAGGGCGGCATTCTTCGCCCCAGAAATGTTTACGCTACCACTCAAGGGTGGGCTCGTTTCTATAATTAATTTATCCATAAACAGACTCTAAGTTGACGGAGGAAATACAGCGAAAGAGGAGAGAAAACTAAAAACGGCTTACTGCGGCATATTAAATAATTTTTCACGTTTCCATTGAGACTCAGTAAAGGTCTTAATCGATACGGCGTGCATGCTTCCCTCTGCAATAATACTGGCAAGTGGGGCATAAACAAATTGCTGTTTTTTCACTCGACTCATATCAGCGAACTGATCGCTTATTGCGATGATTTGAAAATGCGAACCATCACCAGTAACGTGAACTTCACTAAGATCAAGTGAGTCTTTCAGTAATGCCGCTATTTGTTGGTTTTCCATATTAACTCTCAAACGCAAAAATGGCGCTTATTGTAGCGGTATTAAACCTTCTACGTCGCTTATTTTTGCTAAATTTATTAAAGTTTGTGGGACATTTTTTAAGGTGAAGCTGACGTTTTGCGCCTTACAATCGCGAAGTAAGTTAATAATCCACGCTAAACCTGCGGTGTCCACCTGTTCAATCTGTCGTAAATCCAGAATCACAGGCTGCTGTTTTGCCGCTTTTTTAATTTCCTCAACTCGATGCGGCCAACCATCATTGACCGTTATCCGATTGAGTTCACCACTGAGTAAGAATACGTTGGGAGCGTCATTAGAAACCTTTAAAAGCTGCACAGCTTATCCTTTCGCTTCTGGGTTTAAATTAATTGGACGGCTAATCGTATTATTCATTGCGTCAATCACAGCTTGGATGCCATCTTGACGTAAAATACCTTCAAATTCGCTTTGCTTGCTTGATAGTAAACTGATCCCTTCGGCGACCATATCATAAGCCTTCCATTCATCGGTTTTACTGCTTTTACGCAACTTAAACGCAATATTGATATCAGGACGACCTGGCTCTTTCACTATGGCGCGCACAGTTACTGTGCTGTCGTCACCTACATCTTTACTCGGTTGAAAAATGACTTCCTGACCATTGTAATACGATAAGGCAAGCGCATATGTCGTAATTAAATAAGAACGAAAGACTTTGATGAACTCTGGGATTTTCTCCTTTGGTACGGTTCTAAAATATTTGCCAAGTACCTTCAGTGCCGCAAAGTTGTAATCAACGTAAGGCAGTAATTCTTCTTCCATTACTGTACGCAATAATTCGGGATTAGCTTGAATATCGGCGTGTTCAGTTTTAATACGAGTAAATGTCTTAGTCGCAACTTGTTCGAGCATATCGTAAGGGTTGACTTCTTCAGCTCGTACAACGTGACTCACTAATAGAGAAACACTGATAGCCACCGCTTGTAACAATTTAATTTTCACTTTACGTCCTCGCCAACGTTTGGCTTATTGCCCTTTACTAAATAAAAACTGCCCAATCAAATCTTCTAATACTAAAGCGGACTTTGTATCTTCGATAAAATCACCGTCAGACAGATTTTCAATTCCTTCAATTTCAAAACCAGGTTGAAAGCCAACATATTGTTCGCCCAATAAACCAGAGGTTAGAATCGACACTGAACTGGTTTCTGGAAACTTGTCGTATTCTTTAGAAATACTCATGCTGACCACAGGGGTAAAATCCTTCGGACTCAGCGTGATACTGTCTACACGACCAACGGTAACACCCCCCACTTTGACCGCTGAACGGACTTTAAGGCCACCGATATTGTCAAATTTGGCATTCAATGTGTATGTTTCTGCCTGACCAGCCATATTTTGGTTAACCACTTTTAAGGCCAACATCAAGCCTGCGGCAAAGGCCAAGACTACAAAACCACCCACTAGAATTTCTGCTTTCCTAGAATTCATATTTCCTCCTACTCAATTCCAAACATAAGTGCTGTTAACACAAAATCCAAACCTAAAACGGCCAGAGATGAATAGACCACTGTTTCAGTCGTCGCCTTACTTATCCCTTCCGATGTTGGAATAGAGTCGTAACCTTTGTACGTTGCAATCCACACAATGACGAAGGCAAACACCGCACTTTTTATAATGCCATTGACGACGTCTTTGTCCCAATCCACGGTAGATTGCATAATTGACCAATAACTGCCCGAATCAACGCCCAGCCAGTCCACACCAACAACATGTCCGCCCAATATACCCACCGCACTAAAAATGAGGGCGAGCATGGGCATTGAAATCATTCCCGCCCAAAAACGTGGTGCAATAATTCGGCGTAGAGGGTCAACAGCCATCATTTCTAAGCTGCTTAACTGTTCGGTTGCCTTCATCAAACCAATCTCTGCGGTTAGCGCAGAGCCAGCTCGACCGGCAAAAAGTAAGGCGGTTACCACGGGTCCAAGTTCACGCAGTAACGACAAGGCCACCATGGGTCCTAAGCTACCTTCAGCGCCATAACCCACCAATATGGTATAACCTTGTAAGGCCATTACCATACCGATGAACAAGCCTGACACAACAATTATGAGCAGAGACTGAACGCCAACTGCATAAATTTGTTTAATGGTTAAAGGCACGTTTTTAATAAATTGCGGCTTAGCGATAATTGCCCCAAATAACATTAGGGTTGCCCGGCCAAACGAACTCAATTTACCAATGGTGACTGCACCGATACCTGCTAGCCAATTCATGAGTTACTGCCTAGTAAGGCTTGTTTTATATCACCTGCTGGATAATGGAAAGGAACTGGGCCGTCAGCTAAACCTTGCAAAAATTGTTGTACCAAGGGTGAATCACTGTTTTTGATTTCTTCAGGCGTACCGCTACCGATCACTTTTTTCTCTGCCAATATGTAAATGTAGTCAGCAATGGTCAGGACTTCAGTTACATCGTGAGTTACCACCACACTAGTCAACTTAAGGGCGTCATTTAAGGCTTTAATCAGTTTGACCAAAACGCCCATTGATATTGGGTCCTGCCCAGCAAAAGGTTCGTCGTACATAATAAGTTCAGGATCTAAGGCTATAGCACGAGCAAGCGCCGCGCGGCGCGCCATACCACCAGATAATTCAGCGGGCATCAAATGAGCGGCACCACGCAGTCCTACTGCTTGTAATTTAAGTTGCACCACTGTTTTGATAAGGTCTTCTGACAAAGACGTATGCTCACGTAAAGGAAAAGCTATATTGTCGTACACCGTCATATCGGTAAACATCGCTCCACTTTGAAACAACATGCTCATTTGCCTGCGCACTTCAAACAATCGTTTGCGACGCATTTGCGGAATCGACTCACCTTTAAACCGAATGTCACCACTGTCTGGTGTTAGCTGACCGCCCATTAAGCGCAACATGGTCGTTTTACCGATACCACTTGGGCCCATTATGGCTGTCGTTTTACCCTTTTGAATGCGCAACGAAATATCGTCGTAAATTAAACGACCACTGCGACTAAAGCTCAAATTGTCGATCTCTATCAAATTTTCCATTTAATGGACAAGATTCCTATAGATTCAGAGAATTGGAAAAATACCAAGTCACGCTAAGTTGTGCCTATTTTACGTTTTTTCAAGGCCTAATAACAAAGAGAAAAAGTAACAAGTTATATTCGATTTTATCGAATCAAATACAAATTCAATTTTCACCCACAAATAAGCTTTATATACATACGCTTAGGCTTAAAAGAAGATTACAATATCGATGCATTACCTCTAGACCTGAGGAATAGCAAAAAGTTGCCAATTAATTAATATAGTCAGATCGTAGGAATTAAGCGTGGTTTTTGCGACAATCTGACCAAGTGACATTGATAAGTGAGTGTTCGTGTTTTTTGAAGTTTTCCTCTTTCTCGTTTGGTTAGCTGTACTCAGTTTTGCTGCAGATCGATTTGTTTATGGTGCAGCCGCCATGGCCAAAAACTTTGGAATATCGCCTATGGTGATCGGTTTAACTATTGTTGCCATGGGCTCGTCTGCACCCGAGATAGTCGTATCAGCAACCGCCTCTTTAAATGGCAATATTAATACCGCAATCGGCAATGCTATTGGCTCTAACATTACCAATATCGCTTTAGTTTTAGGTTTAACCGCTTTGTTAAAACCTTTACTCATTTCTTCTTCTACGTTAAAACGCGAAATGCCAGTACTGCTGTTTTTTTCACTACTGGCCACTTATATGCTGTCAGATTTATTTTTAAGCCGCACCGAAGGGCTGATTTTAATCGTGTTTTTCTTTGCCGTAATCGGCGCACTTGTTTGGATGTCGTTTAACTTAGAAAGCAACGACCCCCTTATTGCTGAAACGGAAAGTGAAATTCCAACTAACGTCCCCACTTTTAAGGCCATATTTTGGTTAATCATGGGGTTAATATTATTGCCATTAAGCGCAAATTTTATGGTTGACTCCGCCGTAGTTATTGCTAAAGCCTTTGGCCTTAGTGATCTTGTTATTGGGTTAACTATTATAGCCATTGGCACCAGCTTACCAGAACTGGCTGCAAGTATTGCCGGCGTACTTAAAAACGAAGACGACATGGCCTTAGGCAATATTATCGGCTCAAACATTTTTAATATCTTGGCGGTGATGGCAATGCCAGGATTAATTGCTCCTGGCCTTATCGATGAATTTGCAGCTCATCGTGACGTCTACATTATGCTTGGACTAAACATCTTACTCATTTTAATGAGTTTCAACCTCAGAGGCATACGCCGAATTAATCGAATTGAGGGCTTAGCCTTAATTGCCTGTTTTGCTGCCTATCAATTCGTTCTGTTCGGTTAAAACGACATGCAAAAAACTAATTTGAATTTTAAACAATCAGCCTTAAGGGTTATCAACATTGAGCAACAAGCCATTGCTGATCTTAGTCAATATATTGATGAAAACTTTGTGGCTGCCTGTGAACGTATTTTAGCGTGTAAAGGCAAAGTCGTGGTGTGTGGCATGGGTAAATCTGGCCATATTGGTCATAAGATATCAGCCACCTTGGCCAGCACTGGCACACCCGCTTTTTTTATGCACCCCGCTGAAGCAAATCACGGTGATTTGGGCATGTTAACTGAACAAGATATCTTGTTAGCGATATCAAATTCGGGCGAAACAGCAGAGCTATTAGCCCTACTACCGGTAGTAAAACGCTTAGGCGTGCCTATTATTGCGATGTCTAACAGCACCACGAATACCCTCGCAAGCTACGCTGAAGTAAATCTTTGCATCAAGGTGCAACAAGAAGCATGCTCTTTAGGTTTAGCGCCAACATCAAGTACCACTGCAACGCTGGTCATGGGTGATGCTTTAGCGGTAGCATTGTTAAATGCGCGAGGCTTTACCAGTGATGATTTTGCCTTGTCTCATCCGGGTGGCTCCTTGGGTAGAAAATTACTACTTACGCTAAACGAAATTATGCTGACCAATGAGCGTTTGCCTTTGGTTACCCCTGAGCAATCTCTCAGCCAAGTCTTACTCGAAATATCCCGCAAGGGACTGGGTATGGCAGGCATCATTGATAAAGACAGTAAACTAATGGGTATTTTTACTGATGGGGATTTACGTCGTGTTTTGGACGCTCGAATTGACGTGCACAGTGTTGCCATAAAAAAGGTGATGACGGTAAATAGTGTTACCGCTCCAGCAGCGATGCTCGCCGCCGAGGTATTAAAAATTATGGAAAAAAGAAAAATTAATTCTTTGTTTGTAGTTAACGAACTCGGACAGCCCATTGGCGCAATTAACATGCAAATATTATTACAGGCTGGAATTATCTGATGGCAATGATTGATACTATTTATGGCCCACAGTCAGCAAATACACTGAAATTGTTTTCTCGCGTAAAACTTTTAGCTTGTGATGTGGATGGTATTTTTTCCGATGGCCGTATTTATATGGGGCAACAGGGAGAAGAACTAAAAGCCTTTCATACCAGGGACGGGTATGGCGTAAAAGCCTTGCAAAGTATTGGAGTCCATTTAGCGGTTATCACCGGACGGCGTTCCAAGATTGTAGAGCAACGCATGACCTCACTTGGCGTGCACCATATTATTCAGGGCTGCGAAGACAAACAAACGGCCTTAGCCGAATTACAAAAACAATTGGGTATTTCAATCAAAAGTACCGCCTCAATGGGTGACGATATTCCAGATTTAGGCATGTTTGAAGTAAGTGATCTGTGTTTTAGTGTGACTGACGGGCACCCAAGTGTTAAACAAAAAGCCCATTACATTACGCAAAATAGAGGTGGCTTCGGCGCGGTGAGGGAAATTTGCGATTTAATCCTACTGGCAAAAGGCAAGTTAAGCGGCAACTATGGTGCTAGCATATGAATAGAGTAACGCTCTGTATCAGTTTACTTTTTCTATTGGCCTTGGGCTTAAGTTTACCCGGTTGGTTAGACGAAGACGTAGTACTCCCTAAATCAGAAACTGAAGAAGCATGGGTGCCCAACTATCAGGCAACAACCATGTTAAGCACTGTATATAACAAAGAGGGAGAAATAACCCATCAAGTGTACGCTGAAAAAATGGAGCATTTTGACTTATTGGGTTTTACCCTTTTTAAGCGTCCTCAGTACACTTTATTTTCCCAGTCAGGCACCCCTTGGAAAATTAGCGCAAATGAGGGCACACTGTATGATGATCAACGTTTACAGTTTGAAACCGATGTCGAAATTTCAGGGCGAGACAAAGATAATTTGATGCAAAGAGTCAATTCGCAGTTTGTTGAGGTAAATTTGAGTGACAAAACCATGCACTCGGATCAATATGTCAACATAAGCGGCCCAAATTATGTAATTAACAGCAACGGTTTCAAGGCTAATCTTGAAACCCAACAATATGAGTTATTTGATCATGTTAAAACCGTATTCCAACCTTCTACTGGGCATTAGTCTCAGCCTCGCGGTTGCTTATTCACCGCAGAGTTATGCGGGTAAAGATGATTTTTCTAAGACAATCGAAATCGCCTCGCAACAGTCTTTTTTAGATAGAATTGCCAAGAAGTCGATTTACAAGGGTAATGTGCTTATCACCCAAGGCACTCTAGTCCTTAAAGCCGATGAAATGGAAATCGATGCAGGGGCAGGCCAAGATAAAGAAGTATTTATCGCCACCGGCTCGCCTGCAGAATACTCGCAAATGCAAGAAAATGGCAAGCTGGTCCGTGCCACTGCCAATAAAATTGAATACCATCGCCAAACTCGTACTCTCTCGTTAGAAGGCAATGCAGAGGTCGAACAAAATAGTAGCAGCGTAAAAGGCAATTCCATTGTGTTCAACATGGAACTCGAACAAATTATGGCCCAAGGTCAGGATCAAAATAGTGGCCGTGTTATTACGATTTTGCAGCCTGAATCAAAAAATACTAAAAATCAAACCAGCCCTGAACAGGATCAACAACCCTAATGGCCATTTTAAAAGCGAGCCATTTGGCAAAATCTTATAAATCTAGGCAAGTTGTGCGTGATGTCAGCTTAGAAGTCTCATCAGGTCAAATAGTGGGGTTACTTGGCCCAAATGGCGCGGGTAAAACCACCACCTTTTACATGATTGTTGGTTTAGTGCCACTGGATAAGGGCGAGATTTTTATCGATCAACAAGCTTTGACGCTTGAACCCATGCATGTCAGAGCGAGACAAGGCATCGGTTACTTGCCTCAAGAGGCATCGATTTTTCGTAAACTAACGGTTTATCAAAATTTAATGGCCATACTGCAAACGCGAAAAGAACTCTCTACTGAACAAAGGGAAATGCAAGCTGACGCTTTATTAGATGAATTTAATATTAATCATATTCGCAACAGCTTAGGCATGAGCTTATCTGGCGGTGAACGTCGACGTGTTGAAATAGCTAGAGCATTAGCCGCAGAACCTAAATTTATATTATTAGATGAGCCTTTTGCTGGCGTTGACCCTATCTCTGTTAACGATATCAAGAAGATTATTCAACATTTACGTGATCGCGGCATTGGGGTTTTGATAACTGACCACAATGTAAGGGAGACGCTCGATGTGTGTGAAAAAGCCTATATTGTTAGCCATGGCGAATTAATTGCGGCTGGCACATCTCAAGAAGTTTTAAGTGATCAACGTGTAAGAGATGTATACCTAGGTGAGCAATTCAGGCTATAGTAAAGCTCTGGCTCAACATGATATTTCGCACGGTTAAACTAACCACAACGGACTAAGCATAAGAAGTAAATGAAACCCTCTTTACAGTTAAAATTTAGCCAACAACTCACAATGACGCCTCAATTGCAGCAAGCGATTAGGTTATTGCAGCTTTCTACCTTGGATTTACAACAAGAGATTCAAGAAGCCTTAGATTCAAACCCATTATTAGAAATCGCCGACCCCTTTGAAAACCCAACGGGTGATAGTGCCTTAGAAACCAATTTTAGTTCTGATGGCTCAAACGATAAAATTGAAGTGGATGCGGCCACCGTTGAAACAGGCGATGCACTGCAAAATAATGATATTCCGCAGGACTTACCTTTAGACAGCACTTGGGATGAATACATAAGTGCGTCATCAGCACCTTCAATGTCCTCTAGTAGTTTTAGCGTTGAAGATGACCAAGTGTTTCAGGGTGAGACTACCGACAATATCCAAGAGCACTTATTGTGGCAGATGCGCCTGACTCACTTCAGTGATACGGATATGTCTATCGCAACGGCCATCATCGATTCTATCGATGAATCAGGTTATTTAACCATCAGTGCTGAAGAAGTGCTTGCCAGTTTGAATGATGAAGAGATCGAGATAGACGAAGTTGAATGTGTACTCAAGCGCATTCAAATGTTTGATCCAATTGGTTCTGGCTCGCGCAGCCCGCAAGAATGTTTGCTGATTCAATTAAACCAATTCGCACCAGAAACCCCTTGGTTAGCCGAAGCCAAAATGCTGATCACCGATTATTGTGACCTTATTGGCAGCAAGGATTATCGGACTTTAATGCGCAAAACCCGCTTAAAGGAAGATGAATTACGCGAAGCGATGCGACTTTTACAAACGCTAAATCCTCGCCCAGGTAGTGCTTTAATCGTAGGGGAGCCTGAATATGTTATCCCTGATGTGTCAGTAACCAAGAAAAACGGCCGTTGGATGGTTGAACTCAATCCCGATAGCTTACCTAAACTCAATGTCAATCAGCAGTACGCTGCCATGAGCAAAAGCATCAAAAGTAGCACCGACAGCCAGTTTATTCGTTCACATTTACAAGAAGCCAAGTGGTTTATAAAAAGCGTCGAAAGTCGCAATGAGACCTTACTTAAAGTATCCAATTGTATCGTTCAACAGCAAATTGGTTTTTTTGAGCATGGTCCTGAAATGATGAAGCCCATGGTTTTAAATGATGTTGCAGAAATGGTGGATATGCACGAATCCACGATATCTCGTGTGACAACACAAAAATACATGCATACACCTAGAGGTATATTTGAGCTGAAATACTTCTTTTCGAGTCATGTTGCGACTGATGCAGGTGGAGAATGTTCTTCTACTGCAATTAGAGCATTGATTAAAAAGTTAGTCGCGGCAGAGAAACCTAGTAAACCTTTAAGTGATAGTAAGATTGCTCAATTGTTGGCTGACCAAGGCATAGTCGTGGCCCGGCGGACAATAGCAAAATATAGGGAGTCGTTGTTGATCCCTCCGTCTAACCAACGTAAGAGCCTGTTATAGGCAATTTAGAAAAGGAAGAGGCGATATGCAAATTAACTTAACCGGTCATCATTTAGAAATTACAGATTCACTTCGCGATTATGTTGATTCAAAATTTACCAAACTTGAACGACATTACGATCATATTAACAACGTTCATGTCATTTTAAATGTAGAGAAACTCAATCAAAAAGCTGAAGCCACTTTACACCTCAGCGGAGCAGAAGTTTTTGCTAATGCTGAACATTTAGACATGTACGCCGCCATTGATGCTTTAATCGATAAACTTGATAGACAAGTGATTAAGCACAAGGAAAAAGCCAAACGCCATTAAGTGACTCTGTAAATAATGGAAATTAAAGACGTTCTTCACCCTGACTGCACATTATGTGCAGTGCAGGGTACCAGTAAAAAACGCATTCTCGAGTTAATCAGCAATGTGGCCACCAAGCACATTGTTGACATTGATCAAGCCACTATTTTAGCCAGTTTGATGAACCGTGAGAAAATGGGTAGCACCGGTATCGGTAATGGTATAGCACTGCCTCATGGTCGTTTGAAAGACCTTAAAAAGGTCGTCGCGGTTGTTATTACTAATGACAAACCCATTGAATATGATGCGATAGATAAACAACCCGTAGACATATTTTTCGCGATTTTAGTTCCTGAAGAACAAGCCTGCGAACACCTCGGCACCTTGTCTGCTATTGCCGCTAAGCTAACCGACAAAGATACCCTAAAACGCATGCGCGACGCGCAAACTGACGAAGAATTGTTCAAGGTAATGAACTGACATGAAGTTAATCATCATTAGTGGCCGCTCTGGCTCAGGCAAGTCAATTGTATTAAGAGCCCTAGAAGATCTTGGTTACTATTGTGTTGACAACATCCCAGTTAATTTATTGCCAACTCTCACCCATACGGTAGTCGATGAATATGATCAAGTCGCAGTCAGCATTGATGTGCGCAACCTGCCTAAAGATCCAAATGAATTAGTTGAAATACTCGATTATTTACCTTCAACTTGGCATATGACTATTTTGTACTTGGATGCCAGTGATGACATCTTAGTTAAGCGCTTCAGCGAGACGCGCCGCCTGCACCCTCTTTCGCGGCAAAATAAGTCCTTGGCTGAAGCGATTCATGCAGAGTCAGTTTTACTTGCACCTATTGCAGAACGAGCTGATTTATATCTCGATACTGACCAACTATCCGTCCACCAGCTCGCTGAATTAGTACGCGAACGGATATTGGGTAAAAAAAGCTCAAGATTAGTTTTAGTATTTGAGTCCTTTGGCTTTAAATATGGCATCCCCAAGGATGCTGATTACGTATTTGACGCCCGTTTTTTACCTAACCCACATTGGGAGCCTGATTTAAAACATTTAACGGGATTAGACAATCCAGTGCAGATATTTCTTGGCTCTCAGCCTATTGTGACTAAGTTTATTTGGCAAATCCAAAACTTAATATCCACATGGTTGCCCCATTTAGAACGTAATAATCGCAGTTACGTTACAGTCGCTATTGGCTGTACGGGTGGCCAACACCGTTCTGTTTATGTTGCTGAAGCCTTGGCAAAAACGTTTGGCGATTCTCATCCTGACGTGCAAATTAGGCACAGAACATTAAATCAATAATACGTTTATTCTTTCTAACACGAGTTACTTTGCGAGCCGACTATGCCAAAAATTGAGAAAAACATTGTCATTGTTAACAAGCTTGGATTGCATGCAAGAGCCGCCACTCAGTTAGTGCAGTTAGCAAATAAGTTTTCCGCGTCTGTAACCCTGCAGCTTGGTGAGAAACAAGCTTGTGCGAATAGCGTATTAGGTCTGATGATGTTGGAAGGAAACCAAGGAAAAGAATTAACCGTTACCAGTGAAGGCGACGATGCCGCAGAAGCCATGGACGCCGTTGAAGCCCTGATCGCTGGTCGTTTTAACGAACAAGAATAGTTTTACCATTCAGTAACAAGCACTTACTTTTGCCAACAATTGTTGCTCAGCATACTAAAATTTGTACTGACCGTATCTGGTTAATTCTTTAAACTATGTACAATATTCATCACAAACCTGTATTCAAATAGTACACCCATTAAAGGACTGACTGCCTCATTCTATGCCTGATAAATTCGAAGCAAAAACTACAAACTCGCAATTACAAGCCATAAATTCTGCCTTGGACAGTGGTGACTTTGTAAAAGTGCAAGCTATGTTGCGTAGCGTTGCACCCTGTGATGTTGCTTTGCTTTTAGAGTCCAGCCATAACCGAATACGAACTGAAATATGGCAATTAATCGAACCCGATTTATACAGTGATGTATTAGAAGAACTCTCTGAAGATGTACGTAATGGCATAATTCGTCACATGCTGCCCGATAAGCTGGCAGATGCTCTTGAAGAAATGGATACCGATGACTTAGTTGAAACCCTCAGTAGTTTACCTGAAGCGGTATCACAAGACCTATTGGCATCCATGGACGAGCAAGACCGTTTGCGTGCGCAGCAAGGTCTGTCATACGGTGAAGAAACTGCCGGTTTCATCATGAACACCGACACCATTACCATGCGTCCTGAAATCACCGTAGAGGTATTTTTACGTTACCTGCGTCTTAAAGGTCAGATCCCTGAAAACACTGACACTTTATACGTAGTGGACCGTGAAGATAAATTAATCGGTGGTGTATCATTAACAAGCCTAGTGACCGCGGCGTCTGATACCAAAGTTCATACACTCATCAAAAGCTCCGAAGCGATCCCTGTCAATATGCCAGACGATGAAGTGGCAAGTTTGTTTGAGCGCTATGACTGGCTTTCTGCCCCAGTTGTGGATGAAAATAATCATCTTGTAGGCCGCATTACTATCGATGATGTGGTGGATATCATTCGCGAAGACGCTGAGCACTCAATGATGAGTATGGCAGGTTTAGACGATGAAGAGGATACCTTTGCTCCCGTTATTAAAAGCACCCAAAGACGCACTATATGGTTAGGCGTAAACTTATTTACGGCTTTAATGGCGGCCGCTGTTAGTGATCTATTTGAAGCGGCCTTAAGTCAACTGGCAGTGTTAGCTATCTTAAATACTATTGTACCCAGTATGGGCGGGGTCGCAGGTAATCAAACTTTGACATTGGTTATTCGAGGCATGGCACTGGGCCATGTGAGAGCCGCAAATGCCAGATGGTTAATCAGTAAAGAACTCGCCATTGGTTTTTTAAACGGCATTATATGGTCGGTGTTAATCGCCTCAGTCATTGCGCTATGGAAGCAAGACTTAATGCTTGGTGCTGTTATTGCCTTCGCGATGTTAATTAATATGGTGGCGGCTGGTCTTGCCGGTGCGACTCTACCGATGATCATGAAAAAATTACGTATTGACCCTGCCTTAGCAGGCAGTGTTATTCTCACCACGATCACCGATGTAGTCGGTATTTTTGCCTTTTTAGGTACTGCCAGCTGGTTATTAATATAGTGCCATTTTCAACAGGGCGGCTCTTTGGATTTACTTTCATTGCCCTACTCGCTTTTGCGGCTAACTCCATTTTATGTCGCTTAGCGCTTAGAGTAGAAGAAGTCGCTCCTTTAGATTTTTCCCTTATTCGTATTTTATCCGCTTCGCTAATTTTATGGCTGCTGCTAATAAGCAAAGGTGCCCATAGGCCTAGACTAATTTTGCAACACGGAAGTCATAAAGAGGCGCTTTACTTACTGGTGTATATTCTAGGTTTTTCTTATGCCTATATCGGGTTAAATACCGCAACAGGTGCCTTAATTTTATTTGCGGCCGTGCAATTTACTATGCTTGCCGCCTCTTTGATGAGTGGCAAACGACTATCGATTATTGAAAGTATTGGCATTTTGATCTCGTTTTTTGGTTTGTGTTATTTCGTGTACCCCGAATTAGATAACCCCAGTGGCTTAAATCTGTTGTTCATGGTCATTGCGGGCATCGCTTGGGGTTTATACAGTTTGGTTGGGAGTCAGTCTTCATCGCCATTATTGGACACAAGTAGCAACTTTATACGTCTATTTCCATTTGCCGTTGCTGGACTTATGGCAGTTCTGCTATGGAGTAACGGTCCTCTCACTGGACTCGGGATTTTTTATAGTATTGCATCAGGCGCACTTGCCTCCGGCCTTGGTTATGCGTTGTGGTATTTGGTTTTGCCTAAACTGGCCAAAAGTGTTGCGGCCGTGTGTCAACTTTCGGTGCCCGTATGGGCGGCTATTGGCGGAGTATTATTTGTGAATGAAGCCATTACCTGGCATTTGGTAATTTCAGCGGGTTTTATTTTAGGTGGTATAACCTTAGTACTGCTTTCGCAAATGAAACCTCAATAGTCGATGACAAAAGTTTGTCATCGACGTCTTCGAATTAAATCTCACCGGCACCATTACTGGCTTTGCAAATATAAATGTCTTCTTTAATACCCGTTTTAGCTTGATATTTTTCTGCCACGAGTTGCTTTGCACCATCAACAAGTTCGTGCGGCATAAGGGCAACGATACAGCCACCGAAACCTCCACCGGTCATTCTCACGCCGCCTTTATCTCCTAGATAGTCTGATAATATTTCAACAATATAGTCGATAGGTGCAACCGTAATTTCAAAATCGTCACGCATTGATGCATGAGACTCTGCCATAAGCCCAGACAACACCTTAAGGTCATTATTGCGTAAGGCTTCGGCAGCTAAAAGTGTTCGCTCACTATCTGAAACGACATGATGTGCCCGTTGGTACACTGCGGCGGGTAACTTCCCTTTTTGTTGTTGTAAGTCATGTAGGCTGATATCGCGTAAGGCCTTTATACCTAAAATCTGAGCGGCTTCTTCACACTGCTCACGACGGGTATTGTACTCGCTATCAACCAAACCACGTTTTACGTTTGAATTAATGATCATGACCGACAACGATTCTGGCATCGAAATTAATTGCGTATCAAGTGAACGGCAATCTAGCAGTAAGGCATGATGCTCAGCGCCACACGCGCTCACCATTTGATCCATGATGCCGCAGTTACACCCAACAAATTGGTTTTCCGCCTCCTGCCCATTTAATGCCACGTCAGCGTTACTCATCGCTAGTTGATAGAGCTGCCGGAAGGTTTCGCCAATCACCACTTCTAGAGAAGCAGATGAACTGAGACCGGCTCCTTGTGGCACATTACCCGTGATGGCTAAATCAGCTCCTCCGATTACCAAGCCGCGTAGTTGCAAATGTTTAACCACGCCACGCACATAATTACTCCACATTTGTGAAGAGTGAGAGGTGATCTCGCTATCAAGACTAAATTCATCTTGCTGGTTTTCATAATCCAGCGCCACAACTCGAACGGTGTTATCAGTGCGAGGTGTGACCGCAACCAAGGTCTGATAATCGATGGCACAAGGTAAAACAAAGCCATCATTGTAATCAGTATGTTCGCCAATTAGATTAACGCGGCCTGGGGCTTGAAAGTGACGACTTGGCGCATAACCAAAGCAGTCAGTAAATACCGCATCAAGCGCTCTTATTCTTGTTTGTAAATTGCTTATCATGATGCTTAGTTTCCTGCCTGTTCGTTGTAATGGGTTTTACTCACTTGTTGTAATTTCTCAGCCGCTTGCTCGGGAGTTAAATCCCGTTGTGGCTCAGCCATCATTTCATAACCCACCATAAACTTACGCACAGTCGCCGAGCGCAACAGCGGCGGATAAAAGTGCGCATGTAACTGCCAATGATCTGTTTCAGTGAGGGTATTAGGTGCCCAATGCCATCCCATTGAGTAAGGAAAAGAGCATTGGAACAAATTATCATAACGACTGGTTAATTCTTTGATGGCGAGGGCCAAATCGGCGCGCTGTTCACTGGTCACATCCACTAAGCGAGCACACTTAAACTTGGGCATGAGCAAGGTTTCAAATGGCCATGCTGCCCAATAAGGCACAACCGCAATCCAATGTTCGGTTTCTACCACTGTCCGGCTGCCATCGGTGGATTCTTTCTGAGCGTAATCCAGTAATAATGAAGTGTGATGTTTATCAAAATAGGCTTTTTGATTCAATTCGGCCTTAGCTACTTCATTTGGAATAAAATCATTGGCCCAAATTTGTCCATGAGGATGGGGATTTGAACAGCCCATCGCGGCACCTTTATTTTCAAATACCTGAACCCATGCATAGTCTTTCGATAATTCAGCCACTTGCTCTTGCCAAGTTTGAATAAGTCCTTCGATCGCTCTGACTGGTAGCTCTGGTAAGGTTAAGTTGTGAGCAGGAGAGAAACAAATAACGCGACTGGTTCCCCGTGCGGCCTGCAAGGTAAACAAATCATCGTTATTTTGTTCAGCCTTTGGCGTGTCTTGCATCAAGGCAGCAAAGTCGTTTGTAAAAACAAAGGTGCCGGTATAGTTAGGATTGATTTCACCATTGATACGCGTATTTCCTGCACATAAAAAACATTCAGGATCATGAGCCTGGCTTTGCGAGACTTGCGGTTTTTCAACCTGCCCCTGCCAAGGACGCTTTGCTCGGTGAGGAGATACCAGCACCCAATCCCCAGTAAGGGGATTACGGCGGCGGTGAGAATGGTCAATTGGATCAAATTTAGACATAAGCACAACTTTAATTTTAGATGATAGGACGCTATAAATAATATTATAGTATTTATATACAAAGTCTAAAATCAAAATAGTAACTTGTCATTATTTTATTTTTTAATAGACAGGCTAGATCTTAGTCATCTATTGCTTGCTGACTAAGCCAATTGACTAATTTTTGTAGATCTTGATTGGCAGCTTGATTCAGCTCTTCAGCCCAGTCATGCACATTTTGCCACCAAGCCGGATGGTCACCTTGCTGAATTTGATTGGCAATTTTCTGTACGCGAGCCAAGCCCACTGAACCCGCTGCACCCTTTATTTTGTGCGCTTGTGAGCACACCTCATCTTTTTCATTCGCACTTAAGCTCAGTTGCAAGATTTCTAAGTATTCAGGCATGTTCTCTTGGAATACTTTAACGCTGGTTTTAACCATTTCGTGGCCGATGGTATCCACCAGCATTTGCAGCAAATCCAAATCTAGGATGGCCTCTAACTTATCACCTTTGACTTCATCTACAGGCTGTGCCACTTTCACAGGCTCATCGGTGAAGAGGTTATTAAATACTTCGATAATACGACTCTTCTTGACCGGTTTGGCGATGACATCGTCCATGCCATTATCTAAATATTCTTGACGGGTTTTAATGACGTTAGCAGTTAGTGCAACGATACTGGTTTGCTCAACCAAACTTTCATCGTGTAAGACACTCGCCACTTCAAAACCATTCATATCAGGTAATTGAATGTCTAACAAAATCAAGTCGTATTGTTTATTACGGGCCATATCAATGGCTTCTTTGCCCGTCATAGCAACGTCCACAAACTGGTCGAGTTTTTCTAGCAATGCCTTGGCGACCATCACGTTAAGTTCAATATCTTCAACCAACAGAATTTGCAAACCGCGGACTTTAAGCTCTTCTACCTGAATCGGACGTCGGCTGATAGCCAATGGAAGTTTTACAGTAAAACAGGTACCTTCGCCCACCACACTGCTAACTGATATTTCGCCATTCATTAACGACACCATCTGCTGACAAATAGCCAAGCCAATCCCCGTACCGGTGGCACTTTGATGTTCTGGCAAGTTGACCTGATAGTACATAGCAAATATTTTAGAAAGCTCATCTTGCGGAATACCCACTCCGGTATCGCACACTTTGAAGGAAACCATGCTGGTATTGCTATCAATGGTTTGCGCCTCCACATGCAAAGACACCTTACCTTTTTGCGTAAACTTGACCGCGTTGAACAATAGATTCCAGAGAATTTGACGTAAACGTGTGCCGTCTGCCTCAACTAAAGCGGGCAAAGGTTCGGTAAGTTTGGCTTCGAACTGCAAGCCTTTGTCATCTGTCAGCAGCTCGATAATACTACCAAGCTCGCTGGTGAAGTCTTTTAACGAGATAGTTTTTAAAGACAACTCTAAACGATCGCGGTCGAGTCTGTCTAAATCAATAATATCGTTAAAAATATTACCTAAAGTAATGCCGCTGGCGTAAATAGTGCTGACCCAAGCAAATTGCTCGCTGTCTAATTTGGTGTCACGTAGCATACGACTTAAACCTACAATACCATTAAGCGGTGTACGCAACTCATGACTGATAGTGGCTATAAAGGCGGTTTTATCTTTACTGGCTTTGGCTACCGCGTTTTCTGCTTGTTTACGCTCGGTAATGTCTCGTCCAAAGGCCAACAAACCCAAACGTTTATTGTCTGCGCCAAAAAAAGGGACCTTGCGCATTTCAAAATTACGGCGTTTGCCATCAGCAAATCGTAGCCACAACTCTTCTGTTGTACTGATATTTTTTTCTAATACTTCGTGATCACTGGCAACCACTTGGCGCGCTAATTCTTCTTCAAATACTTGGTGTGGCGTTAAACCTATCAATTCTTGTTCAGTCATGCCGGTCATCTGCTCAGCAACGCGGTTACAGCCAGCAAATTGTCCTTCCTCATTACGGTAGTAAATTAAATCTGGAGAGGCGTCGATGATTGAGCGCAATAAAGTAGACAAACGAGAGGCTTGTTGCTCTTTTTCAGATTTATCTTTAATTTCTCGTTCAAGCACAGTAAAGACACTCTCACGTTCAAGCTGGGCATTTTTACGTTGTTCTATTTCGTGATTTAGTTGCTTAATATTATTTTGCAACGTTTGATTAAGTAAGACGTCTTCGGCCCGCAAACGCTCTAACTGCGCAACCACATCTTTAAGGTGCTCTCGGGATTGCTCTAGTTGCTTAACTAGCTCACTGAAAAAGAACAACACCCATGGCGCACTTAACATCGTGAGAAAAATAGCGCTGATAAAATCGTTTATATCTACTCTGTCATTAATCGCTAGCCGCAATAAATACGAGCCCAACAAGGTAAACACAAGGGTAAAAAAAACAAATAAAATACTGGCTTTCATTGCACCGAAACGATGAATTTTTTGCGCTAATTTGATGGCCCAAGGTTCGGGGGACTGATTTACAGGCATGAATGGCTCTCTATCAAGCGGGTGAGGTTAACGTTGCTGGCTGACATGCTAGCAAGTTTATCTGTTGGGTCAACTAAGCAATGCCACGAAATGCAGGATATCCCCTGAATAAAATGTGTAAATCACAAGGCCTAGCTCACATTTAAGATTTTATGCAAATTAATTGCATTATTATTCTACCTAAGCTTTGCGGTTTTTAATGAAAGCGCCGTATATTTAACGAATATTTTACAAATGACGCGCTAATTTCAAATTTATTTATACCTTATAACCAAGACACCAAAAAAACTTATTTCATTGTTTTTTATAAGGTTATTTCAGTATGTCGCTTGTACAAAAATAAATTTATGGTGAATGGTTCACTTGGCAATTGATTTATAAAACGAGACTCGGTATTTTGTAAGGCCTGCTTAATATAAATATTCGATACTCGACTGGTATCTCCAATAATAATTACGAACGAAAAACAGGCATTTGGGTTGGCTTTTTCAAGACATCCCACGTATTAACGTGCATCAAATGCCACCTGAATAGCAGTTAACAAAATAAGTAACATCCAGTCGGTAGTTGAAGGAGTTAAGGTAATGAGTTTATATCATCCCAATGATTCAAAAGATAACTGTGGATTTGGTCTTATCGCCCATACAACGGGTGAAGCAAGTCACAAAATAGTGAGTACGGCTATTCAAGCACTCGACCGCATGCAACATCGTGGTGGTATTGCTGCGGATGGAAAAACCGGCGACGGCTGTGGCTTATTAATGCAAAAGCCGAATAGTTTTTTCCAAGACATTGCCTCTGAGAATGGTTGGAAGTTAAGCAAAAAATATGCAGTCGGGATGATATTTTTATCTCAAGATGTCAAGTTAGCAGATTCTGCTCGTTTGGTATTAACCGAAGAACTTGAACGTGAAACCATGAGTATCGTAGGTTGGCGCGTCGTCCCTACTGATCATTCCGTGTTGGGCGATTTAGCGGCCACTGGTGTGCCACAAATTGAACAGATTTTCGTTAACGCACCGTCAGGCTGGCGTAAACGTGATGTAGAGCGCCGTCTTTACATGGCTCGTCGCCGGGCAGAAAAACGATTAAGCACCGATCCTGATTTTTACGTTGCTTGCTTATCAGGTTTAGTGTCGATCTATAAAGGTTTGGTTATGCCTCGTGATCTGCCTAAATTTTACTTAGATTTAGCCGACGAACGTTTGCAATCAGCCATTTGCGTATTCCACCAACGTTTCTCCACCAATACCCTACCACGCTGGCCCTTGGCTCAGCCTTTCCGCTTTTTAGCGCACAATGGTGAAATTAATACGATTCGTGGTAACCGTGATTGGTCGCGTGCGCGGTCGAACAAGTTTGTCACGCCCCTTTTACCTGACTTACAAGATGCAGCGCCCTTCGTTAATTTAGAAGGCTCTGATTCGTCGTCATTAGACAACATGCTTGAGCTATTCTTAGCGGGCGGTATGGATATCTTCCGTGCCATGCGTTTACTTGTGCCACCCGCATATCAAAACAACAAGACCATGGACGATGATTTACGTGCCTTCTATGAGTTTAACTCGATGCACATGGAACCTTGGGATGGCCCTGCGGGCATCGTTTTAACTAACGGTCGTCACGTAGCGTGCAACTTAGATCGCAATGGCTTACGCCCTGCTCGTTATGTATTAACGAAAGACGGTTTGATTACCCTCGCGTCTGAAGTAGGCATTTGGGACTATGAACCACAAGACGTCATAGAGAAAGGGCGTGTCGGACCAGGCGAAATGCTAGCGGTAGACACCTACACCGGTAAAATTTGGCGCTCGAATGAGATTGACGATGAATTAAAAGAACGTCACCCTTATCGTGAGTGGATCAATAAACACATCAAGCGTTTAGCGCCCATTGAGCAGTGCGACGCCAGCAGTATCGGCAAACGTGCCTTTTCTGACGATATGATGGCCACCTACCATAAGTTGTTTAATTACTCTTATGAAGAAATGCAGCAAATCATTAAAGTTCTCGCCAAAGATGGACAAGAAGCCGTTGGCTCAATGGGTGATGATACCCCCATGGCGGTACTATCTTCTAAGCAACGAGTGATTTACGACTATTTCCGTCAGCAATTTGCTCAGGTAACTAACCCACCTATTGACTCGCTTCGTGAAAATCACGTTATGTCATTGGCCACTTGTATAGGCCGCGAGCAAAACGTCTTTAGCGAAACCTCAGGCTATGCGCAGCGCGTCTTGTTTGATTCGCCTATTCTGGTATATACCGATTTAAAACAACTGCGTGAGTTTGATTCTGAGTATTATTACTCTGAAAAAGTGGACCTAAACTACTTGCCAGAAGAAGGGTTGAAAAAAGCCATTGAGCGGATTTGTAATGAAGTGGAATACTTAGTTAAAACTAAGCGCGCCACCTTCGTTATCCTGTCTGATCGCGAAGTAAAGGCCAACAAGATCCCTATCCCTGCAGCAATGGCAGTCGGTGCGGTGCAAAAACGTTTAATCGACAAAGCCTTACGTTGTGATGCCAACATAGTAGTAGAAACTGCCTCTGCTCGTGATCCGCACCATTTTGCGGTGCTTATCGGCCTAGGTGCGACCGCTATTTATCCCTTCTTAGCTTATGAAACTATTGAACAAATGGTTGAAAAAGGAGAGATAGAAACAGATGCAATGCAGGCAACCTTAAATTACCGCAAGGGAATTAATAAAGGCTTGTACAAAATCATGTCTAAAATGGGCATCAGTACAGTTGCAAGCTACAGAAGCTCGAAGTTGTTTGAAGCAGTTGGTATTAACAAAGATGTGGTTAAGCTGTGTTTTGCTGGCATTCCAAGTCGTATTCAAGGTGCTGGTTTTGATGACTTTGAACAAGACCAAATTAATTTGCAACGTATAGCATGGCTGAAGCGTAAAACGATTTCTCATGGTGGACTACTTAAGTACGTGCACGGTGGTGAGTACCACGCTTACAACCCTGATGTCGTCACTACACTACAAAAAGCGGTAGTCAGTGGAAAATACGAAGACTACAAAGCGTTTTCAAGTCTAGTGAACGATCGTGCACCCGCTCACTTCCGTGACTTATTAGGCTTAAATCCAGAAAATGCGCCAATCGATATTAGCTTGGTGGAACCTGCAGAGAACCTGTTTCCAAGGTTTGATACTGCGGCGATGTCAATCGGTGCCTTAAGCCCTGAAGCCCATGAGGCCTTAGCGGTTGCCATGAACCGCTTGGGTGGACGCTCTAACTCAGGTGAAGGCGGTGAAGATCCCGCTCGTTTCAATACTGAGAAAAACTCTAAGATTAAACAAGTCGCCTCAGGGCGTTTTGGTGTAACACCCCATTATTTGGTTAATGCTGAAGTGATTCAGATCAAAGTGGCCCAAGGTGCTAAACCCGGTGAAGGCGGTCAGTTACCCGGTGATAAAGTGACTAACTATATCGCTGAGCTGCGTTTTTCTGTACCAGGTGTAACCTTGATATCGCCACCGCCGCATCACGACATTTATTCAATTGAAGATTTAGCTCAGCTTATTTTCGATTTGAAACAGGTGAATCCTAAAGCATTGATCTCAGTGAAATTAGTATCAGAGCCTGGCGTGGGTACCATTGCCACTGGTGTTGCGAAAGCCTACGCTGATTTGATTACCATTTCTGGTTACGACGGTGGTACTGGCGCAAGCCCTCTGACCTCTGTGAAATACGCCGGTAGTCCATTTGAGTTAGGTCTAGCAGAAACACAACAAGCTTTAGTTGAAAACGGCTTACGCCATAAGGTCAGAGTGCAAACTGACGGTGGTCTTAAAACCGGTTTAGATGTGGTAAAAGCGGCTATTTTAGGTGCTGAAAGTTTTGGTTTTGGTACTGGCCCCATGGTTGCCTTAGGATGTAAATACTTACGTATTTGCCACTTGAACAATTGTGCAACAGGCGTTGCAACTCAAGACGAAAAACTGCGTGAAAACTACTTCATTGGCCTACCAGAGATGGTCATGAACTACTTCAAGTTTGTTGCGCAAGAAGTGCGTGAAATTCTTGCCAGTATGGGCGTTGAAAAACTCGATGATATTATTGGTCGCACTGAATTGCTTAAAACCTTAAACGGTTTAACGGCAAAACAGAATAAATTGGATTTAAGCCCTTTGTTAGCCAAATTCAAAGCTGGCTCTCATACCAGTTTGTTTTGTTCAGAAACCACCAATGCGCCATTGGATAAAGGTGACTTAAACCAACAAATATTAGCAGATGCAAAAGAAGCGATTACCTCAGGTAAAGGGGCACATTTGCGTTATACCATTCGTAACACTGACCGGTCAGTCGGAGCGACCTTGTCCGGTGAAATCGCCAAGGTTCATGGTAACCATGCCATGCATGACGCTCCCATTCAAATCCACTTAACGGGTACCGCTGGGCAAAGTTTTGGCGTGTGGAATGCCGGTGGGTTAGAAATGCGTTTAGTGGGTGATGCCAACGATTATGTTGGTAAAGGCATGACGGGTGGTCAGTTAGTCATCCACCCACCACGCAATATCACCTTTGACCCCCACGTCAGTGCCATTATGGGGAATACCTGTTTATATGGTGCTACGGGCGGTAAATTATTTGCTGCAGGTCGTGCAGGTGAACGTTTTGCCGTACGTAACTCTGGCGCCATTGCTGTCGTTGAAGGAACGGGTGATAACGCATGTGAATACATGACCGGTGGTATCGTGGCCATACTTGGTTCAACTGGTGTTAACTTTGGCGCAGGCATGACAGGGGGTTTTGCTTACATTCTTGATGAGCTTAACGACTTAGATAATCGCGTTAACAAAGAGTTAGTTGAAATCCTAGAAATCGGCGACAAGGTTATTTTGTCAGAACATTTACGCGGTTTAATTAATCAACATTACGAGTTAACTGGCAGTGAGCATGCATTAAATCTACTCACCCACTTTGCCGAAGAATTACCACGCTTTAGGCTGGTAAAACCCAAAACAAGTGATGTTAAGAATTTGCTGGGCCACATCAGTCGCTCAACCGCTGAGTTGCGTTTGCAAGCTCAATAAGCAGTAGGATTAAATTAAATGGCTAAGAATGTTTATCAATTTGTAGATGTGGAGCGTATCGATCCGCCTAAAAAGCCGATCATGGTGCGTAAAGAAGAGTTTGCCGAAATCTATCAGCCCTTGACCCAAAGTCAAACTGAAGGGCAGGCCGATCGATGTTTAGATTGTGGTAACCCCTATTGTGAATGGAAATGCCCTGTGCATAACTTTATTCCCCAGTGGTTAGCCCTTGCCAATGAAGGCAAGATATTAGAGGCGGCCGAGTTATCACACAAAACAAATAGTTTGCCAGAAGTCTGCGGCCGCGTGTGTCCGCAAGACCGATTGTGTGAAGGTGCATGTACCTTAAATGACGATTTTGGTGCGGTGACAATCGGTAGTATTGAGAAATACATCACGGATACCGCCTTCAAAATGGGCTGGCGCCCAGATATGTCGGGTGTGGTAAAAACCAATAAGAAAGTTGCCATAGTAGGTGCCGGTCCCGCAGGCTTAGCGTGTGCTGACATACTCGTCCGTAACGGCGTAAAACCTGTGGTTTATGACAAGTATCCTGAAATAGGCGGTTTACTGACCTTTGGTATTCCTGCATTTAAATTAGAAAAAGATGTCATCAAGTTGCGTAAACAAATCTTCACTGAGATGGGCGTTGAATTTGTGCTAAATACTGAAATAGGCAAAGATATTCCGTTTCAGAAGTTGCTTGACCAGTACGATGCCGTATTTTTAGGTATGGGTACCTATAAACCCATGTTAGGCGGTTTTGAACATGAAAAGGCCCCCGGTGTTCACGAAGCGTTACCCTTCTTGATTGCCAACATCAATCGACATATGGGCCTTGAAAAAGATCCTTCTGAATTTATCGATATGCAAGGTAAAAAGGTGGTGGTGCTTGGCGGTGGTGATACCACCATGGACTGTGTCAGAACCTCAATTCGTCAAGGCGCAACAAGCGTAACCTGTGCCTATCGACGTGATGAAGAAAGCATGCCAGGATCACGTAAAGAAGTCGTTAATGCCAAAGAAGAGGGCGTTGAATTTAAATTTAACCTACAACCTCTTGATATAGCTGTTGATGAAAACGGTAAAGCCATAGGTGTGCGGTTGGTTAAAACGGAAATGGGTGCCCCCGATGCTCAAGGTCGCCGTAGTCCTGTTATTGTCGAAGGCTCTGAGCACATACTTGAAGCAGATGCAGTGATTATTGCTTTTGGTTTCCAACCGAGTCCTGCTGGCTGGTTTGGTGAATTTGGTATCATGCTGGACGAAAAAGGCCGCGTGAGAGCACCCGCAAAAGGCAAATTTGCTTTTCAGACCTCTAATCCTAAGATCTTCTCAGGTGGTGATATGGTCAGAGGCTCTGACTTAGTGGTAACGGCGATTTTTGAAGGTCGTGAAGCTGCTGAGGGCATATTGGATTATATCGGCGTATAAGACGTTTCAAAGGGTTTTAGACAAAATAAAAGGGAGCTAATCGCTCCCTTTTTTATTTAGGCTGTTTCGCTCGCAATTTGTTTTAACGCTTGAGCAAAAACAGCGGCAGGTTGGCCACCACTAATCAAATGTTTGTCATTAATAATAACCGCTGGTACTGACTGAATGCCCGCCCGTTGAAAGTGCTGTTGGGCCGCTCTAACCTCTTGTACAAAGTGGTCAGATGCTAAGACGTTTTTTGCTTCAGAAGTGTTTAAGCCCACTTTTTTAACCACTCCAAGCAGTTGCTCATGATCACTCGGATCACCACTGTCTTTAAAATATAAATCAAATAAGGCCAGCTTCAATGCTGTTTGTTTACCCTGCGACTCAGCCCAGTGCAACAATCGGTGAGCATCAAATGTATTGTAGATCCTTCCGCCCCCCCTATTGCCAAAAGCATAACCTACGTCCAAACCGCGCTGTTTAATCATGTTTCTGTTTTGTTCGGCTTGCGTCTCACTGATGCCGTATTTTTGGGTAATATGTTCTGTAATTTCTTGACCTTCTTGGGGCATCTGTGGATTAAGTTCAAAGGGCTGCCAGGTAATATCAGCGTGAATCTCTCCTTGTAACTCACTTAACGCTTGTTCTAAAGCTTTGTAGCCGATGATGCACCAAGGACATGAAACATCAGACACAATGTCAATTTTTAAGTTTTTCATTTAAGGTTCTCTTTTATTTATTAGCGAATACTCTGGCACGACCGCCTCGTCGAAATAGTTATAGGAACAAAGTATTAAACTTGCTTAGGCCGCTTGAACTGCCTTTGTACGCCCACTAAGGCTGACAATAAAGCTTCGATTAGTAGACTTAACAATAAGGCTATTGCGAGCCCCCATAATAAGGCGCTGGGTTGTAAAATAAGTACGTAAGTATATTGCGCCATAGTCTGTTGCATAATGGTTTGGTCGTGCGCAAACACCACATGAAACGTGCGTTGAATCTGACCTTGCTGCAACACCATCATTTCGTCTTTAAGCAAGGCAACACGTGTAACAATATACTCAATATTACCCGCATCTTGCTTAAATACGGCATCGTCACTGGCTTTGTAATGATTTAACAATTTTTGTATGTCACCAGCAAAAAAACGGTCAGCTGTTTGTTGAAAACCGACAAGGTTTTGTCTAGCTTCTGACAACATAGCATCAACTCGCTTGGCATATTGATCAACCATTGCTGGTAGCTGAACACCAACCAACATACCCATTGAAAATAAGATAAGTCGTAAATAATCCCTAAGCATTTTCATCATTAACTTATACCCTAGCGTTGAGCTTAATACCTTTTGACCGCGCTTAAAGCTTGCTGCACTTTCTGTGAACTTCTATAGTAAAGCTTACCATTCATCATTGAGTACATGGCTTTGCTAAACATCCGTGCCAGTTACATTCATCTAAGCTTGTTTTTTTCTGTTATGGCTCTAATTGGCTTTAGCAGTGCGGCTTACTCTACGCCAATGTCCTGCCCAACTCAATTTCATCAGCTCCCCTTAACGCCTTCAGCAGGCTTTTGTCAGGCCTTTGATCAAGAATTTCCGGTGAGTCTGTCTTACTTTAGCGCGCTTAAACAAGAGGCGGTCAGAGCCTTTTATGTGCAAGAATTAGGCTTACCTAAATCAGACTCGATTACCAAAGGCCGCTACCTATTAAACTACCATGACCGCCAACTCACCATTGTTATTTCGGCTGATGGTCAGGGCAGTCAAATCGATATCTTACTTAAGGATCAGTAACTTCCACTGAAGCACCCTGCTAGCTTATTGGCACTGTCTTTGCTATCTCAACAGCATACTAAACAATGTTGTCAATAAAGTGGCAAAGCAGGAGAAATAATGGAACTCGTCATCATTTTAATGATTTTACTGATCATTGTGGCAGTGGCAGCTATCAAGTTAAATGAGCCTGCGCTGGCCTTTCCCTTTAAAAAGAAAGCAAGCTTATTCACTCCGGTTGAGCGCAGCTTTTTGATGTTAATTGAAGAAGCAGTAGGGCGAGACTATCGCATTTTGTGTCGGGTTAAATTAGTCGATATTTTGGCAGTGCGTCAAAGTACTGACAAAAAAACCAGCAAAAATGCTATAAGCCGTGCTAACTCACGCTATTTAGACTTTGTCTTGTGCTCTAAAGATGATCTGACCCCAATTATTGCCGTCGATCTTGTGCACGGTAATGGCAAAGAGGGTTATAAAAAGCAAAAAGACTGGTTTGTAACAGGATCGCTTGATGCTGCGAATATTCCTCATGTCAGAATTAAGGTACGTTCGGGCTATAAAGCATCTGAAATTAGAGAGTGCATCGAAGCAAAACTCCCCAATAGACGCCCTAGCCAACTAAAAGCACCCATCATGCAGGGGACCTTGAATATTCCTGATGAGCTTAAACAAAAAGCCAAACCCACACGCCCTGTTGGACGTAATCCGATAGCCGCATAATCGTCGTTAAACACAAAATATATAAACAAAAAAACCAGCTTAAGCTGGTTTTTTTATGACAAACAGCAAACGTATTATTTACCGTTTACGAACTCAACACCTAATTGAATATCACCGCGTAATCCGTCTAACATCGATTCTTTCGCGTTTTGCTCAAAGGCACTTAGTTCGCCGTAAGATAAAATTTCTTCGACACCATTTTTGCCTAAGCGTACAGGGTGAGAGAAAAAGACTGCGTCATCGCTGTTGGTTTCAACATAGGTATATTCAACTACGTTGTCACCACGCATTGCTGCAACTAGAGACAAACAAAAACGTGCTGCTGCTTGACCCATAGATAAAGTAGCAGATCCGCCGCCAGCTTTTGCTTCAACAACTTCAGTGCCTGCGTTTTGAATGCGAGTGGTTAAACTGGCAACTTCTTCATCAGTAAAATCAACACCTTCAACTTGTGATAACAAAGGTAGGATAGTGGTACCAGAGTGGCCACCAATGACTGGCACATGCACGTTGGCAGGATTTAATCCTTTTAAGTTTCCAACGAAGGTTTCAGCACGGATAACATCTAGGGTTGTCACGCCGAACAATTTATTTTTGTTATACACGCCTTTCGCTTTTAGCGCTTCAGCAGCAATCGCTACAGTGGTATTCACTGGGTTAGTGATAACGCAAATACAAGCTTCAGGGCATGTGTCAGCAATCGCATCAATTAGGTTTCTCACGATACCGGCATTGATATTGAACAAGTCTGAGCGATCCATACCTGGCTTACGTGGCACGCCAGCAGGGATCAACACGATATCACAGCCTGTTAGCGCGTCAGCTAGGTTGTCTTTACCAAAACCTTCAACTTTTACGTCTGTGGGTATGTGGCTTAAGTCAACAGCAACGCCAGGCACCACTGGAGCAACATCATACAATGACAATTCAGAACCAGCCGGTAATTGAGTCTTCAATAACAAAGACAACGCCTGACCTATACCACCCGCAGCACCAAGTACAGCTACTTTCATAATTCTCTCCTGTGTAAAGCGATTTGCTAAGTAATTAACCTCAATTATAAAAAACTTACAACCAAGGCTTTGGGAAAACGCCTATCATACTACCTCATTGTTTTTTTTGTCACTCGATTACTCACTGAAACTATAGGCAAATTGCTTAAAGCGCAGCAATGCGGCAAAATAGCCGTTAAAAATCGAGGAAGCTATGGCCACTATCAAACAAGAAGCGTTAATTAGAGCATTCAAAGATATACTCAATACTGAAAATTTCGGTTCACAGGGTGATATTGTTGAAGCACTAAAAGAGCAAAAATTCGATAATATTAGTCAATCGAAGGTATCCAGAATGCTCAGCAAGTTTGGCGCGGTACGGACCCGTAATGCTCGCGGTGATATGGTTTATTGCCTTCCCCCCGAACTTGGTATGCCTACTGCTAAAAGCCCTTTAAAGCAATTGGTATTAGATATTGTGCATAACAATGTGATGGTGATCATTCGTACCAGCCCTGGTGCAGCACAACTGATTGCCAGATTGCTAGACTCATTAGGGAAAAAAGACGGCGTACTGGGCACCATCGCCGGTGACGACACGATTTTTATCGCCCCTTCAGATATTACCCAAATTGAAACCATCAGGAATAAAGTCGAAGCTTTGTTTGAGAATGTCTAGGGCACCTTGAATAAGCCCAGTGAATAAAGCTCTGGGCTCCTAAAGAATAAGAAATACTTATCAAGGTAGATGAATATCCACCCACACCAGTCGATGATCTGACGATGCCTGTCTATCCTTTATGAGGCGAAATGTAAGCTCGGTGCTCACGGGCCAAAACACCCCAGAATCAATTATTTTAAGGTTAGCCGATGGCAATACATAATCAGCGCGCATGCCCCATTCAGCTGTGTGACTTTCCCCATGGCCATTCTGTGGTCTCAGCTGCGCTGCACCTTCACTTTTGGGAATAGTTGACGAATTTATCAGCTCAGATGCCAGCAATGACCCTATTCCACTTTTGATCCCATCACCTTCCACCGCAGAAGCATTCAGATCCCCGACAATCACAAACGAAGTAGCATCTAAACCGCCACTACGACCAACATCATCATAGATATAAGCCGCTCGCTCATCACCATTGATATAATCAAACCAAAATCGAATTTCATCATGATT
Source organism: Paraglaciecola sp. (assembly GCF_030730205.1). Taxonomy (GTDB): domain Bacteria; phylum Pseudomonadota; class Gammaproteobacteria; order Enterobacterales; family Alteromonadaceae; genus Paraglaciecola. The sequence continues at coordinate 106,313 of NZ_JANQVQ010000125.1, forward strand.
CCGTTTACCATTCCTATCCTCGAACCCATCGAAAACCGGTGGCGTTGGATGGCTAGCCAGCACATGCAATGTTTGTCCATCAACTGATACAGGCACATCCCAATGAGACTTAGATGAGAGCCGAAGAACTTGCTGTGCTTCATCAGAAAACCACGCCTTTCCCTGCTCGTCTTTTATGCTAGCCAAAAGACTATTAGGCATGTCTTTCCATAAAAAATGTTGGAAGGTGCGAATACGTTTGGTCTCAATGGGGAAACGACTCAATATCAACATACCATATTGGCCCGGATATAAGCCGAACCCGAAGGCATCACTACCTAATCCGCTGGCTATACCGTCTTTGTCTAAATCTAATCCAGAGTCCACGCCGGTATTTACCGGCGCAGTGTAATAATACGGATAATCTATTGCTTGGTTATTTTGCTGAGCAACATTCAGATAATTTTTTATAAAGGCCTCAACGCCTATATCAGCAGCTTGGGTGTAGTCAAACTCATTCAGTAAAATAATGTCAGCCCGAATTATTTGAATAATTTCAGCAATATTTTTTATCTGCGAATTATCGCCGGATGCGAGACGCTCAAATAACTCATTACCAACGGGACGCGTTCCCTTAGGTAAATAGTTACTTGCTTCCATACTGACATTGAAAGTGGCAATTCGTAAAGTTTGACTCATTGCGAAACTCGAAAAAAGTAAGATGAAAAAACAGTAAACAAAACGATTCATAACATTCTCAATTTTCAATAAAAAAAGCCGACTTTAAAAGTCGGCTTTAACGTTTTTAAAAAGCTTTATTTAGAAGCTATATTTAACACCTACACGCACTTCCCACAATGAACCGGCCACGTAGGGTGATTCATCAGCTTGACTTGGGTTAACACGGTTAATTAAATATGTTCCATCATCATTCATCGAAGCATCAACTACAGAAGCAACGTTGAATGGTCCTCTGCGTTGAATACCCCAGTCATCATTTAAGAAATTACCGAGGTTCTTCATAACGAAGAAAGCATTAGCTCTATGACCTTCAGCAAAGGCTGGCAACTGTTGATCGATACGGAAGTCGAAACGAGTAGACCAGCTAGATTCGCCAGAGTTACGTGGAACGATTTGACCACGATACTTTTCTAAGCCCGCATCAGAAATAAATGCGTCGAAATCAGCCATAACTGCATCAGAAGCAAACATGACATCAGTACCATATTGATCAGTGGTAGGTACGTACATCAATGAACGGTAGTCAGCCAAGTCTACGCCCGGGTTAAAGTTGTCAAACGAGTATGAGAAGTTACGACCCGCTTTACGGTTACCAAACAACGAGAAGCTTGTTTTATACCCTTCCATGAACTCAGTTGAGTAGCGTAAGCTCATAGTAAAGTTATGAGGAATTTCGTAATTCGAAGTGCCAACACCAGGATCGTTCTGATCAGAAGTTGCAATGTTAGTAAAGTTAGAGAATGCAACCGAACTCGTCATTGGGTTGTAATCTTTAGCTTTGTTGAATGCATAACCGAAATTAACATCTAAACCAAAATCATATTCTTTCTTCATAGCAAACGAGATAGTGGTCGCACTGCCGTCGCTTTTTGCATTAGTTAACAGAAGATCACTGTAACGAGAATTACGATACACTGGATTTCCACTACTGTTTGTACCGATTGCTATACCTTCGTAGATTGGACGGCCGTCAATTGTAACCTCACCTGATGGCTGAACTGCCAAGTTAACAATGGTTGCTGAATCTTGTTTCTTGGTATACAGCAAGTCCGCTGAAAATATGTAGTCATCTTCAGTAACAAAGGTTGCACCAATGTTGTATTTCCATTCGCCAGGCATGTCAAAATCAGGATCTACGGCGTTTGTAGATGGCTCTTGACCCAATGTAGGCTCATTAATCGCAACTTGGTCAAACATGGTTTGCAAAGGTGAATAGATTGCTTGACCATTACCCACTTTAGCATTGTCGAAAATACTTATATCATTTCTGTAAGCATCGATATTTGTTACACCATCGTTAGAATAGCTATTTGATAGGTAAACGTTTGGATTGCCACCCGAGTACAAGCCTAAGCCACCACGGACTTCTAAGTTATCACTGGCTGACCAATTAAAACCAAAGCGCGGTTGTAACAAACTAACACCGTCAAAGGTCGCTTGGTTAGTAATACCGTAACGAGATTCAAATAACGCATTTTCATTAGGCTTGTCACTACTTGATATCCAGTCATAACGTAAACCAAACATCAAAGTAACGTCATCCATTACCCACTCATCTTGTAAATAAACGGCTTGAGTTTTATAAGAGAAGTTCGCTGCTGCATCATCAGGATTATTCGTGCCTGCTGAGTTGTTGTAATAAACATCATCAGCAAAACCTAATTCAAAATCATCTAAGCCACTTGCCCCACCCAGAGTGTTACGGTTGAAATCACCACCAAAACGGTATTCACCGATGGTATGTTGCATGAACAAGTTGAAAACATCTAAGCTTTCAAGCTCATAGCCACCAGTGATGGTATGGTCATCTAAATAATACGTACCTGCGATTTTAACCGTAGTGTTTTCCCAGTTTAAATCATTTGATTGACGTGAATCATCTGGACCTAAGAAGATTTGACCACCGTTCTCTAAAGAACTGATCTGAACTTCACCAAATCCACTAGCCGCATCAGTTGAACGTTGTTCATTATCTAATTTGGTGTGCCCTACTCTAATTTCAGTAGAAAAGTTGTCTGACCAATCTGAATACAAAGAACCAACAACAGCGTCTAAAGTTGCACCTTTCTTATAATAGTGATTAGACAAAGTGAGAGTACTGCTACTTTCATCTGACTGATCAATTACGAATCCGTCATTATAGTTATAAACTAATGAAGCACGGTGAGAGTCATTGATATTCCAATCTAATTTAACTAATAGTTTTTCATCTTCAACTGGTGCAGAAGCTGGCATACCACCTGCGTCATAGCCATATACGTCTTGAGCAATTTGAATCGCACGATTGACTTCGTCCATGGTCACTGAACCATTAGTCAATGCGTCGTAAGTGAAAATCTGGGCACCTTCAAGTTTTTCGTAAGAAACGAAACCAAATAAAGTATCAGCAATTAATGGGAAGCCTACGTTAACGCCGTAACGCTTAGTAGTATAATCTCCACGGTCAACTGTTGAGCCTTCGATTTTGTCACCAGACAAAGAGTCACTAGAGTAATCGAAGAACGCACTTCCGTGAACTTCGTTAGTACCTGACTTAGTTACCGCATTGATGTTACAGCCAGTGAAACCACCGTATTGAACGTCAAAAGGGGCAATCTCAACTGCAACTTGATCAATAGCGTCAAAGGAGAAAGGCATACGAACAGTCGGGTAACCGTTGTTGTTCAAACCAAAACTGTCGTTCATGCGAACACCATCAACAGTTAAGCTGCTGAAGCGAGGATGGCTACCACCACAGATGATTGATTCTTCACCATTGTCTTCTGAAATACTGATACGTGGATCAACACGCACGATATCTTTAATATCACGGTCAGCAGAAGGCGCGGCATTGAGGTCCTCTAAATTAAAGGTAGAGCCAGGGCCAATTTGACCGAATTCCACACTGCTTATTTGAGAAGCTGTAACTGCGATACGTTCAATGTTCTGTTCATTTTCCAAAGCTACGTCAAAAGGTAAAGTTTCACCTAGTGTTAAATATACGTCGCTGACTGTTGTGTCTTGAAATTTATCTGAATCAATTTGAACGCTATAAGGACCACCAACACGAAGACCTTTGGCTGAGAATTGGCCAGCTTCGTTTACAGTTGCGGTTTTAGTCGAGCCAGAAGGAATGTGGATGATAGTAACAACTGTACCAGCTGCGGGCGATCCTTGAGGACCTACAATCTTACCACTTATTCCCGATGAAGTTTCTTGAGCCATCGCTGCGGTAGACATGCCGATTGACATGGCCACTGCAATCGCGATGCGATTGAGTTTAGTAGTTCTTAGCATTGTGTGCTTCCTAAGTGTTGTGGTTATCTTATTAGTTTAAGTGCTGCGTATT
>NZ_JANQVQ010000126.1 GCF_030730205.1 Paraglaciecola sp.
GATATTGATCTTGCACCTAAATCTAAGTCAGTGACTACTGCTATTGTTCGATCAAACGGGGATGATGAGTCTGAAGTCATAAATGAAAGTGACATAGAAACGCTGCAAGTGACTGATGAAGCTGACTCTCTACCGAAAAAGAGTGAAAGATTCCTCGACTCACTCAAGAATCTATCGATCAGTCAGGACGACATCGATGTCGAAGACGATGAATCAGTAGTAGTTTACATAAAACTAAAATTAAAGTGTGTTTTTTCATCGCTTACTTCTAGAGAAACGCTTAAGCCCAACTTTCATGATTATCAAAGAAAACCGGAATATGCACTGCACTTACCAGGACTTAACTATGCATTAGCTTTAAATGAGAAGCAGGCTGTGGTTGGGCAGCTCTTGAACGATTTATATGATGATGACTTTTCAAGGGAGGCGTTGGTTCTATCTATCATGATGTTGACTGCGTCTTCGCTCGAAAGACTCACTTCTTTTGTGGTGACAACCACTTTTAACGATAGATTCATTAACTCGATTTGTTTAAAAACTGGTGTGTGGCGTCGGCACTCTCTAGAGTTTGAAAAAAGTTTTAATCCAACAGCGGATCAATTACCCTGGTTGAAACCCCACGACTATTTCTTACATTTATACCTTCCCTCGGCGATTGTAGATGCGCTTAAATGTCAAGCGCAAAAATTACGCATTGACGCTATTGAAATGGGTAATGGCGTGCCACTATATCGATTGTTGGGCCTCGATAAGCCTGACCTGTCTAAATCGTTAAATGCGTACCTTAACAATCTAAAGTTTACTCTCGGGTATGGTTTTAGGCAGTTAACGCAAAAATCAATGCGTTATGCGCTTTACTCTGAAATTGCACATACTGTCGACGCTTCGTCTGCGTCCTTAATTTTTGCTAGCTCAGAATTTAGTAACCCCAGTACCCTTTACTATTTAAGCTTGTCTGAAAAAGAATTACAGACTCATTACGCTCAAGCATTGAGTCATTTGGGAGTTGATACTGTCGGCGCTGAATTATACCGAGATGTGTTTATCGGCAGCAGGATGTGTGTGGATATAGATAAACTTGTCGGCCGTATTAAAAATAAAAATGACACACTTCAAACGTTACTTGATGACTCTAATGTAAATGCAGAGCTAGTTATTCAAAGGCATAATGATTTTGCATCTATGGTCTCACTAGCTTTTGCCTTTTGTGGCGCCCTTCGCCAACATGCCAATTATTTTTTTGACTATGCCACGATATGCGAGTCAGGCGGCTACTTTTTTGTCTGCGACAAATATCATCGGGGTGAATCTCCCACAAGATTAATACCCTTGCCAGGACTGCTTGGTTCGTTATTAGACGAATATCGTATGCAACTTCGCGTTACCTCACATGCCTTGCTTGAGCATTATCCTGATTTAGCGAAGTTGCTTCTATCTCTTTACCAACCCCGTCGTTATGGCTCTGGCAGGCAACTTCACACTCTGACAGGTCAGCCACTTTTAGGGCTTATCGTTGAAGGTCAATGGCAGTCTTTGTCATCTAAATCAATTAATACCTTTTTAGGTGATGACTTCACCCTTCCTGGAAATTTTACGCGCCACTTTGTTTGTAGTCATATCCCGCCGGCGCTATTCAAATATAGGCAGCAGCTCACAGGACACATTAATCAGGGGCACCACGTAATTGATGAGATGAGTGTTTCGCTATCTTGGCTTAATGATGACGGCATATCGAGTTCTTTCGATAGTTTGCTCAAGGGCATGGGGTTCACATCGTTGAAGGCGCAATCGTTGCGAGGTGCATACTCGCTAGAAAGGCTACCCGGAAAAGCAATGTTGTATCCGCCAGGGTATATTGAACGACAGGAAAATTCGGAGTTTGCATATCGATTCGCTAAAAAAAATTTCAAAGCGTTACTCAAGCAGACAGTATCAGGGGCAAACATTGAGCAAGCAGTAGCTAGCTTACCCAGCAATCTAGAAGTACCTAAAAGCGGTGAGCATCTCAATCAACTCGTTGAACAGTATTACACCAGTTGGCAAAAAACCTATGAAAGAGCGGGGCAGGCGAGCGTCATCGCTCAAATAAATGCGTTAAATAAATCAGACAATAATATCTCGTTGCAGTTGATTGAATACAGTAGCTATGTCGAACAGCTCCAAAATAGCTTTCTCGATTGTATTTCAAATGGCAGATTGCCGTTGTCTTCTAAAAGCGCATTTTTTATCAGTTTAGTGTTATACCAGCCTTGTATTGCCATGCAGTTAATTGGGCTAGGTCAATCAGCGGCAGTCTCAATCATTCAGTATCAAAGTACCTTATTGCTCCAAGCTAGTTCAAAAAACACGGCTCGTGTGTCTTGCCCAATCAATTGGTTAAGCAGCTATTTATTGATGCAGCTAGAAACGGTTGAGCAGTATCGCATTGACTTTAAAGACACGACAAAAATGCTGAAAGATTGGCTGAAAGAGGCGTCAAAAGTCATCGGGCCAGGGCTGCCTACATTCTTATCATTAGAGATGATTTGCAGATTTGTATCAGAATATGGTTTATCAACGCAGTCTCGCCTTTCTGTATCGGCTTCCAAAGACACTGTCCTTCCGGGAGACTATTCGCCACAAGATATTGCGAGATTGTTTAAACACAGTAGTGGACATTTTTACGAGAACAAAAACGAACTTACTCCCTCGAAATCTTACCCAGTGCGGCGTCGACGTGTATTGAATGCGCTAAAACCTAATAGCACATTGCGCAAATTGGTGATGCAAAATGAACGCGATTTCGTTCAAAAAACACTCAAAGTGCTAAGGGAAATGAACGATTCGTCAAAAGATATCTCTGTTGAGAAAGTCATCTTAAACCAATGGGCCAATTACGTCGGCGCTACAACGAAAACGCTCAAGCATCTCCTCGGTGTATCCAATATGTGCACTGAGTTTTTGATTTTATGGCTGTTTTACGGTGTCAAAGCAAGTCAACATCCTTCGCCCGTCAAGAAAGGTAGTAAAATCGCATCGGGTACGGTCTGCAATTACCTAACGATTATTGCCGACCAATTACAAATGCGAGTGCAAGATGATGCATTTTTGGAAAACGACGAAGAGTCACTTGAAGAGCTTTATTTTTGTGCTGTCTCTGAATCAAATTACGAAAACAAGCACGAGGTGCTTCGGTGTTTTAAAAATTTTCATAGTGAGGTAAATAATAACTTTACCATTGACACCCCAGATTGGGGATTGATTGAACCGCTTGTCGAACGCAAGGTGAAAAAGAGAGTAGGGATCGCGAGACTTCTACCGATGGCTGACTATGAACGAGCGAAAGACTATTTGAGAAACGGTCATGGCAATGGCTCTGGTACTTCGCTTACTCAGCTCGAAATTGACATGCATATTGTCGTACTAATGCTGGCTTTTAGGCTAGCACTTCGTAAACGCGAAATTCGAAATCTACAGATTAGACATATCAACATCTCTGATAAGATCATCACGGTGACAGGCACGCCAAATTTTGCAACAAAATCAGTTAATAGTCCTCGGCGTATCGATGCGAGTCTATTTTTGAATGAAGAAGAGTGGAGCAGTTTGCTGCGGGTGATTGAGAATGCTAAAAAAATGGGGATTGGTATATCTTCGCCCGCCATATTTGGCAGCGGAACGCTCGTAAATCGAAAGATGAAAATCGACAACATTG
>NZ_JANQVQ010000127.1 GCF_030730205.1 Paraglaciecola sp.
TTTGTAATAACAGTGTTGAATCGGCACTTTCACTCATATACAATCAAAAATAATCATTATTGTGAATTTTCATCCAGCCTGGTGGCTTTATATGCCGAGTGTTACGTTTCAACAGGCTTAATCGAGAGTAAAATATATGCAGCATTTTTTTGCCAAATTTGTCGTGGCCTTGAGCTTTTTATGCCTGATTAACGGGGCATGGGCTGAGCAGCCAAAGCCCGCATGGCAGCCTCATACTATCTTTGTGGCGGGTGATTCAACGGCGGCCACTTATAACGATCCGCAGCATCAGGGCTGGGCAGCCGTATTGGATAAGTACTTGGACAGTAGTGTGGTTAAAGTGGATAACCGCGCGCGGGGTGGCCGCAGTACGCGCACGTTTATTAGCGAGGGTTTGTGGCAAAAGCTGATTGACGATGTGCAGCCGGGCGATGTGGTGTTAATTCAGTTTGGCCATAACGATGCCAGTGCAGTGAATGACGATAGTCGCGCGCGAGGTACCTTGCCGGGTCTTGGTGATGAGAGTGTAGATATTCATAATTTGCTGAGCAAACAAGATGAGAGGGTCTATACCTTTGGCCACTATATACGCCAAATGGTGGCAGAGGTAAAAGCCAAACAAGCTACGCCTATTTTATTGTCGCTTACGGCTCGAAATATCTGGCAACAAGGTCGTATCGAACGCGGTTCAGGTCAATACGGTGGATGGATGTATCAATTATCATGGGAGTTAGACACGGCGTTTATTGACGTAAGCAATCCGGTTGCTGACGCACTTGAAGCTATGGGCATGGAACAAACCGCTGCACTGTACACCAAAGACCATACCCATTTTAATGCCCTTGGCGCCGAGTTACATGCATCGACCATTATCGCAGCGTTAAAAGGGCTAAAACCTACCTTAGATGAGCAGTGGTATTCAGAATTAGGCCGCAACGTCGCAGCGGCGCAATACACCTGGCTACGCCAACCTTTTGTGGCCAATGCTAATTTACCGAGCATTTTTATGGTAGGTGATTCTACCGTGCGCAATGGTGCCGGAGATGGTGCTAATGGCGAGTGGGGCTGGGGAGATTTCATCAAAGAGCACATTAGTGACAAACAGTTCAATCTGGTTAATCGGGCAATTGGTGGTCTCAGTAGTCGTACTTTTGTGACAGGCGGTCACTGGCAACGGGCTTTAAATATGATGAAGCCGGGTGACTATGTACTCATTCAATTTGGGCATAACGACAATGCGCCGCTAAATGACGATACACGAGCACGGGGCACGATCAAAGGCCTTGGCTTTGAATTTGAAGTGATTAATAACCTGGTTACGGGTGACGTTGAAACCGTGCATAGTTATGGCTGGTATTTACGAAAAATGATAGGCGAGGCGCGTGCACTAGGAATTACCCCGATTATTTGCTCGCCCGTGCCACGTAAAATATTTCAAGATGATGCACCGCGCATTGACCGAGCAGTCAATAGCTATCCTCAATGGGCGCAGCAAGTAGCACGGCAAAGTGGCACTCTGTTTATCGATTTACACAACCTTATCGCCCAGCAATATGACGTATTAGGTCAGGCTAATGTCGCGCCCCTGTTTGCTGACAAACATACGCATACCAGCGAGGCGGGTGCCAAACTGACCGCGGCTACGGTAGCGAAAGAGCTGCACTTCATCTTAGGACGCTAGCCCTAACACTCACTTATATTTCAGGGTAAGCAGGTGGTTGCTGCCCTGCATCACTTTGGAAGAATATTGTTATGCTTAATATCGGATTACGCGCCCATGATTATGGCCAAGGCACACCTACTGAAATTGCTGCAAAACTCGCCCCATTCGGCCCTGCTTGCATTCAACTTGCGCTGGCCAAATCTTTTCCTTTTATTAAAGAACAAGCAGGGCAGTTAAGCCCCGGTTTTGCCAATCATGTCAGAGATGTTTTTGCCGCTCAGGGCATTAATATTGCGGTGTTGGGCTGTTATATTAATCCCATTCATCCTGATCCGGTGATAAAGGAGCAATCTTTACAGCGCTTTGAAGAACATTTACGTTTTGCCCGTGATTTTGGTTGTGCCATTGTGGGTACCGAAACAGGCTCGCGGAATGCCGATTGTACTTATCACCCTGATAGCCAAAGTGAAGAGGCGTTCTTGGAGTTGGTTGCAGCGGTAAAACGCCTGGCCAGAACCGCTGAAAAATACGGCAGTATTGTGGGTATTGAAGGCGTGGCCCATCATCATGTGGTTCACTCGTATGCCAAGATGGTGCGAATGCTGGACTTGGTTGACTCCCCTAATGTGCAGATAATCTATGACCCCGTTAACTTTTTTCCGCTTGATGAATGTGCACAACAAGAACAGTTGATGGACCAAGCCTTTGAATTGTTTGGTGAGCGTATCGTTGCCATTCACTGTAAAGATTTTGTGCTGGTGGATGGTTTAAAATCCGGTGACTTACCCTCTGGTACTGGCCTAATGAATCATCAACATTTAATTAACTTAATAAAAAAACGTAAGCCTTTTATTCATACCATATTAGAAAGTACTCACCCTGAAAATGTCGAAAAAATAATGACCTTGCTCCACAGCCTCGCACAAGACTAATCACTTCCCTCAAGCCAAATGTCAACCGAGGTCATTTTGTCGTCATCAAAATGACCTCGGTTGAGCTGTTAATTCCTGGCTGAAACCCTGTTGGTAAAGGCCTTTCAGACTTTCTCGACGCATTTAAACGTTTAACCAGACCGCCCAGATAAGCAATATTCAAATATGAACTTAGTGATTATTAATGGCTGTTAATGATTGCTAATGATTGATTGTTGTTGACGTTGACATTTAGGGCAATTAGGATACGCCCTGTAAACAAAATATTAACAATCGTATTTTGTAAATAACAATTAACCCAACCTGCTAACATCACAGAGGCGACAATGACACACATCAAGCAGCGTATTGCCCAAGGCTCGCAAAGTCCTTTAATCCCCTTTACCAGAAAGGCAATTGCGAGTCACATTACTTCGATTCTTTTTGCAACGGCGACATTTGGAGCCCTTGCTGCAAATTCGGCTTATGCACAAGAAACGACTGCAGTTACCAGTCAAACCTCTGCTGAGCAAAGCAAAGAAGAAACTGAAGTGATTGAAGTCACCGGTATTCGGTTTAGTCAGCGCAGTGCGCTGGATCGTAAAAAACAAGCCGGCACCATGCAGGATTCTTTGGTGGCTGAAGATATTGGTGAATTTCCAGATAAAAACGTAGCAGAAGCATTGCAGCGCATTCCCGGTATTCAGCTAGCCCGGGATCAAGGTGAAGGTGCGTCTGTCAGTATCCGTGGTGTTGACCCACAATTATTACGCGTTGAAGTAAATAGTGTCGGTGCCTTGGGTATGGGCGGATCACGCGCGGTAGATTTTCGTGATATGGCCTCTGAATTAGTTAAATCTTTGGACGTAATTAAAGGCTCTGAAGCACGTCTTACCGAAGGCGGTATAGGCGGTACAATTCAAGTTAATACCCGTAAGCCTAACGAATTTAAAGAAGATTTTTTCTCGGTGTCAGGCGAAGGCCAGTATAACGATTTGATTGGTGACGTTATGCCTAAATTCAACCTGACCGGTGTACACAAATTCAGTGACGATTTTGGTGTTTTACTGAATGTGACCGGCGCGGATAAAACCACGCTGACTCATGCCTTGCGAAATACCGAATGGGCACGTTTTGCCGACTATGATAACTCACCTGAAAAAACTGTAGTTGATCCAAGTTTTGCATCGGTCACTGATAAAGCCGATTGTGCAACCAGTTCTAATCAAGCTAACTGTGAAGCGCAGTGGTTAGATTTTAACCCTTATTTACCCCGCTATGGTATGTGGCAGCGTCAGGAAGAGCGCATATCTGCCAATGCCATGGTGCAGTATGCGTTTAATGACATGCTCTCGGCCCACGCCAGCTACACCTACAATAATCGCGATAAAACCGCTAAAGACATTAACTTACAGTTCGAAACCCAGTCTACTGCCCGGATCAAACCCGAATCAGTCGTGGTCGATGACCTGCATAACGTGCGTTATTTTGAAACTGCCAATGCATCTATCAGTAACCGCGTATTAGAATTTGACTGGGACCAAAAATCAACGCAGTTTGAAACGGGTTTCCAATTTAGAAATGATGCATGGAGAGTAGAAGGAGTATTGGCACGTTCTACCACTGATCAAGATATTGATTCGCGCAGTGTCAGTGCCTGGGCCGGAGGTCTGGTTGACATGAAAGTAAGCTTAAACGACGAAGGTTTGTCAGCGCTGGATTTAACCGATGCTTATATCCGCAATCCCGATGATTTAACAGATACCTCCAACAAACTCGACATTAACGACCCCTATAGTTATGTCGGTGGTACCAGCTTCGATTACCGTCCTGCTAAGGACGAAAGTGAAGAAACCATGGGTAAAGTTGATGTTACCTATATTCCCGATTCTGATTTTTGGGTACTACTGCGCTCTGGTTATCAGCGAACAGAACAAAAATTTGCCAACTGGAATTACCGCTATGACATTGACCGCAACGTAGGCACAGCATACAACGGTGTGGTGTGGACCATTGAGGATCAGGCAGAACTGTTGGGCGGCAGAATGGTTGAAACCGACGAGTTCTTTAAAGGCTACGATTTAAGCGTTGACTCATTAGGTTCTTGGCTGGCGTTGGACTCACCGGCCGTATTGGAAGCGCTGCAGGCGGTTTCTGCTGACAATACCACTCGTGAAGACCTGAATGTTCAAAACGGCAACTATGATGTTTCAGTAAAAACACAGGCAGTCTATCTGCAGGCCAATTTTGAAAGCGAACTGATGGGCTTTACTTACTCGGGTAACTTTGGGATACGAGCGGTAGAAACTAAAAATGCCACCAACGGAAATGTGCGAATTAACGTCATCGTTGATGAGCTGGATGAAAATGGTGATCCAATCTTTAATGAGACCACCGGCACTTACCCATCGCGTCAAGTTCTTCCCGATGAAGAACATCCAGACTTTTTTCTTGGGCGTAAAACCATTGAATCTGACTACACGGATTATTTGCCCAGTTTTAACCTGAATGTTTCGTTGATCCCAGACGAACTGGTGTTTTATGTTGGCGTGGCAAAAGTGATGGCGCGTCCAATCATTACTGATATGAACGTAAATGCAACCTGTACCTTGCGTAAAAATACTCAGGCGCAAATTGACAATACGCCAGACAACTGTACGGCAGGTAATCCGGCACTTGAACCTTACCGCGCTAACCAGTTTGACCTGGCGCTAAACTGGTATCCGGATGAGGAGTCGATTGTATCGGTAGCGTACTTCACTAAAGATATCACTAGCTGGATCATTGACCCTGATACTCGCTTTGACGTGGACTTTTTTGGTGACGGAAGACTGTGGGATGTGCGTCAGAAATTGAATGGTAGTGGAGTAAAAACCAAAGGGCTTGAGTTCCAAGCTTCTACGGTATTTTCAATGTTACCCGAACCCTTTAATGGCCTTGGCGCAACGGCTAACTACACCTATATGGAAGCAGACAATGTTGGTCTTTTCAACCGTTTGACCGGAGAAGAGCTGGAGTTTCCCTCTCAGTCTAAGGACAGTTACAACTTGACTGGCTTTTATGAAAATGAAAAGTGGAGTTTTAAATTATCGTATAACTTCCGCAGTGAGTATTTAAGAAATGCGGCAGACCGTTCAGGTAATCCGGCTTATGTTGATGACGCGGGTTACCTTGACAGTAAGCTGACTTATACCGTGTCGCCTAATCTGAAAGTGTACGCGGATGCCCGTAACCTTACCGGTGAGGTCTATCATGTCAACGCAGGTCCTGGCCGTTCGTCAGATTTGCAATGGGCAGGTCGTGAGTACTCAGTTGGTTTTAGCTACAAACTGTAAAGGTTGAAAAACAGCCGCTTACTCACAGCCAGCCGATTCACGGCTGGCTGACAATGAATAACATCATTTGCCGGGCCTAACTCATGTTGGCTCGGTCTGTTTTTGAAGATAGCCTGATGAAATCAAAAGCTTGTTATGGAAAGTTAGGTGCATGGGGTTTAATGCTGGTGTGGCAATTAGCATCAGCCCATTCTGAGCCTGTTGTATTACCTGTCAACATACCCGCTTCTTCGGTGCCTGAACGTAACATTCATCATGTCGATACCTTGAATATCCACGATCCAGCGATACTGGCCGATCCGGTATCAAAAAAATATTACGTGTATGACAGTTTTCACTATGGTCACCCGCAGGAAAATCTCGATGCGCCGAATAAGCGTGCCGGTGTAGAAGCTTACTGGAGTGACGATTTAATCAGCTGGCACGGACCAAAACTGATTTATGACATTGAGCCTGATAGCTGGGCGCAAAGTGAACATGCACCATGGGCACCAGAAGTGGCGTATTATCAGGATAAATATTACTTGTTTCTGACCTTTCATCACTATCACAACATTCTTGAAGTACAGGACGGTCGTCCGCCAATGGTCACACGCGGTTCGCAGATTTTGGTGGGTGATTCGCCTCTTGGCCCGTTTAAACGTTTTAGCAATCAAAGCCATACACCAGCCAACGAAATGGCCTTAGATGGCACCTTGTGGATTGAAGATGGCCAGCCGTGGATGATTTATTGTCAGGAGTGGATCCAAACCGGTGCTGGGTTATTTAAAGCCATTCGTCTGACGAGTGATTTGTCCGGCACCATTGGTCAGCCCATTACCTTGTTTAGTGCTGCGGATGCAGACTGGACTGCCAGAACGACGCGCTTTGACGGCAAAGACATTGAAGCAGTGGTATCCGATGGCCCGTGGCCTTACATGAGCAAAACGGGTCAGCTGATGCTGTTATGGTCGAGCTGGAACAAAGATAAATCCAAGGCTTATACCACCTCTATTGCCTTTTCTGACAACGGCAAACTCAGTGGAAATTGGACGCAGCGCAATGAGCCACTAATTAGTGGCGATCGGGGCCATGGCAATATTTTTACCACCTTTGATGGTCAGTTAATGATGGCCCTGCATCGCTATTTTAAACAGCCCCATACCCGCCTGCAGATTTTCAAAATGGAAGATATGGGCAATGATTTGCAAATGAGTAAACAGGTACTAGGCCATCCGTAAGCTTAGTAGCGAAAGACGGCGATATTACAAGGTAAAATCTGCCACTACGAATAAGGAAACGAATAATGAAAATGACCCGACGTGAGATGTTTAAATTCAGTGGCTTGGGCGTAGCAACAGCAACATTAGGGTTGGGTGCGACCAGCCATTCTACTTTATTATCTGCCGCTCAAAAACCGAGCAAGCAACGCTCGCCTTACGCCATGAAAAAACTGTTTCATGGCGTGTGTTATTATCCCGAATTATGGCCAATAGCAGAGATTGATCGCGACATTCAAGAAATGCTCAAGCTGGGTATTAACGTGGTGCGCATGGGTGAATTCAGCTGGTCAACAACTGAGCCCGAGCAAGGTAAAATTTCCTTAGACCTGTTTACGATGGTGATGGACAAGTGCCATGCCGCGGGTATTGATGTGATCATGTGCACGCCGACGGCAACACCGCCCATCTGGCTGACCCATGGCCATCCCGAACGCTGCTTTAAAGATGAAAACGGTGTGATCATGAGTCATGGTGCGCGCCAACACGCTAGTTATGAACACCCTGAAGTGCAAAAAGCCTGTTTTACTATTATTAAAGCGATGGCCAAGGAATTTGGTCAACACCCTGCGTTGATTGGCTGGCAAATAGACAACGAAATGAAAGCCCACGTGGCTGAAGATTTTAGTGATGCTGCGGTAGCAAACTGGCATCAATGGTTGAAAAACCGTTTCGGGCGTATTGAAAAGCTCAATGATGCGTGGGGCACCCATATGTGGAGCCAACATTATCAGCGATTCGAACAAGTGCCTGCACCGGTTAAAACCCCGTTTTTACATAGCGCGTCGTTAAGTACCGCCTACAAAATGTTCTGCCGTGAAAGTATCGCAGATTTTATGAAAGCACAAAGTGACATACTGAATCAGTATTCTGCTGCGCCCGTTACCCACAACGATAATCCGGCGTTTAATATTCATCACGAACGTTCGATGCAGGCTCTAGACTTTGCCTCTTTCGATGCCTATCCCAGCAGTGAACAGTGGGCAGCACTGGTGTTTCGCTCGGATATGTATCGCTCAGCTATACCGGGGCGCCCGTTTTGGTTAATGGAAACCAGCGTGGCACATAACGGCTGGTTAGGTAACCACCATACCCTGCATCCTAAGGGATTTTTGGCCGCAGAATCGGCGTTGATTTACAGCTTAGGTGGTGAAGGTTTTAGCTATTGGTTGTGGCGCCAACAGCGCAGCGGTGCTGAATTGCCCCATAGCGCCATCATGAGTTCATGGTTTCAGCCTTCGGTGGGGTATTCGCAGGTCAAGCAGGTTGACGAAAGCCGCCAACAGCTAGAACCGTTACTGGTTAACAGCACAGTGCAAGGCGCTGCGATTGGGATCACGTATTCCGATCATGCCCGTGCGATGATTGAAACCGAAGGCCTTGATAAACGTCAAGGTTTTCCACGTCGTTACCGTGATGTGGTTGCAATGTGGCACAGCTACATTATGGATTTGGGTTACCACCGAGATGTGCGTTTTGAAAACGCGGCATTAGATGGATTGCAAGTGTTGATTACCCCCGCGATGCCCTACGTAAGCGAAGACTTTATGCAGCGCACTTTAGCCTTTGTTGAACAAGGTGGTGTGTGGTTAGTAGGCCCAGTAACAGGAACGCGTGGAAAAGAACATACCGTCCCCACTACGGCTGGATTAGGTTTGCTGGATAAATTTGCTGGGGTAAATACTGAGTTTGTAGTGCCATTGACCGATACGGGATCCAAGGGCACGGCCTTTGGTATCACCGCTGAGTTAAGCGGCTGGTGTGCCGCCATGCAAGTTAAGAGCGGTACGCAGGTCATAGGTCGTATTGACGATGGCGCTGCCGCCGAACGGGCCTTCATTACTCAGCGAAAAATCGGCAAAGGTCACATTGTGGTACTGGGGGTTCAGCCCTTTGGTGATAACGCACAAGCTATGATCGATGCGGTACTACAACATTGTATCGAACTAGCCAAAGTGAAAGGCCATTATCAAGTTAGCCAAGGTACGATTGTTGCGCCTCGTGTAGAGGCTGATGGCCGAATCTTATGGATAGTCACCAATATGAATGGTGAAGGTGGTGAACTTACTTTGCCAAACGGTGGGACAGATGCACTTACTGGGAAGGCGATTGCCAGTGGCACGCTCAGCATTGAGCCCTTCCTTTGGCGCGCAGTGTATCCCAAGATTAAGGAGTAAAAAGATGGAAAAAATCGCATTTGTGATGCAGCTCAATGCAGGTTGTGAAGCCGAATATAAAAAACGTCATGATGAAATCTGGCCAGAATTGGTAGATGAACTCAAACAGGCTGGGATAGAGGATTATTCAATTTTTCTGCATCCGCAAACGTTGCAATTATTCGGTGTTTTGTGGCGTAAAGAGGATCACACCATGAGTGAACTGCCGGCCACTGCTGTCATGCAGCGCTGGTGGGCGTACATGGGCGACATTATGCAAGCCAACCCGGATAACAGCCCGGTGGCGGTTGACCTGCCCCAGGTTTTTCATATGCCATGAGGTGAAATATTAACTCCGCTGCTTTTGGCTACCCGCCTTTAGTTGAAAACAGTGAATACCAGGTAACCCATTCAGCGGCCAATTCTCCCCAAAAGTACTCGGCAGATCGCGCAGTTAAGATTCGCTTGGCTGATAGTTAAGGTTACGACAAGGATTTACGTGATGACTAAGATGATAAAACGACTGTGTGCTTTGGTTTGGGTGGGCAGCTTAACTGCGCTGCCACTGAGAGCGATGGACATATTTCAGGCCAATGAACATTTTCAAGTGGGGCAATATGAACAGGCGCTCAATGACTATCAGCAACTGGCAGAACTGGGTAACGCGCAGGCGTTTTATCAACTTGGGTTGATGCATTATCAGGGTTTGGGCACAGAAGCAGACCGCTTTAAGGCGCTAATGTGGTTTAGCTTGGCTGCAGAACAACAGTTTAGCGATGCGCAGCAAGTCAGCGCAGACATACTGGCCTTGGCCACCGAAGAACAAGGCCCTGCTATTGAGCAAGTACTAACAGCTATCAAAGCCCGGTATGGCATGGCGGTGGTGCAGCAGAAATATTTTCCTACGCTTAAATCAGTGCCAGACGGGTATAAAATTGAGTTTGTGGATCCTGATGGCAGCGCAGCTTCAGTGGATTTTCACGACAAGTACGATATTAATATAAGTGAAGCCCTTGTCACGACCGGGCTTTCACAGGAGTCCGCATCTATTGACTATCTGCTATTGGGGCGCCCAAACGCGGTCACTGCACAAGACCGCAATTATTTTGCCGTGGTAGATTATGAGATTGGCCGTGATGGGTCGGTACGTAATCCACAGCCTTTGCAGGTCAATGGCTACATTAAACCCGCGCTGAGTTTACTCATCACAAAACGCTTTGCTCAGCCCAAATTTGACGATCAGGCCGTGAGTTTTTTTCAGCGCAGTTACCTCGGCATGTCTGGCTACAACCGTGCATTCATCCGCACTGAGCAATTTGAACGTTTTTATAACGGCCTGAACAGGCGGGTGAAAAAACTTAAAAGCAGCAGTACGATTGACGATCAGTATCAGTATGCCGTCGCCCTGATGACCTTTCCGTGGCTGACCGCTGATAAACACGAGTTGCAAGGCGTTCTTGCGCGATTGTCAACGGCCGGACATCCGCTGGCGCAATATGAATTAGGGTCATTGTTGTACCGTGAACAGCAGGATATTAGCGCTGCAGTGCACTGGCTAAATGAAGCCAGCAAGGCTGGCGTGACAAAAGCCCGCTATCGCTTAGGCCGCTTGTTGCTGGACAGTCCTTATGTGGAGCGCGACGAACACAAAGCTCTGTTTTGGTTTAAGCAGGCCGCCGCTGATACTTATACTCCGGCTTTGTTGGGCGCCGCCGAGATTACGCTGCTGGCAACAGAGCCTAGCCTGCAGAATGCCGAACAGGCCGGTGACTTTCTTGCACAGGTGCCAGAGAACGAACAACGCAATCCTGACTACGAATTTTTGCAGGCCATGCGCTTTTATTCTCAGCCCTCGCGGGACCTAGCCAAGGCAGTTGATCATCTGCGCGATGCGATCAGTCTGGCTAACACCTTTAACTGGGACGTAACTGACTGGGAAAAGCGCCTCAGTGCGTGGACGTCAAACGGTAAAGTGCTGGTTACCGACGTAGATAAACCGGCTAACGATTAATATTAATATTCACTCGCTGGAAAATCGCCATGGCCAAGGCCAGCGATTTTTTAATGTGGTAATAGGTAAACTGGTGATGATGTTGCGTGCCTTTTTTTCGTTTATTTTCATGTGCTTATTTACGACAAGCACCGTTGCAGGCAGTCGCGTTTTTGACTTAGGTAGCCAAGCGTCTGACGTTGATGCCACCGCCCTTACTCAAGCTGTAAAATACAACCAAGCCCGTGGTTTTGGTTTTGATTTTAATACTGCTGCTCAGGTGATAGTTGAACCGCACAGTGTGGGTGCCCAGCAAAGCCTGTATTTTTCAGTGGATTTGCCACAAGGGCATTATCAAGTTGAACTGACATTAGGCAGTGATCTTGCTGCGTCTACTAATACCGTAAAAGCAGAATCGCGGCGCCTGATGCTCAATCAAATTAAGGTGGTCAAAGGCCAACACATCACGCGTCGGTTTATGGTGGATGTGCGCAGCCCGATTATTTCAAGTGAAAAACGAATTGCCCTAAAAGAGCGTGAACGTGACGATGTAAACTGGGACAACAAACTGACACTTGAGTTTGCCGCAGGCTCTGCCATTAGGCGCATTGCGATTACGCCGCTTGCTGACATAACGACGATGTATTTAGCCGGTGATTCCACTGTGACCGACCAAGATGTTGAGCCTTGGGCTTCGTGGGGGCAGTTGATTACCCAATACCTTAAACCGACTATTGTGGTGGCAAATTATGCGGTATCGGGGGCGTCGTTATATTCATTTAAAGCTGAACATCGCCTTGAAAAAATTCTGTCGTTAGTTAAACCCGGTGATTATGTCTTTATTCAGTTTGCCCACAATGATGAAAAACGTCGTGGTGAGGGCATTGGTCCGTGGCAATCGTATGCTGACTTATTAAATGAATATATCGAACGGGTGCAAGCAAAACAGGCTATCGCGGTATTGCTCACGCCGGTCCAGCGACGCTTTTTTAATGCCGACGGAACCTTGAAACCTACCCATGGTGACTATCCTGCGGCCATTAGAAAAGTCGCAACTGACAAACAGGTTCCGCTGATAGACTTAACTCAATTGACCACTGAGTTATACGAAAGCTGGGGGGATGAATCTTCTCGGCAAGCTTTTGTGCAATATCCGGCTAATACCTTTCCAAGTCAGCCCCAAGCCCTTAAAGATAATACGCATTTCAATTATTTTGGGGCCAATGAAATCGCCTTGTGTGTTATTAAAGGCATGCTTGACATCAGGCTGCCTTTGACTGATTACCTCATTGATAACCAGCAGGCTTATAGCCCTGCAAACCCCAATCAATTTGAACATTGGACCGTACCTATGAGTCCTCGCTTTGTCGCCACCAAACCCGATGGTAGTTAAACTGACTAAGGCCCTTTAGCGTTATGCAAACAGAAAATATACAACTCTCTGCGCCTTTTGATATGCCGATGATTGGTGTTCCAGATTTTAGCGATTGTCCCCTCTTTGATATTGTTGATTTTGGGGCGCAACAGGGCCGTGATGATCTAGCAAAGGCGGCCAATAACCAGGCTATTGCTCATGCTATAGAGGCGGCAAATGCCCAAGGGGGCGGTACGGTTATTGTTCCTGCAGGGACCTGGTTATGCGGTAAAATTCACTTAAAAAGTTATGTAAATTTGCATGTGGCGCAGGGGGCAACGTTGCTGTTTTCGGCCTTGCCGACAGACTACCTACCAGCGGTATTAACCAGTTGGGAAGGTATGGAGTGTTACAACTATTCGCCGCTGATTTATGCCTTGGCGTGTGAACATGTGGCTATTTCGGGCAAGGGTACGTTGCTGGCACAAATGGATGTGTGGACACCCTGGGGTGCAAGACCCAACGCCCATATGGAAGCGTTGGCCGGTTTGTATCATCAAGCGGCTAAATATGAACCTGTCGAGCAGCGCCAGATGGTATTTGATGGTGCGCATCTGCGGCCCCATTTTATTCAGTTCAATCGCTGTAAACATGTTTTGGTAGAAAACATTCAAATTGAAAATAGCCCCTTTTGGGTGCTGCATCCTTTTTTATGTCGCGATGTGGTTATTCGCAAAGTGAGTGTCAGGGCTCACGGCCATAACAATGATGGGGTTGACCCCGAAATGACCCAAAATATGCTGATAGAAGATTGCATATTCGATCAAGGGGATGACGCTATCGCACTTAAGGCGGGGCGTAATCAGGATGGTTGGCGCTTAAATGTGCCCAGTAAAAATATCGTGATCAGGCGCTGTCATATCAAGTGTGCTCATCATTTAGTTGCCATTGGCAGCGAACTGTCAGCGGGCATCGAGAATGTGCTGATTCAGGATTGCCAATTTGATGGTCAAACCGATTACCAAGATGCAGGGAATTTGCTGTATATCAAAACCAATGAGCGCTGTGGTGGAGTGGTCAAACATATTTATATGCAGAATATCCGCGCGCAAAAATTAGGTGGCGCAGCGCTAGTGATAGAAACCGATGTGCTTTACCAGTGGCGAGAGTTAGTGCCTACTTACGAAAGGCGGCTAACCATCATTGAGCAGATATACCTTGATACTATTCAAGCCCAACAAGCTGAGCATCTGTGTCGTATCGAGGGACAACAAGAGGCGCCGGTGCAGCAGATTACCTTGAGCAATATTAATATGAGCACCAAGGCAGAGGCGGTTGTAAATCGGCATGTAGAACGCTTTATTTTACAATGATGAATGATTTTCTGGGCGTAAAAAAGAGCGCCGACACACTGAGCGCAACGCTTATTTGCCCTGGGTTTTTATGGTTTGTTGCTGGTCTCTTGTGCCGACTTTTTCTTAGCCCGTAAACGATCACGGTAATTATTGCGAGCTAAGGCTTGCATGTCGGTCACGGTGTCGCTTTCGTCAATGATTTCACGACCTATAAGGGTTTCGATGGCGTCTTCCAAAGACGCCACACCAGCCGTTTGGCCGTATTCGTCTTCGACTAATACCAAATGGGTCCGATTTTTAATAAATAAGTCAAGCAGCTGCTGCACAGGGAGTTTTTCAGACACCCTAATTAGGGGTTGCATAAAATCGCTAATCGCTTGGTCACCATAACCCGCGCGCTCAGCTTCGAACAATTTATTACGTAGGACCTTGCCTTTAATGTCGTCAATATTTTCACCATAAACCGGAATGCGGGTAAATTGTTGAGTGCCTGCTAAATCAAGCGCCTGTTTGACGGTTAGGGTTTGATCTAAGGTATGCACCACCGAACGGGGCGTTAATATTTGCTCGGTTTTAAACTCTCTCAGTTTTAACAGATTTGATAGATACTCGTTCTCTTGGGCGAACAAAGTGCCATCTCTGTGCCCAAGAGATGCCAAGGCGATAATTTCTTCACGGGTAATTTCATTTTCTTTGTTTGCACTAAACAAACGAGTGATACCAGTAGCAAGCCACACCAAGGGATAAACCAACTTAATTAACCACGAAATAATGTAGGCTGAAGGCGTGGCTAGCGTGCGCCAAAAGGTTGCGCCTAAAGTTTTAGGGATGATTTCAGAAAAATATAAAATCACTAAAGTTAACATGACGGCAATGAGGGTTTCCCATTGCTCACCAAAAATACGAATCGCTTGCGAACCCACACCTGCTGCACCCATGGTATGAGCAAAAGTATTGAGTATAAGAATGCTTGATAAAGACTCGTCTAAATTTTCTTTTACTTTGGTCAAGACCTTACCTGAGCGCGGATTGGATGCTGAAATTTGTTCAACATAGCTAGGCGTGATTGAAAGTAGTACGGCTTCCAATACCGAGCATAAAAATGAGACTCCGATAGCAATTGCTAGATATAAAAATAACAAGGTCATGAATGATTCCAAAGCGTGTACAAACAAATAAAGGCTTCTAGAGTCTGAACTCAGCGCCCGATAATGGCTGTTACCGTCATATACATGGTGGTGTTAGATTAATTTGCCAATACATCAACTCAATATAACGCCATGTTTGATGAGGTATCTTACACGATTTACGCCAAAATCAATGCCCCGAAGCAGATCTTCTGTGGTGTAACGCATTTTGTTTGTTGACGCCTTTATTGTCACTTAACGTTTTGCGCGAGTGCCCAGACCTTAAAATCACGATACTGAAATTTGGTCCACTGCATTTGTCTAAAACCCATTTTTCCGGCGCCTAAGGACGTGCCGATATTAAGCCCATCTACGACTGCCTGATTGTCGGTGTAATCAATGATCTTGCGCTCGTCGATGTACATTTGAATATGCTGAGCGTTTTTAATTAAGGTCAGGGTGTGAACCCTGTCAGATAGGGTAGGAATGCCTTTTTCACCCTCTTGCAACAAACTAAAGGTGTTGTTTTTACGTAAGTTAGCATGGGCTCGGTCAGGGTTATGGGCGGCGTTGGCGTAATATGAAATGTGGTAACTATTGATTTCGCCCAAGGTGTATTGCGTGAAGGTGCCGTCTCGGGCTGGAAGGTTGGGGTCAAAAATATCTTCGCCTCCTGCACCCTGAGCAGCAAAAAATACGATAACCAACCCCGCATCAAATTTCAGGTTTTGTACTTGCCACTGAGCAATAAACGCATCAGGAAAATCGTGTGGGCACCACAATACATGATGCCCTTGTTCATCAGGTGAATACATTTGCATCCAGCCATCATAAAACGTCAGCTCTCCTGCTCCTTCCATGCGCCAGTTTGCCAACTCTG
>NZ_JANQVQ010000128.1 GCF_030730205.1 Paraglaciecola sp.
TACGTGAACTGTTTACGACTGCAGTAGGCAACTTGGCAAATAAAAGGTAGCTGCCTTCCTCTTCGCCTTTTGATAAGCGAAATTCACCCGCATTAAAAACATCGGCTTGTGCCAATGCGCTAAAGTAGGCGCTTAACACTAAACCTATGATGGTGATAAATGACTTAAAACTCATGACGAATTATCTCGTATTTACCATTTAAGCCTTTGATATATTTTTGTACTGAATTAGACATATGAGAGCGGATATAGTCGTTTCCAACTTGTTGACGCGCTTGGTCAAACGACATCGGCATAGCCGGCTCACGCTTACTTACTTGATAAAAATGCCATCCAAATAACGACTCTGTTGGACCAAACCATGTATCTTGCTCACTAGAAGTCAAGTTATCTAAAAAAGGTTTGCCAAACAAACCTCGGATCATGCTTTCACCATAGTTTGGCATGTCTCTGCCTTGCCAAAATTCATCGCCCGCCACCTCTTGACCAGAATTCAAGGCAGCTAGAAGTGTATTTGCTTCGCCTGGTTCGTTAGCAAAATACACATGTTGAAAACTGACTGTTGCTTCATGGTAATAGCGTTTAATGTTTTCTAAATAATATTGCACTAGCTGTGCTTCTTGTGGCTCTTGAAAATCTTCTGTCAATTGATAGCGCATTTGCTCTATTAGTTGGGTTCTCACTGCGGGATCAATCAAATGAAAGTCTTTTGCTAATGCTTCACGAAATAAGACTTCTTCTTCAATAAAGTCATTTTCGATCTTTGCGATATCTTCTGGGGTGGCTTTACGTCCCACAAGGCTTTCATATTGCTCAACAAATATAGCGCGATTATCCGGACTTAATTCAACAACCGGCTCTTTGTCTAAAGACCAATAATAAAATAAAAAAACCAGTATCCCGATGGAAATAAAAGCAAATAACGGATCGTTGAACAACTTCTTAAACATTTATATCTCACTATAAAATGAAAAGAGCAAAGTTTTATTTGACCACTATTTATTTGGCCAAATAGCTTTGCTCACAACTTAACTATTATTGTTTTGGTTTGGCGTAATTGAAATCAACTTCTTCTCTTAAGCCTTCTTTTGCACCCTTAATACCCGCTTCAGGTTGATTATGCTCAGTGGTTAAATCTGACAAATAGAAGCCATCAGTGATGCCTTTTTTTCGCATTGCAATACCGGTAAGACAGGCATGCATCACAAAGTTAGCGTTAAGGGCTGAGCGATACGTTGGGTCCATTAATGGATCTAATTCAACAATTTCAAAGCCCACAATGTCACTCTCTGTGCATAATGCGCGCACAATAGGAATAGCTTCACGCATCGTCAATCCTCCTGGCACAGGTGTACCAGTACCTGGCACAAATGCGGGATCGATCACATCAACATCAAAGGAGATATATAACTTCTCAGTACCTTCACGCGCTTCTTTAATGGCGGTTTCCATCACGGTTTTCCAACCCTTTTTCTCCACCTCAGCCATAGTGTGATAACGCATACCGTTATTACGCATCCATTCAAAACCTTCAGCACTAGGCCATGGCCCACGTAAACCTACTTGAATGTAGTTCTCTGGCTTAACATGGCCTTCTTTGACCGTGCGGTAAACAGGCTGGCCATGAGTCATATAATGAGGACGGTTACTGCCCGCATCATAATGCGCATCAAAATGCACCACCCCAAAACTACCTTTACCATGTACATCGGCCAAACCAGCAATATCAGGATAGGCCAAGCTATGATCACCACCGACGATAAAAGGGATGGCGCCAGTTTTAGCAATTTTAGCGATTTCCTCTCTAACATGACCCAAGGTTAACTCAGTACTCATATTATCTACCGCAATATCGCCATAGTCAGCAATAACCAACTCTTTACTTGGATTAACCATAGTATTCATATCAGGACCCGATGCGCCCATAATGTTACGCATCGCTTCAGGTCCATAACGTTGACCACGATAGCCTGAGCCCATATCAAGGGGAATACCGACAATGGCAACATCTACGTTGGCGGCTTTTAAATCTTCTGGATACAAAGCAACCGGCGCATTTGCAAAGGTTTTAATACCAGAGTTATATTGGCTCACATAACGGCTCATTTGAATTAAACCGGGATCACGTTGAGGATTTAATGCTTGTGGGCGAATCACTTTCCACGCGTTAAACATGGGTGATTCGGTATTCATGGGAATAGCCGACATATCGCGGCCTGGCTCATATTTACTGGCTTGTTGAATATCAATCATGCCATCTAAATAGTCTTCTATTTCCGCGCTTGATTTGCCTTCCATTGCTTGATAAAAGCGCTCTGTAGAGCCCAGTAACATGCCAGGAAGTGGTGAATCTAACACCCCTAATTTTTCTTCTGAAATACCTTTAACCTTAGCTTTGAAACTGGCGGGCATCTCAACTTTTTCTTCTGCAGCATTTAGCGATAATGACACGCCACTACTGAGCAAACTCCCTATCACAACGGCCTTTAGTACCTGTTTTATACGCATAACGTTTCCTAAAATCACTTAAAATGTGGTCATCTATCACAGATGACCACAACCAGGATTACATACCAAATTGATAACTAAACTTAATGCCGACAGTGCGGGGTTTAAGGATGAAATGGCTATAACTGCGTTGAATGTCGCCACGATTACCAGACTCGATATCATCGTAACTTTGATTTGACGAAATAAAGCTATATTTATCGAACAAATTCGTCACGTAAAAAGTAGCATTCCAATTCTCACCTGACAATTTAGCGTTAATATTATTGGTACCATATCCAGGTAATGTTTCACCACCATAATTAAGGCCAATGGTCGAGTAAACATCGCTTTGTGCGGTCAAACCGTAGTTAAGATCCAGCACCTTATCCCACAATTCTGTTTGATAGTTTAAGCCTAAGGAAAACTGATGTTCAGCCGTCCCAGGTAAACGCTCTCCATCGTAAGCGCCCACACCACCACCGTAAATATTAGGTGCATCTGCCGTCAATTCCGCTTTAGCATAAGCATAAGTGGTATAGGCGGTTAAATAGTCACTTAACATCGCTCTAGAGCTAATCTCAATACCCCGTGAATTGGCACCCTCGGCGTTAGTTAAAATACCCACCGCACCATTTTCGGTAATACCGGAGACTTGAGCATCCTCCCAATCAACGTTAAATAAGGCCACGTTAAAGTGAAAACGGCTTTGCAACCAAGTGGATTTAATCCCAAGTTCATAGTTGGTGGTGGTATCCGCAATGTAAATTTGCTCGTTGGGTAAGGCACAGATAATTTGATTTTCAATTTCGTCAATATTGTCTGGACAGGCCGCGACACGGTTAGCCCCACCAATTCGGAATCCTTCACTGACCGTCACATAGGTCATTAATGTATTACTGTAGCGGTAGCTAACATTAAACTTAAACAGCGTGCCACCTTTATCACTCGAGGCAGACTTAGGAGTAAAAATCAACGAATCAGGGTCACGACCTTTAAATACGGTATTATATAAAGGTAAATCGACTGCCGAGCTAGTTTCTACCTCATAATTGTATTTACGCAAACCTAGGGTGACATCGAGGTCGTCTGCTAGGGCATAAGAAATTTCACCAAACAAGGCACTTTCGGTCGTTTCTGAGGCGGAATTTGAAGCATATTCAAT
>NZ_JANQVQ010000129.1 GCF_030730205.1 Paraglaciecola sp.
TATCTACCCGGCACTTTATGTCAAATTAACCACACTAAAGTCACCTGCACAGTTGTTAAGCCAAATCCTTTGGGTGATGGGGGTAACCTCTGTGCGCGGAAGACCTGAAGTTCATGCATTGATCAGAAGGTTGAAGCTCCTACTGAAAGAGCATCAGGTGAAAGTCATCATCCTGGACGAGATGCAAAATGCTCTGCCATTTGCCGCCGGTCAAAAGCTTTTAGAAATCAGTAAAACGTTAACTGAGCTTTTGGACGATACGAATGTACCACTAATATTGCTGGGCACACCGGCACTGACGAAACGGCTAGACATCGACAAGCGTTCTCAGGACTTTCAACTTGAAGAGCAAATTGCCCGACGGTTTAGGAGTCCTATTAAGCTCCCAAGCTTCCCCAGTAGAGCTAAGGCGTGGATAGAAGCCATAAATTTTGTAACGGCAAAAAAAGGCATCGCCCCACTAACAGCAAAAGACTGGCAAATAATCTCGCGACTGCACATAGCGACAGATGGGCGAATGGCATTGTTACAGAAGCTCATTAGCCTATCGAAACTAAGTACAGAGCTGACGTCTGATACAGCTCTAAACGCTCTTAAGGATGCATTTAATGAGGGGTTCATGGAAAAGTTGAATCCTTTTGACCTTGACCATTTATCAGCAAAAGAGCTGAAGAAAATCACATCCATATAGGCATATACGATGAGTTATATTTCAGTACGGGTTGCTCCAACCATTGGAGAGTCGTTACCGGGTTTTCTACTCAGACTAGCCAAAAGAAACGGCTTTTGTGCTCTGGATGAGCTGATGACAAAACATCAACTAAACCATATTTACCGTGGAACAGGTGCGCTGTATGACAAGACCGTAAGTGAACTGGGCATTGCAGAACAGCTGAAAATAAAAGACTTCAACAGCTCTAAATCGAGCGTGTTTATGAAAAGTTGCCGAGTTTGCCCGACTTGCGTAAAAGCTTCCTTTCCGATTTTGGAGAACTGGCAATCAACGACAGCATTTCATTGTGATTTGCATCACACAGTATTGGTAGAGACATGTCAGGCGTGCCATAAAAATTTGACCTGGGATTTGCCAGTACTCGATGCGAAATGTTCTAACCAGTACTGTAGCGCACCACTTCCTGAGATAGCGTCAAAATTAAGAGCATTGAGCAAAGAAGCCTTTGAGGACTGCTATACAGCGTTTACATGGGCCAACATGGCTGTTGATATCGGCAACATGAATCGTTCTGAACAACTAGCGTTTGGTTATGAAGTATTGACGTGTGATAAGACATTTCTCCCACTGATTAAGGAATACCTGACCCAACAGGCACAATACTCTGGCTATCCAGACACAATGCGTTTTTGGCAAGCTTATTCCTGCTTAAGTGGCCTTAACCAGGACTGGGCTTTAAGGTCTGCGCTACTTACCGCTATTCAAAAACTATCGACAGAACATTTCGCTATTACGTCAGGCACGCTAACGCCGCTTTACGTACCTCACGACTTTAAAAAACACTACCTGGAAGGCATACCGCTCGACGAGACGTACTTTACCTTACGTAAAAGCTATATCTCGACTAAAAAAGTAGAATTCGACACCGTTAGCAAAGAACACTTTTCCTTTAGTAAGCTGATTAGTGCCTTATGTCGTTTCGCTATACCAAAGGACTCTAATACAGTCTCTTTACGTCATTGGCTATCTGTTATTGCGCCATACAGAGTCTCCGCTACTGACGTCATCCTCGCATGTTGCCAGGGAGATATTGATTTTTACTTTGATAAAAATGACCAACTATTAGATTCGCTGCACATTTCAGAAATTCATATGAGAAAATTCGTATTCTCACATCTGGATAAGTTTGAAAATGCTCATGTTGATGCACAAGCAGCATCATTGATTTGTCAGCTAAGTACTGAACAGATTTATGCAGCAAAAAGAGAGGGCCTGTTAAAAACTTACAGGGTGAACAATTTCACTCGAAGATCATTTCGGGTAAGGGATGTTCTGAAGCTTGCAAGATTATTAGATAACCAATTACCCCTACCTCTCAATTCAGCTGCATAATTGAATTTAGCTAGAGGCTTACTCCTCCGACTAGACCAATTAAAGAAAGAAACTATACTAAAATTGAGCCATTTATAGACCTATTCTACAGGACACTAAGATGGCAAAATTTAAACGGAAAAACTTCGTTTCTTCTTCAGAAGATCCCTATTTATTACAATCACTTCTCGATGAAGCAGTTAAACTTCAACATTTATCGTCAGAGCCAATGGAATCTTCGCTCACACTAGAAAACTTCTACCCTGTAGTTGAAAAAATCGAGGCCAGGAGGGAAGACAAGAGACTTTGTATTGTTAGCAGCTGGACTTGGTGGGACGTTATAAATTTAAATGACTCTGACCAAACACCTGCGTTGTCATACCTAACATCAAACTTTGTCATCAAAGACTGCCAAAACGAAATCGTTTTTGGCGGCTGCATAAAAAGCTCATCGCTGGTAAGCTTCGAAGATGGATACCTATTCGATACAAAAGAGCGCACTTTTATTTTAGTCGGCGAAGGCCTGAAAAAACGGATAGATGAAGCTTATATCACTCAAGATCACTTCAGGTTTAAGAACAGCATACGCACATAATTTGTAATGGCTTTTATCTGATCTGATATGTAGCTGAGAGGTTTCAATCTAACTTGGCAGCCAGTTATGAACGAAAAGCGGTCGTACGTGAATAAAAGTGAAAATGGCTCACCAGTTTATAAACAACGAAAAATTCACATAACAATTTTAAGAGAAGTTGAAAATAGTTTATCATCAAAAAAATTAAAGCTAGGTCGAGCTTTCATTAGATCGAAAAATGCTAATAAGGTTTAAAAGAAAGGATTCGAACCTATGTCCAAAATAGCACGCCACGCTTATGAGCAATATGCCAAACAAGTGAAACTATTACGATTCAACATATCGTAATCACTCAATTAAATTCTTTAACACAAATAAAAAACCTCTCTGTTAGATCGGATTTAAACTCATCGTATATATTAGGCTATCCTTTCGAAGACCCGAACGTGAGGTTAAACTCAGTCCATAATTAGAAAAAGATCTTCGCCCCTTTAACCAACCTCAGCACCATGCTTTGAGCGAGACGCAACTCCGTCAAAAATACCCTCGTACAAATTCTATCTATTTGTATGTTGATTTCATTTGGACTATACCTTAAATTACGGCATCTTTTTTATCGGGCCGTTTGAACTTGAGGCATTGAGTAAACCATTCTGAAAATATGAGAGAATGATGAAATTTTCCAGAAATATTATTCATTTTCAAATCTCCGCTGTTTTTTCAACGCATTGTAAATAAAGACATTAGCCTGAACCAGAATCCAGACTTATTTGGGAATAGCCACTTAATAAGCGCAGCCATTGCACGACGCTATAATCGGCCATTATTGGGTTTATATGAGGGTATTCGCGGGTTTGCTGGCGACTGAAATAGACATAATGCAAAACAATAAAGGCGCTTTACGCGCCCTTATTGTTTTTTGCCTGGGTCAAAACCTACGCTAGTAAGATAAACCCAAAGAACGCAGCAATGGCCGCCATTAACGCATAAGGGAACT
>NZ_JANQVQ010000130.1 GCF_030730205.1 Paraglaciecola sp.
AACCCGCCAAGGCGCCTAAAATTAAAAAAGCGATAAAGTTCATAACATTCCCTTTGCTCTAGTGTTAATTTAATATTAAGACTAAATAAGTGGTCCTAATTGTGATAAACCTACTTTAGTCCATGCTTGCTACCCAGAAACTGTTTAGCGGTATTCATTAAATAATAAACGTGCTTCAACAAATCATCCATGTTTTTACAATAATGATTCCGAATGATCTGTTCGATGATTAATTCAATTCTTTTCGCCCGACGATATTGTCCTTTAAGCCTTTCTAGCAATTTAATAAATAAGTCACTGGCCTTGCGGCCATCTCCCACATAAACGATTTGCCCAGTCTGGCCTTGCAATGCTCCCGCCAGATAATGTTTATTTTCTGGCCAGACGTTGCTACCCTACTCTGCTTGCTACGATGCTCCAAATCTACACCGATTTTAAGATTCAGATGGATATCCAATTAATCTTTGCAAAACACCGAGTGGTCAATAATGTGAACTGCCAGCGCTTCCTAGGTAGACTCCAGTTTCTCCTCTTTATCCAAGTTTTGGATTTTAGAGGGTTGGCTCAGATCTACGCCAGTCACTTCCTGTGTTTGTGCAACCAGCATCTGATAGTAGAGCTAAGGATCTGAATGTAGCATAACTTGCTCAGTTACAGCGCAAACAACTCTACACGCCAAGGTGAACGCTAATATCCAAGCGTCCTTGCGTTAACACCACCAGGACTGTATGGAGCTCTATCTCGTGTTTTATAAATAATCATCTTTAATCGGCGAGTTTCCGCGCTATATAAAAAAGCTTTTCTGTTCATACTTAATGCTGTTTCTATGCTTATTAGCGAGTTAGTTTGGCGACCGTTCTGAACGCGCAAACAGCATTAAGTTCTCTTCCCTGAGTAACCTGTTGTTTCTAGACAAGTTATTTAGTCACAACCTCAAAATTTCACAATAACCACAAAACAATTATTTTTTATTAATGCCACTAGATTTTAAAACTTAGAAAAGATATAAATATTGCCGCACTATTTATAGTGTATTTAATAACAATAAACTAAAGGATTTGATATGAAGTACAGTGTTTTTGCAACAGTATTGATGGCATTCACAGTTGTAGGCTCAGCTAATGCGCAAGATAAATCAAAAGAAGTTGGCTCAGGTCCAAACCCTTTTTCTGATTGTGGTATTGGTGCAGCATTATTTTCAGAAAACAAAACCCTTGCCGTAACCTCAAACGTAATTTGGGACATCGGTACCACCGCTGTTACTTCTGCTACTGCAAGTCCAGAAACTTGTTCAGGCAAAAACGTCACTGCGGCAACGTTTATTCTTAATACTTATGACAACCTGATCGAAGACACAGCTCGTGGTGAAGGTGAACACTTAGTAGCGTTAATGAATATCCTCGAAGTTGAGCAAACCGCGAAGCAAGATGTTGTTAACGCACTACG
Organism: Paraglaciecola sp.; assembly: GCF_030730205.1. Lineage (GTDB taxonomy): Bacteria > Pseudomonadota > Gammaproteobacteria > Enterobacterales > Alteromonadaceae > Paraglaciecola. The sequence goes on from NZ_JANQVQ010000130.1 coordinate 1,447, forward strand.
CGCGCAAGTTGCACAACACGTTATTGCTGACGAATATAATACCGCAAGCAAAATCGAAAAATCTCAAATGTTCTTCTCAGCTGTTGTTAACGCTGTAAACGAAGCTTAATAAGGAAAACAAGGATAGAAAGTTTTTTCTTTCTATCCTATTCTGAACATTTCAATGACTCGTTTCTTTCTCGCAATCTGTCTTTGCCTATTTGGCAAATTGGCTAGTGCCTACTCATTCGAAAACCAAGAGTCTATCTCAAGGTTAGCAAATTCACCTACATGGCTCAAACTCCTTGTTTATGACAATGGTCGCAGTTTTGTCACCTCTAGCCGGTTTTTCTTAGATGGTCAGGGTCAGATTAATCCTAAAGCAGAGCTTATATCAACGCTAAAAGCTTTTGCTGAACCACAACAGGAAATGAACCCAGATAATCATCCGCAATGTCGATTTGCTGGTCGTTATGCTTGGCTGAAAACACAACTTGATTTTACCACGCTTGGCATTACTGAGATGTCCTGCCCTGCTTTTCAGGCCTTTAGCCAAGAACAGGAAATTGAATCCGTAAGCATAGTGTTTGCTACTGGCTTTCTGGGTAACCCAGCATCTTACTATGGGCATTTATTGATTAAACTTAATAGTGCTAATAGCGAACTTTCGGATTTACAAAACACCGCTATTAACTTCGGCGCTGATGTACCCGTTAATGAAAATATGGCAGCATATATTATCAAAGGCATTATTGGCGGTTATGACTCAGCTTTCACCCAGCAACAATATTTTCTGCATGCTGGAAATTATGGCGAGTCTGAACTGCGTGATCTATGGGAATACGAGCTAGACCTTGATAAAACGGCACTAAGACTACTTCTCGGGCATATTTGGGAACTGCTAGAAATAGACTATCAATACTTTTTCTTTAATCGTAACTGTGCATTTCATATGGGACAGTTATTGGAATTGGTATTACAAAATAACATTACCGATGCCTCACGGTTATGGGCAACTCCCCAAGCTATAATGCAAAACTTGGCCAAGGATAACACCAACCAAAAACCTATCATTAAGCACATTAAATACCACCCTTCCAGGCAAAGCAGACTTTACCAACGTTTTGCTATGTTGAGTAATGAACAGAAGTTACAACTTAGCAATATGGTGCATACACCTGAGAAGATTAGTATTGCGCAATTGGCCGATTTTAACATCGAGCAACAACAACAAATTGTCGATACCTTGATAGACTATTTTCAGTTTATGCTCAAAGCGGATAAAGGAGATGCCGATCTAAACAAGATCTATTATAAAAATTCTCTATTATTACGCTATCAATTACCACCTGGTAGATTAAAGACAGCCTTTATCTCAAACAGACGTCCGCATTTAGGTCGTAAACCTAGCCTTGCTGCCATTCAACTTGTGCATGCCAGTAATGCAGAAAACTTTGCTAAGTTACAAATTCGACCCGCATATTATGATGCTCTAGATGCGCAAGAAGGTCATGTCAAATATTCTGCATTGAGTATGGGTGAATTCAGTCTAGGTTTTACATCTCAAAGAGTTTTTATCAAAGATCTGTCGCTGTTAAAAATTGAAAGCGTTAGAGCAAACTTAACGGGGCTACCAGGAGATCAAAATCATTCTTGGTATATCGACATTGGCTCAACACAAACACAACTTGGTTGCACCACTTGCAACGCTGTGAAAGTAAGTTCTGGTATTGGCTATGCATTTCAAAGCTCGCCACATTTTAACATCAGTGGCTTTATTGGCGCTGGCTACTCGGGCCGTGATGCGAATGTCGATAATTCTTTTATCGCCACTCGCCTACTAACAACTTGGTATATTAGCGACAGTTTAGCTACAAATTTAGATGCTGAAGTAAGGCACTTCAAATCTGGCGCCGACACTCATCATATAAAGTTTGCCACCAGATACGCATTAAGTACCAATACAGAAGTACGCTTGAATTTATCACAGGACAGCGAATCAACCGAGATAGGATTCTCTCTCGGTCTATACTGGTAATGACATCAGCTGTTTAACAGGCTCAACTCTTTTTCATCAAGCTCTTTGTATTCACCTACAACTAAATCTATTGGTAATTTCAACCCACCAATTTGCTCGCGATGTAACTGCTCAACTTTATTGCCAAGCGCGGCGAACA
>NZ_JANQVQ010000131.1 GCF_030730205.1 Paraglaciecola sp.
CGGTTTTGGGCAATTAGCTAGGAGGAACTACCATGGTACAAGCGACTACGTTAAGCTCCGCTCCTTCACGATCCTCTGGGTTTCTGTCGTTGACTGTATTGGGCGAATGGTTTATTGCTCACTTTGAAATTGTGGTACTGATACTGTGTGTGATTGGTTATCAGTATTTTGAATTTCAGCGCAGTCAACAGGCGTCCTTAATAGTCCAAGACCCTCAGCATAATGATTTCTTTTTTGTAGACTATTTTGCATTGGACAAGTCATCTGATCCAAAACACCGCTTTATTCCTTTAAAGGTGGTAGACGTTAAGGGGGACAGCGTAACATTTAAAATTGGTAATATTGCGCATTCCACGGCTGTTTCGCCTCGTGACCACATGAAATTTGACCAGGCGATGCAACGTAATTTTTATCGTCAAGGCACACTCACTTACAACAAAAATAGACTGCTTAATTTATTTAAGTCTGGCGTGATATACGATGCTAAACGGCCAAAAAATATCTATATGGACGGCTGGATTGTATTGTCGTTACGAGAGCTTAATAGCCAATAAAATAAGATAAAACCTAGCAATCGTTTAGCCAGCAGTAGCCTGTTTTGGTTGATTGTTACCTCATAAAAAAGGGCGAAGTAATCAAGTTACTTCGCCCTAGTGCATTAAGCGTTATTTAACTTTCATGCCAGGTTTAGCACCGGTGTGCGGCTCAAGTATAAACAAATCTTTTCCACCCGGGCCTGCCGCCAAAACCATGCCTTCTGATAAGCCAAAACGCATTTTACGCGGTGCAAGGTTAGCTACCATCACTGTGTGTTTACCAACCAAGTCTTCTGGCTGATAGGCCGATTTAATGCCTGCAAACACTTGTTTGCTTTCGCCGCCTAAATCAAGCTCTAAACGAAGTAATTTTTCTGCGCCTTCAACGTGTTCCGCTTTGGCAATTAAGGCTACTCGCAAGTCCACTTTAGCAAAGTCTTCAAAACTAATGGTTTCACCAATCGGGTCTTTGGCTAAAGGGCTATTGGGATCCACAGTTTTGGTCGGCTCTAGGTTTTCTTTAGAATCTTCAACCATGGCTGTAATCTTATCCATCTCTACGCGCTGCATCAGGGCTTTAAAGGGGCTAACGCTATGATCGCTCAATACGTTATTTAGGCTATCCCACGTTAGGCTGTCATTCAAAAAGACTTCAGATTGTGCGGCTAAGGTGGGCAATACTGGCTTTAAATACACCACGAGTAGGCGGAATAAATTAATGCCTAATGAACAAACGTCATGGGTAAATTGCAGTTTTTCAGGATCTTTTATCGTTACCCACGGTGCGTTGCTATCAATAAACTGATTAGCTTTATCTGCTAAAGCCATAATTTCACGGATGGCACGACTGAATTGACGTTTCTCAAACGCGTCGCTGATGCTGGTTTGCGCTTGTTGGAATTCTGCAACAAGTGCAGGCTCGAGCACATTGCTCGACAGTTTTCCGTCAAAACGTTTGTTGATAAAACTGGCACAGCGACTGGCGATATTCACTACTTTGCCCACTAAGTCAGAATTTACTTTTTGTGCAAAATCTTCAAAATTTAAATCAATGTCGCTGACTGCATCACTGGATTTAGACGCAAAGTAATAACGTAAATACTCAGGATTTAGATGGTCTAAGTAGGTACGTCCTTTAATAAAAGTCCCTTTTGACTTAGACATTTTTGCGCCGTTAACGGTCACAAAACCATGGACGTTTACGCCAGTTGGTTTTCTAAAACCAGCGCCTTCAAGCATGGCTGGCCAAAACAAACAGTGGAAATAAGTGATGTCTTTACCAATAAAATGATACAGCTCGGCGTCAGAGTCTTTGTTCCAAAACTCATCAAAATTTAAGCCTTCGGTGCGGTCACACAGGTTTTTAAAACTAGCCATATAACCCACTGGGGCATCCACCCACACGTAGAAAAACTTACCGGGGGCATTGGGAATTTCAAACCCAAAATAAGGAGCATCGCGGCTGATATCCCATTGCTGTAAGCCTTTTTCAAACCACTCTTGTAGTTTGTTAGCCATTTCAATTTGAATTGCACCGCTTTTTAGCCAGTCTTGCAACATCCCTTCAAACTGTGGCAAATCAAAAAAGTAATGCTCTGAATCACGTAATACCGGTGTGGCTCCAGACACCACTGAACGAGGATTAATCAGTTCTGTAGGATCATAAGTAGCACTGCATACGTCACAGCTATCCCCGTTTTGATCTTCTGCTTTACAACTTGGACAGGTGCCCTTTACAAACCGGTCAGGTAAAAACATTTGTTTTTCAGGATCATATAACTGACTAATTGTACGTTGACTAATATAACCAGCGGCATTTAAGCGATTATAAACAAGCTCACACAGCTCTTTGTTTTCGTCTGAGTGAGTGACATAATAATTGTCATAATTAACATTAAAATCGAGCAAGTCTTGATGATGTTCAGCACGAGTTTGCGCCACCATCTGCTCAGGCGTAATACCAAGTTGTTGCGCTTTTAACATCACCGGCGTGCCGTGGGCATCATCAGCACACACGCTGTAACATGTATGACCGCGCATTCGTTGAAATCGGGTCCAAATGTCCGTTTGGATATGCTCTAACAAATGACCTAAGTGAATAGAGCCGTTTGCATAGGGCAGGGCACTGGTGACCAAAATTTTACGAGTGTGATGAGTTTTCGGTTGTGAAAGCATTGGTATAATTGTTTGTCTGTTAATTTAAAAGGTCGCAAATGGTAACGCTTCTACGGCATTATTGCATTACGAAAATCACGTTCTGTGGTTTAAAATCAAAGGTAGTCCATGTTTTTTAAGTCTAAATCTATTAGTGAATCTTTAAGTCAAAATATTCAGCTTTGCTTAACGACGTTTTTTAATTTACCTGATATTGATTTCTCAAGGTGTTTTGCACTTGATAACAACACCTTGGTACTTACCTTACCTTTTGCGGCAAAGCAGCAACATCTGGCCCTCAAGCAGCAACTTGAAGCTGTTTTGCTTGCTGACAAAAGCGCTATTAAGCAGGTCGTTATCCAAACCTCTGTCACAAGTAGCCCAACCTTAGTGACTGGTATTGCCAACGTTAAAAACATCATTGCGGTCGCCTCGGGTAAAGGGGGGGTTGGTAAATCGACCACAACAGTGAATTTAGCCTTTGCGCTGCAAGCAGAGGGCGCCAAAGTAGGGATCTTAGATGCCGATATTTACGGCCCCTCGATTCCTTTGATGCTAGGTAATGCTGAGCTTAAGCCCACCAGCGAAGACCAAAAACGGGTTGACCCCTTAGCGGTACATGGCGTGGTGGCAACGTCTATTGGTTATTTTGTGCCAGCAGAAAATGCCACGGTGTGGCGGGGCCCTATGGCCAGTAAGGCGCTGTTGCAACTCCTTAATGAAACCAACTGGCCAGAACTGGATTACTTAATAGTTGATATGCCGCCCGGCACGGGTGATATTCAGTTAACCTTGGCGCAGCAAATGCCAGTGAGTGCGGCAGTCATTGTTACCACGCCACAAGATTTAGCGTTGGCCGATGCGACTAAAGGCATTGCCATGTTTAATAAAGTCAAAGTGCCAGTATTGGGCATTGTTGAAAACATGAGTTTTCATGTGTGCAGTCAATGTGGTCATCATGAAGCGATTTTTGCTGAACACGGCGCAGAAAAACTTGCCGCTGCATTTACCTTGCCTCTGTTGGGTCAGTTGCCCCTTGATATTAAAATTCGGCAGCATGCTGATGGTGGCAAACCTTTGCAATTAAGTGAGCCGCAGCACGCCCTAAGCTTGGCTTATCAACAATTGGCACGAGAAACCGCTAAAGCCTTATGGCTAAAGTCATTTAATCAGGTTTAAAGGCTTGAAGTTGGCTTGCTAAGTGGGGCTGAACAACGCAAACTTACGGCCAAAATGAAAGGTGCCGGACAGGTGCATATTTTAACTACAGTAAAACGAGCAACAAACTATGCGTTTATGTGACAAAGACATTTATCGGTACATGCAGGAGGGGAAAATCACCATCAGCCCTGAGCCTGGCTACAGTGAAATCAGCGGTGTGACTGTGGATATTCGTCTGGGTAATAAATTTCGTGTATTTGAAAGCCAGCACGCCCCTTATATCGATTTAAGTGGGCCAAAAGCTGAGGTGCAAGCAGCTTTGAACGATGTCATGAGTGATGAAATTGAAATTGCTGCGGATAAATCTTTTTTCTTACATCCCGGTGAACTTGCTCTTGCGGTGACCTTAGAATCGGTCACGTTGCCCGCGAATATCGTTGGTTGGTTAGATGGACGTTCATCCTTAGCTCGATTGGGCCTGATGGTGCATGTCACTGCACACCGGATTGACCCCGGCTGGTCGGGGAATATTGTACTTGAGTTTTATAACGGGGGCCGTTTACCGTTAGCGCTTAAACCAGGCATGAAAATTGGTGCACTTAGTTTTGAATTGATGTCAGATTTTGCCGATAAACCCTATAACGCAAGGGTTGATGCCAAATACAAAGGGCAATCTGGCGCCACGGCCAGTCGTATCAGTGCCGACGACAAAAGCGCCGATTAAGCGCTTTTAATTCGGTATTTCCAAGGCTTATCTTTTGTATCAACCTATGTTTGGCGACCTTGTTTTGTCATGTTTTCAGGAGTAAACCGTGCAGCCTCATTATTTTATTGGCATTGATGGTGGCGGTACAAAGTGCAAAGCATTACTGCAAAACAGTTCGGGCGACATTATCGGTCAAGGATTAGCGGGTTCGGCGAATCCTGCAACACATTATGGTCTAGCCATTGAATCGATTACTCAAGCCTGTGAGCGGGCTGTGTTAGATGCGCAATTGTCTGCAAGTGCTTTACGCTATTGCCACGTAGCAATGGGCTTAGCCGGGGTGAGTTTGCCTAGCGTCAAAGATAAAATGCTCTTATGGCAACATCCTTTTGCCACGATCAAAATCACCACCGATTTACATATTGCCTGTTTAGGTGCGCACAACAGCGAAGAGGGCGCTGTCATTATTTGTGGCACAGGGTCTTCTGCATTTATGGTTCATCAGGGCAAACACGTTCAGTTAGGAGGTCACGGTTTTACCACTGGCGATAAAGGTGGCGGTGCTTGGATTGGAGTAAGCGCTACTCGTCTGTGTTTAGAAGCCATGGACGGCTTGTCTGAATCTAGCCCTTTGGTTGATGATTTGAAACAGCAATTGGGCTGTCAAACAAGCAGCGCAGTAGTTGAACAGGTAAATGGTGCCCCTGCGGTATTTTTTGCGGGTTTAGCGCCTTTGGTAATTGCCGCACTTGAACAGCACGATGCCATAGCAGTAAGGGTTATACAGGAGGGTGCGGATTATGTGAGTCGATTGGCCCGACGTTTATTGAGTGAAGGCGCAGAAAAAGTCGCCCTTATTGGTGGTCTCGCACCCCATATCAGCCCATGGTTGGCTAACGATGTGCAACGCTGTTTAGTTCAGCCTTTGTACGAGCCTGCTTTTGGGGCATTGATACTCGCCAAAAAACGCTAAGCCTTCACGGGCTTGTTTTGAGTTTTGCTTAACTAGTAGTGCTTTATAAATCGAAAAATAACAAGGAAGTGCTAACGTAAAACGAAGATTTACTACTGGGAGAAGTTAATGGTCGGTGTGATAGGATTTGAACCTACGACCCCTTCACCCCCAGCGAAGTGCGCTACCAAGCTGCGCTACACACCGACCGAAGACGCGCAGTTTACTTAATTTTATCCGCAATGCAACGGCTAATCGCCTATCTAGGCTCAAATGTCTAAATGTTGAACAAAATACAGCACATTAAAGCTTATCAGAAAAGGATTCCTAGTTTGTATGCCGCGTAAATTAAGCTCAGCTTGTTGTTTTGCAGGACAAATGTTAAAAATCATACATAAGTCGATTTAGGGTATCCCTATGAAATCTGAGCAACAAAGCCCTCATTTAAATCAAGAACAAGCCATGCGGTATAGCCGGCAAATCATGCTGCCAGGATTTGATTTAGAGGGCCAAGAAAAACTTCTTGCTAGTCGTATCTTACTTATCGGTGCCGGTGGCTTGGGTTGCGCTGCGGCACAATACTTGGCAGCCGCTGGCATAGGGCATATCACCATCGTTGATGATGATAAGGTAGAGCTCAGTAATTTACAGCGACAAGTATTGCATTCAGAAGCGACCCTTGGGGTCAATAAAAGTAAGTCGGCGCAAGCCGCCCTTAAACGTCTGAATCCGCTGTTATCAGTCAGTGCTTTCGTTAAACGTATGGATGATGCAAAACTCAGTGAGCAAATTAATCTGCACGACCTTGTGTTGGATTGTTGCGACAACCTCGAGACCCGCCAGCAGTTAAACCAACTGTGTTTCACGGCTAAAGTGCCACTGGTATCGGGCGCAGCGATTCGTATGGAAGGGCAGGTGTGTAGCTTTACCCAGCGCGCAGAACACGCTTGTTATCAATGTCTAAGTGCCAGCTTTGGTGAGCAGAACTTAAGCTGCATGGAAGCGGGAATAATGTCGCCGGTGGTGGGCATCATTGGCGCCATGCAAGCGCTTGAAGGGATCAAAATTCTAAGTGGTTTTGGTGAGGCTTTAACCAATAAATTATTAATGTTTGACGCCATGACCAGTGAATGGCGCAGGTTCACGCTAATGAAACATCCTCGCTGTGCGGTATGTGCTGCTACATAAGCTACAAGCCTAACGAAATTGATTTAGGCTTGCTTGGTACGCGTAGTGTGCTTTATTCAATTTGCTTTCTAGCAGTGTTTGATTCAGCTCAAAAGACTGACATAAACGTGGTAGCGAAGTGAAATCATTACGTAACTTCATATTCACGATACTGAGTAAAATATGCACATCCATAGACTGTATTTGTTGATTTGTAAGCATCAAGCACCCTTAAATCGTCTGCACGTCATCATTTATTTTTAGGTTTTTATCCGCCCAAATTTTTTCGTGAATAACGTATGCTACGGTGTTAATGGCTGGCTCAACCATGGCAATTAAACCGCCAATAAGTGGGCTGCCAGTTAGCAACCATGCCACCGAAAAAGCCACGGTAAAATGGGTGATTGCGAAAGTCAGTGTCTTCATTCCAATTTGCATGTTGCTTTTTGCGCCTCTTGATCATGTATCTGAAGTAAGCAGTGTAGCGTGTTGGAACTAGAAATAAATTGAATAGATTAGATGTTTCTAATCGTTTTTGTTGATTGACTAATTGATACTGGATGTAGAAGCTGAAATACGATTATAAAAATACACTCTCAAGTAGCAGGTACAGCGCGTTTACTCACCCAAACAGAACAGCAAGAAGCGTCGACCTGATAGCTGTTCTGTACCTTATCAGGTCGACTTTTTCTGCGTTTAAACCTTATTTACTACGTTGTAATTTCTCAAATAAATAAGTGTGTTGCAGGGCTAAGCGTTTAGCCGTTTCTTTTAAATTAGCCGCGGCTGAATGGCCACCGTCGATGTTTTCATAATACAAAAAGGCATGGCCTTGGTCTTCCATGCGCTTTGCTGCTTTACGAGCATGGGCAGGATGGACGCGGTCGTCTTTGGTTGATGTGATAAAAAACACCTCAGGGTAGTTCGCCTCAGGATCAATATTATGATAAGGCGAGATACTGCGTAAAAAGGCCCCTTCAATTGCATCATCTGGATCGCCATATTCGCCCATCCATGAAGCACCAGCTAACAAGGTGTGATAGCGCATCATATCAAGTAGAGGCACGGCACAAACCACAGCATTAAAAAGGTCAGGGCGCTGGGTATACATAACTCCCATCAACAAGCCGCCGTTTGAGCCACCTTCAATACCAAGATGTTGAGGTGAAGTGACGTTTTTAGCGATAAGATCTTCCGCTACAGCAATAAAATCATCGTAGATGTTTTGACGTTTGGTTTTTAAACCCGCTTGATGCCACTTAGGTCCGTATTCACCACCACCACGAATATTCGACAGCACGAAAACGCCGCCACGCTCTACCCATAATTTACCGCGAGTTGCAGAATAAGTTGGGTTGAGTGATACCTCAAAACCACCATAGCCATACAATAGGGTAGGATTAGTGCCATCGAACTTGATGTCTTTTTGACGCACAACAAAATACGGCACTTTGGTGCCATCGGTAGACGTCGCAAAAAACTGTTCGCTGACCATGGTGCTGGCATCAAACCAATTAGGTAGCGACTTAGCTTTGGTTTTTTCACCTGTTTGCGTATTGTAAACATACAGCGTATCCGGTGTTAAAAAGCTCTCTGAAGAGATAAAAGCAATGTCCTCCTTTTCATTGGTACTGCCAATTGACACTGAACCATTCACTGGGAAATCCAATTTTTTAGATGTCCATTGTTCACCATTGAAATCAAATTCGTAGGCGGCACCGGTTACATCGCGGTATATACTCAGCAATACCTTAGATTTGGTGGTACCAATATTTTCGATAGAGGATTTTTCGTCTGGCTGATATACGAGGTTGACGTTCTCAATCTTGCCGTCTGCCATGAAGTCGTCAATGGCAAAACTGACCAATGTACCGGACGCAAAGTCACGCCAGTCTTCAGCTAATTTGACGATGATTTGCCCTTTAAATTCGCCCGAAATGGAAGACTGCAGGGGTAAGGGAAGTTTTTTGCCAGGCGCAATCGTACCATCTGGATTTTGCGCAAACCAATAGGTTTCACTGTCGTAAAAGGTAATGGCACGAGTGGTAAATATCTCATGACGACCGTCAGAGAGTTCCCATACACTGGCCCAGTAACCTACGTCAGTTTGTTCTCCGCGGCCAATTTCGGTTGCGCTATCCATACTTGTGCCGCGCTGCCACAATTTAGCAATCATTGGATAGCCAGAATCAGTCATCGTACCTTGACCAAAATCCACGCCCACCACCATGGTATTTTCGTTCAACCACGTCATGCCACCTTTTGACTCAGCGGTAACAAAGCCCTTGTCGATAAATTTGCCCGTACTGGTATTAAACTCTCGGCGCACAACGGCATCTTTACCGCCGTCAGATAAGTTAACCATACATCGCACATAGTCAGGAGCTAAGCAGTCAACACCTTTATATACCCAGTTTTTTTCTTCAGCTGCCGCGAGGGCATCGATGTCTAGTATGGTTTGCCATTGGGTGTTAGCGCTTAAGTAACTTTCTAAGCTTGATTTACGCCAAATACCGCGCACGTGTTCAGCATCTTGCCAAAAATTAAAGACCTCGCCAGCGCGATAAGACACATAGGGGATTTTGTCTTTGCTTTGCAAAATGGATAAGGCTTCACTTTGCAATTGCGTAAACAAAGGATCGGCCATCAGTTTATCAAGGGTACGGGTATTCCAATCTTTTACCTCAGCGAGAGCTTTGTCACCCAATACGTCTTCAAGGTAAAGGTGGTCGGCATCGGTTTGGCCGGGTGTGTTGTATTCAAGCATGTTAGTTTGAGGTATTTGGGTCATTGTTGTTTCACTTGTCGCATTATTATCGGTAGCTGGGGTGCAAGCACTTAGCGCAATGGCGGAGACTAAAAACAACGCTTTTTTATTATTAATGGTGAGCATAAATTCTTATATAGCAGTTAAACACAGGCCTTATATAAACAAAGAATTATGACCTTAGCAAGAGTTCGCCCTACTCACTGGGACACCCTCTGTAAACTTATTTAAGCGCCTACGATATTTTAGGTTCATGGGCTATTGGCGTACTGACATCCATGCAATCCGAAAAACCGCAATGTATTGCAATGAGCAAAGGAGTGCTTTGTCGCGAAGCAGTGCTTTTGTCATTTTTAAAAGCAGTTTTCAGCTAATCACTCCTTTACAAAGCGGCTCCACAGATGTCGTATCAACTTGGAGGATACCTTTTAGCAAAGCGATGACATCACTGCACGTAACGCACTGTCAGCCCTGGTGTTTATTTTTTGCCAACATGATATTACGGTAGGTATCCACCCAATATTTATCTTTGTTAGCCGCTAAATAATCCAAAAACTTGGCATGTTCTTCGGTTGTGGTGACCAGATGATCTCCCCCTATGCCGTGGAACAATACGTTGATTAATTTGATGTTTTTAGGCTGTTTTTCAATAAACGCAATAATCTCCTCAGCACTTATTTCACTGGGACCGATTAAGGTGGCAAAGCTCGGATCTTCTGCGCTTTTTATCCCAATAAACTGCTCTTTGACCGCTTCAATATAATTGCCGTCTCTGGCTTGTTGGTCGAAGCAAGGTGGGGTTAGGGTATGCACACTGTGTCCGTCCATTGCCGTAAGAAGGGTGTTGGCCACGCTTATTTCGTTGATCATGGCTTTGACGCTTTTATCTTCTAGGGCATTTGCTGGGTCTACCCACTGCCGACCAGGCTGTGAGCGGATACAAGAGTGAAACAACGTATGATTACCCAGTTCATGCCCTTGTTGGGCTAACGCCTTCCACTCGTCAATTCGATTTTTAAACGCCTCCGATAGTGGAACTACGTAAAACGAAGCTTTTAATCCTCGGCTATTTAGGGCGGGTAGGGCGTTGTCAAGTTGGCTATTAAGGGCATCGTCGTAAGATAAACTAATGGCTACCTTGTTACCTTCTGGCCATGAATTCGCGGCGCTTAAGTTGCAAGCGAAGAAGCTGAGCAAGGTAACGTTGACCAGTAATACTTTGGTGGTAAGGCGCGTGAATATCATAGTAACTCGTTGACTCATTAATAAACTTACGGCACCAGTGTGCCGTAATTTTATTTTACTCAACAGTGCTTATTTTATCATGGGACTTATTATTTCTCCTGGCACTAAACCTGATACCACTTCCACTTTGTCACCCACGGTTTCACCTAATCTGATAAAACGTCGACTGAGTTGATTGTCGTTAACAACCCAGACGCGGTCTAGTTGCCCAAAACTTTCCACCCAAGCCTGTGGCACAAGGATGACGCTTTCATCTTCTAGGGGAATTTGCAAACGGGCAAACATGCCGGGACGTAATTGTTCATTGAATTGAATATCCGCCTTCACTATAAAACTATGGGCGTTAGGATCGGCCGCTGGGACAAGCTCCGAAATAGTGGCCGGAATTTGCATATCTACACTGTCAATATACACACTGAGTTGTTGGCCTAGGCTTAACTTAATGGCTACCGCTTCACGCACATCGGCTTCAATAAGTAATGTCATGGGATTGTATAATGCGAGTAAGGGCTGACCTGGAGTCGCCATATTGCCGGGTTCAGCTTTTCTATCGACAATTCGACCTGAAATTGGCGCGACGATATTGCTATAGCCCAAAGCCGCTTCTGCCTCTTTTTGCCCTTGTATGGCGGTTTGCACCTCACCGCTTAATCGGGTAAACACGGCTTGCGCTTGGTCTAAATCAGCATTTGAAGCCAAGCCCTGTTGCTTGAGGTTTTGCACCCGCCCAAGTGCATTTTTTGCTTCATTCATTGAACCTTGTAAAGAGCTTAGTCGAGATTTTGACTGGGCAACTTGACTCATTAAACTGCTATTTTCCAAAACAATCAGCGGCATGCCTTGCGTAACGTGATCACCTGCACGCACATTAATTTTTTCAATGCGCGCCAAAATTCGGCTTGAAATCAAGGTGGTTTCACGAGCCTTTAAACTGGCCGGAGCCGATTCCATTTTACTTATTTTGCTGACAGCAACCTGCCATGTGTTGTTAGGCGCACTAGCCGCTGAATCATTATTCTTGACCTCATGTGGCGCGACTTTGTCAGAAAACAAACCCGCCATCCAGGCAATAGACACGGTTAAAACAACGATGGCGCCAAGGGGAGCAACGACTTTGCCCAGTGTTGATGAGTTCATGCTGGATTCTCCTGTGTTGAAGTTAATGGGAGTGAGTTTGAATGAGTGCCAATAGTGGGTGTATTGGTATTGTTGTCAGTTGAATGATCGTCTTTGTCAAATACCAAGAAGTACACCATTGGGACGACTAATAGCGAAAAGAACGTTGAAGCGATGATGCCAAAGATGATGGCCAGCGCTAAGCCACTAAATACTGGGTCGAGAATAATCACCACATTGCCTAATAAAGTTGTGCCAGCGGTGAGCAGCACAGGGCGCATGCGTACAGTGCCAGCGGCCAACAAAGCTTGCTTGATGTTATAGCCTTGCGTGCGAGCCAGAGTAATAAATTCGACCAAAATGAGCGAGTTTCTGACTACGATACCAGCGAGGGCAATCATGCCTATCATGGCGGTTGCGGTAAATAATACCGGATCAGGTGCGCCGCCTATCCAGCGCTCACCAAACTGATTCATCAACCAAAAGCCCGGCATGATACCGATAACGGTTAAGGGAATGGCAGACATAATAATCAGGGCCAAACCACTGCTGGCGGTTTGCCAGCGCAGTACAAAAAAGATCCCCACTAAGGCGAACGCAAAGGCGATACCCATATCGCGAAATACATCGATGGTAATCAGCCATTCACCTTCACCGCCAAAATTAATGGTGACGCCTTGCGGTACCGCCCAGTTAACATCGGCCCCAGAATTCAGATAGCTGCGTTCTTGCCAATCACTAGAAGGAGTTTGGTTTAGCATGGCCTGATTAATATCAGCCACGCTCATGGTGTCAGTAGCGAGTAAGCGGTCTGACGTCACATCAGCAATGATTTCTGCCGGCGTACGCCCCGATAGTTCTGCTGTGACATAAATTACCGGACGTAAGTCTTTGTGCAAAATCGGCTGGCTGACTTCGACGGTTTGCCATTGCCCCAGCTCGGCCAAATTGACAATGGGTTGCGGTGCGGGCTGTAAACCCACTCCAGCATCTTGTTGGGCAATGCCTAACATGCCTTTGAGGGGCAGAGCATCAAAATCACTTGCTTGATTGGCCGTGACAAAAGGGAGCTTTAATTCAATATCAAGAGGCACGGCTTCGTTTTCTCGCTGAAATACACCTGCGCTGATACCTTGCACAGCTAAATCTAAGGTACGGTTAATATCCGCTGTTGAAATGCCAGATAATGCCGCTTTTTGTTTATCTACCACAAAGCGCGCAATCTCTTGTGTGGCCGTCATGCTGGAATCTATTTCAAGCACATGCGGCTCTTTAGCTAGGCGTTGCATTAACACGTGTGCCGCTTGTTGTTGGGTGGCTAAATCTACAAAGGGCTCGGCGTATACTTCAGCTACAAGCGTACTCAGTACTGGTGGGCCGGGCGGCACTTCTACCACTTTGATATGAGTATTGGGGCCTTGAAAATGCGCTAATTGCTCACGTAAGCGCAACACCACACCATGGGACTGATGTTCACGCAGCGCCTTATCAATCAATATCAAGCGCACTTCAGCTTGATAAGGCGCATTACGTTGATAGTACTGGCGTACCATGCCATTAAAGTCCATGGGCGACGCTTCGCCTACGTAGGCAGCCAGCAGACTAACCTCAGGAAAGGTTTTGGCGATTTCCATGACTTGCTGGGTCAGGGCGGCGCTGTTTTCTAAGGTCGACGATTCAGGTAAGTCAATAAGTAGCTGAATTTCATTTTTATTGTCAAATGGCAATAATTTTAAAGGTACGCTGCGAAACATCGGTAACAAACAGGCAGCGATAAATAAGACCAGGACTAACCACAGCCCTAGTTTTGCGCGCTTCTTATTGGCAATTAAAGGGCTGAGCATTCGATCGTAAAAAGACGGGCCATGTGCTTCGGCGACTGCTTCTTTTTTAAGAATTTTTGCGGCCAACCACGGCGTGATCAAAAACGCGACAAAGCCCGATATGCTAACGCTAATTGGCACATTAAAGGCCATCGGTGCCATGTATGGGCCCATCATACCTGTTATAAACGCCAAGGGTACAAAGGCTAAAATAATGGTCACGGTTGACATGATCAAGGGGGAGCGAATTTCGGCCATAGCGGCAACAATACGTTCACCCTTTGGATTGTTGTCTTTGCTCTTTGGTAGGTTTAAAAAGCGGCTGATGTTATCGATACCTGTGATGGGATCGTCTACCAATAAACCTAGGGATAAAATGAGGGCAAACAAGGTCACGCGGTTAATACTGTAACCTAACATCAAATCTAACATTAAGGTCAGGCCGTAACAAACCGGTATGGCTAAACCCACCACGATAGCGGCGCGCCAGCCTAAGAAAATAGCAATAAACACCACCACAGTGAAAATAGCAAAGGCTAAACTGGAAGTCAGGTCGTTAACTTTTTCGTTGGCGGTTTGACCGTAATCACGAAGTACTTTGTAATGCACTTCAGGGGGTAAAAAATCCTGTTTCAGCTCCGCCATTTTAGCCAATACAGCGTCGGCTACACTGACGGCATTGGTGCCTTTTTGTTTGGCCACGCTAATGGTAACAAGTGGGTTGGCTTGCTGGCTGAGGGCTTTATCTTCGCTAGTTTGACTGT
This sequence comes from Paraglaciecola sp., assembly GCF_030730205.1. Taxonomy (GTDB): domain Bacteria; phylum Pseudomonadota; class Gammaproteobacteria; order Enterobacterales; family Alteromonadaceae; genus Paraglaciecola. The sequence continues at coordinate 14,392 of NZ_JANQVQ010000131.1, forward strand.
CCTGTTTGGCTTGATGGCTGTACTCTAACCATTGATAGGCTGTGACTGTTTCTTGGGCGTCAATGATCTGGGCAACGTCTTGCAATAAAACGGCTTTGCCATTGACCATATTCACCACTAAGTTATTGAGTTCAGCTAAACTGCGCAGTACATCACCTGATTCAATAAGCACTGCTTTTGCACCCATGACCACCGCAGATGAGGTTTCAATTTGATTAGACTGACGGATGGCATCATAAACATTCAATGCGCTGGTTTGATGAGCGGCTAGGGCAGTAATGTCTAACTCAACCTGAATTTTTCGTTCACGGCCACCAATGACTTTGACTTCACTGGTATCTTCAATGCCTTGTAAGAGGGTTGATACTTCTTGTGCAATGCGATGTAAAGCCACATCGTTGTAACGTTGCTCGTTACTGCTGACTAAACCAATCATTACAATAGGGACATCGTCCACTTCCACCGGTTTAAGCTGCCAGTTGGCAACAACGGGCGGAATTAAGTTTTGGTTTGCATAAAGTTTGTTGTAGGTATTAAGTAGGGCATCTTCACGGTTTTCACCAACAAAAAAGCGTAATACCACAGACAATCTGCCGTCTAAGGAGCTGGAGTAAACATGCTCAACCCCTGATATTTGGGTTAGTAGCTTTTCGAGAGACGTTGTGACTTGTCGCTCAACTTGTCGCGCGGTTAAATTGGGGACATCAACCATCACCTCAATCATCGGAACCACAATTTGGGGCTCTTCTTCACGTGGGGTGATTTGCAAAGCAATAATGCCTGCCACGATGGCAAACATAAATAAAAATAGCGGTAAGCCACCCTTCAGCGAGTATCGAACTGCTTTGTCAATGGGGGTGGAATTGAGGTGTTCAGTCACGGGCTATCTCCAGTGAAGTTAGATTAGGCACCACAAAAAAACTCGTAGAGTTTTTCAATGATTTGTTTAACCCGCGGATCGCTGACCGAGTAATAAATACTCTGGGCATCGCGGCGCGTATCCACCAACTTATGCTCACGCAGTACGGCAAGATGCTGTGATAAGGCTGATTGGCCTAACGGCACATTAGCATTGAGCTGGGACACGCTGCACTCTTGGTTTAATAGCGTACACAAAATCATTAAGCGATTTTTATTCGCCAGTATTTTCATAAAGGCCTCAGCTTGACTAGCATTGTTGGCTAATTGTTCTAATTCCACCTTGTTCAACCTATGGCTTATTAACAAACTTAGCGCATTATAAGCGTTATATTAGAAATTGCTAATATTAGTTGCTTCTAATATTAGGAGGGTCTAATATAGATGCCTATTCACAGTGGAGAGTTAAAATGAAATTACATGCGGCCTTGCGTTTAGTTGCTGGAGTTATGATACTGCTATCATTAGCTTTAACTTATTGGGTCAACTCAAATTGGATTTT